>JAWLEU010000044.1:0-14459 GCA_041685965.1 Desulfosalsimonas sp.
CAGCTCGTCGCGGCCCTGGCCGTCCTGCATGAAGTCATTTCCGTTCATGCGCACTATCAGGGGATAGTCCGGCCCCACTGTGTCCCTTATGGCGCTCATCACCTCCAGGCCGAACCGTATGCGGTTGTCAAAACTGCCTCCGTATTCATCCTCGCGCTTGTTGGTAAGCGGTGACAGGAACTCGCTTATGAGATAACCGGTTCCGTGCAGGACCTCCACTGCGTCAAAGCCTGCCTGTTTTACCCGGCCGGCTGCTTTTGCAAAACTTTCCACTATCTGTTTTATTTCATCTTTTTCAAGTGCGCGCGGGGTTTCCTTGGTCATTCTGGAGGCTATTGCGGAAGGGGCAACAGGCTGCCTGCCGTCTATAAAAAACGAAAAGTTGTACCGGCCGGCATGGTTGAGCTGCACCGCGCTTTTTGCCCCGTTTTCGCGGATTGCGTCAGCCAGGCTTTTTAATCCCGGCACGAACTCATCTTTGTGTGCTCCGATATTGAGACTGTTTCCGGAAAGCTCGTCAATGGTGGCGTAACCCACGCATATCATGGCGGCACCGCCTTTTGCGCGCTCCCGGTAAAAGGCGTTTATCTGTTCGGTGACGTGGAAATTGTCTGCCATACCCAGGTGCATTGCAGGCATGTATATCCGGTTTTTCAACTCTGTCTTGTTGACGGATATCGTCTGAAACAAAGGATCATGCATCATCATTTCCCCCCTTGATGTTGGGTTTGGGTTCAAAAAACAAAAAAATTTCTTAAGCCGGCCTTTCAGTCAAGCAAAAACTTGACAGCCGGCATTTACACGGATTTCAGGCTTTGATGCCGCAAACAAGCGCATCAATCTGTTCGATGGCTTCTTTTGCAAATGAGTTGTCTCCGGTCACCCTGGCAAGAACTCCTGCGCCTTCAAACAGGGAAAGCATGAGAGCCGCGATTTGCTCGGCATCAGTGTCAGGTTTGATTTCCCCTGTTTTTATGCCCGCTTTTATCAGGTCTGCGGCCTGTTTTTTCCATGACAGCACGGTTCCGGATACTTTGCGGCGCAAAACAGGATTGGTGTCGTCTGCTTCAGCCGCTGTATTTAATACAGGGCATCCTCCGTAGTCTGTCATGAATTTATACAGCTCGCTGAAAAAAGACGGGTATGCTGCAATCTTCTGCCCCGGAGTCTCGGCATTTGCGGTCTGTTTCCGGAAAATCCGGTTTATGGTTTCCGTGTGGTAGTCGTAAACCGCTGCAACCAGCTCTTCCTTGCTGCTGAAATTGCCGTATATGCCGCCCTTTGTCAGGCCGGTGGCTTCAGCCAGATCAGCGATGGATGTTCCGGCGGCGCCCTTTTTGTTAATTACAGGGGCGGCCTTTTCAATTATGTGCCTGCGGGTCCGCTCTGATTTGGTGGGTTCGTATGATTCCATGAGGACTTTTTATACCGAGCGGTATATTCTGTCAATGCAAAATGCCTTCCCGCAAAAACATCGGGCTATGTGAGAAGCTTTTTCCGTGGTGCAAATTAAGAGGCTTTTACATGTACCGGGTTTGTGGTAAAAGAAGTTATCCGCAAGGGGTTGTGCGGAAATTCGGGACTACAAGGAGAATCTTTTGGAAAAGGGTTATATTCAGGTATATACCGGAGACGGCAAGGGCAAGACCACTGCCTCACTTGGTCTTTCGCTGCGCGCTGCAGGTGCGGGGCTAAGGGTCTATATCGCTCAGTTCATGAAAAAGGGCGAATACAGCGAAATTCGGGCCTTACATCGACTTTCCGACCGTATCACAGTGGACCAGTTCGGTACAGGCCGCTTTATCCGTGGCAAACCGGACCCGAAAGACATGGAAGCCGCGGAAAAAGGGCTTGCAGCAGTGTACGAGGCCATGCGCTCTGGTACTTATGATCTCGTTGTGCTGGAAGAGGCCAACGTGGCATACGGATCAGGGGTCCTCACTGAAAAGGACCTGCTCGACGTGATAGAGGCAAAGCCCGAAGGAGTGGAACTCGTGTTTACAGGCAGGGGCGGGGCGCCCAAAGTGATGGAAAAGGCTGATCTTATAACCGAAATGACCCCGGTGCGTCATTACTTTGAAGATGGCGTGCCCGCAAGAACCGGCATTGAGAACTGAGAAATGGCAGAAAAACAGGTTCATCTGGTACTGGGCGGATGCAGGAGCGGAAAAAGCAGTTATGCACTTGAGCTTGCAGAAGCGGCCGCAGGCGGAACCAATATATTCGCCGCCACCTGCGTTCCGGCAGACGAGGAGATGCAGGCCCGCGTGTTTCGCCATCAGCAGGAAAGGGGCCGGAAATGGACAACCGTGGAAGCCCCGATCGAGCTTGCCGGTGCAATTCGTGAGCATGGTGCAGTCGCGGACGTGGTAGTCGTGGATTGCCTCACCCTGTGGGTGAGCAACCTCATGGCGCGCCATGAAAAAGATGAGCAGGTAATGGAGCAGGTAAATACCCTGGCTGAAGTTCTTAATGCTGCGTCCTGTCCTGTGCTGGTGGTTTCAAACGAGGTGGGCTCGGGCATTGTGCCTGAAAACCCCATGGCAAGGCGCTTTAGGGATCTTGCGGGTTTTGCCAATCAGCATGTCGCAGCAAGGGCAGACAGGGTCACTCTTATGGTGGCCGGAATACCAATGCAGATAAGATAATTGCCGGCGCTTCAGGATGTTTCTTTTCGAAGCTGCTTTTTGTCGATTTTTCCCACCGCAGTAAGAGGCAGTTCCCCGCGGAACTCGATTTCTTTGGGCACCTCGTAGGCAGAGAGTTTCTCTTTTGCAAAATCGAGGATCTCTTTTTTGAGAGCCTCTTTGTCTTCTGCGGCAGCGTATTGCTGCGAAAGCGTTACATATGCCCGCACCAGTTCGGAGCCGGGGCGCGCCGGGTTTTGGGTACCTATAATGGCCACCATTTCAATTGCCGGATGCCGGCTTAAAACATCTTCCACCTTCCTGGAAAACACCTTGAATCCGCTGACAATAACCATGTCCTTTGTTCGGTCAACTATTTTGAGGTATCCTTCTTCATCAAATATCCCCACGTCGCCCGTGTGCATGTATCCGTCTTTATCAATGGCTTTTTGTGTTTCTTCAGGCCTGTTTAAATAACCCGCCATTACCTGGGGTCCCTTTATGCAGATTTCTCCGGCCTCGCCCTGTGCTGCTTCGCGCCCGGTTCCCGGATCTATGAGCTTTACGTCGGTGTTTGGCAGTGGCAGCCCTATACTGCCGAGCTTTTTCTTTCCGCGATAAGGGTTTACCACGGTCAAGGGCGAGGTTTCAGTCATGCCGTAGGCCTCCACTAGTTTTCCCCTGCCCACGACAGCCTCCAGGGCCTTCTGGGATTCCTCCGGAAACGGTGATGCCGCTGAAACACAGGTATCCAGACGTGAGTGATCAAGCTGTGCAAACTTCGGGCTGGCTATCAGGAGCTGGAAAAGCGAGGGCACGTTTACCAGGGCCCTGGGCTTGTATTTTGCAAGCTGATCGCATATGTGGTCGGTGTTTCTGGGATCCGGGATAAGTATCTGGGTCCAGCCCAGGTAAATGCAGTTCTTGTTGAAAAACATCCCTGCGATGTGGAAAAACGGAAACCCTGAAAGTGCCGAGCCGGTGCCTCTTTCCCAGCCGAGCCAGCTCTGGACTATAAGAAGATCCGCCACCACGTTTCTGTGCGTGAGCATGGCTCCCTTGGGCGGCCCCGTGGTGCCGCCCGTGTATTGTATGTATGCTATATCGTCAGGGGTGAGCTCGACTTCCGGATGCTGGTCCTGGTAATTGCGGGTCTTTATGATTTCCTCAATTGTAAGCACCCTCTTGCCGGTAATCGGCGTAACCCGGCCTTTGGGTATTTTGCCTAAAACCCTGCCGGCAGTTTTTTTGAGCAGGGGCAGAAACCCGCCCACGCTGCAGGCAATTACCAGCTTGAGCTCAGGAAGTTTTGCTGCGATTTTTTCCACTCGGCCGGCAAATGCTGCGTCCAGGGTAACCAGGGCAGATGCCCCGCAGTCTTCGAGCTGGTTGTGCATTTCTTCAGCGGAAAGAAGTGGTGAAACCCCTGATACTATGCAGCCCGCCTTGAGTGCGCCGAGCCAGGCGATAACATATTCCGGGATGTTGGGCAGATTTATGCCGACCACGTCGCCCTTGCCTATGCCCTGCTGAATGAGCATGTTTGCAAACCGGTTGGAATATCGGTCGAGTTCTGCAAACGTAATTTTGACATCCATGAAAATAAGGGCTGCGGTTTCAGGGGAGTTTTCAAATGCCGGTCTTATCGCGTCGACATAGGATATCTCCCAGTTTTGCGGGTCCAGGTCTGAGATTCCTTCATCCCAGGATTTTTTCCAGAATTTCTCCTCTGCCATGATGCCCTCCGCTTTAGAGTTTGTACGGGAAAGATGAACATCGTTTTTATTATAGACCATTTTTCAGAAGCAGAAAAGTGTTTCTTTGCCGGGGAGCCCGGCGGCGGGTTTTTCAGGGGATCTTGATCTCAAAGCAGCGGGTTTGTTCGGGCAGGGGTACGCTTTCTGTGAGCGAAAAGCTTCGTTCGCAGAAAACCAGCCTGCCAGAGTTGTCGACCAGTATAACCGAGGAGCTGCGCGTCCCGTAACCAGCGCTTGCAACAAACACCGGGGAAAGCATTCGCTCCCACTGAAGTCCGACTCCTGTATCAGGCAGGCTTTGGTCGGGCGGCACAGTCCTGTCAAACAGCAGATCAAGCACCTGGTGAGGCTCTATCATCCGGCTGCTGGTGATAAGTGCATGTAGTTTGCGTTTTATTGTTTCGGTTTTGGGCCACGGGGTGTCTAAAAGATGGTTGCTTAAAGCGTGAATTCCGGGCGAGAGCTTCACTATTCCGCCGTCTTTGTTGGAATACCACCACATCTGACGCGTATCGCCTGCCAGAAGGTTGAATCCCATGTATCGGTCTCTTTTTTTTTCAACCTCCGCAAGGTAGTCTTCGGGTCTGGTGTTTCCCTCCAGGTAAGCCCTTACAAGCTTGCCCCTTGATTCTCCCCTGGGTGTCATTGATGAAGGATCCCTGTAGTTTGTCACCGCTGCGATTTTACCGCTGCGCGTCACCCCCAGCCATGTTCCCCTGCTTTGCAGGTCCTTTCCGGCAAGAATTTGCGGGTTGTCGTCCCAGAAGGCAAGGGGCGAGGTGGGCCGGCTGTAAAATTCGTCCCGGTTGGCTGCTATAATCATCGGATACTCTGGATGAGCCTCAAGGGCTATGGAAATAAGGCACATGGTTCGGCTGTCCGGGGTTTGTTCTTGTATTTGAAACGTAAATCTGGTATTATAATTAATTTATTAAAATAACAATAAATTGTTTAATTTTAAAGACTTGTCTGCACAAAGGTTTCCATAATCAGATAAAGATAGCAAGGAGGATGCGGATATGCAAGAAGTTGTGATAGTCAGTGCAGCCAGGACGCCGGTCGGTTCATTCGGCGGTTCCTTAAAGGACGTTACCGCAGTGGATCTGGGCAGCCTGGCAATCAGGGAGGCAGTAAAGCGCGCCGGGCTAAGGCCGGGGCTGAGCAATGAGATGAAAGCGGCGGCGCCTGATCCTTTCCGGGACCAGGGAGAAACAGAGCTTGAGAAAAATGCCGCTCAATGGGATGACCAGGCGCAGGAAACCGCCTTTGACGAAGTGATCATGGGCAACGTGCTTATGGCAGGCCAGGGACAGAACCCGGCCCGGCAGGCCATGATCCGGGCGGGAATGCCCAAGGAAACCCCTGCATACACGGTAAACAAGGTTTGTGCCTCAGGGCTCAAGTCCATTGCGCTCGGCGCCGCCTCAATTATGTGCGGCGAGGCCGAAGTCGTGGTGGCGGGCGGCCAGGAGAGCATGAGCTGTGCGCCCATGGCGCTTCCCAAGGCCAGGTGGGGCCACCGCATGGAGGTCACAGGCAAGGGGGAGGTCCTTGACCTGATGGTTTACGACGGGCTCTACGAGATTTTTTACGGCTATCACATGGGGGTAACTGCTGAAAATATCGTGGGAAAATATGGAATTACAAGGCAGGAGCAGGACGAACTTTCGGTTTTGAGCCACAACCGGGCGTGTGCGGCAATTGCGGACGGCACGTTTGCAAGGGAAATCGCACCGGTAACCGTAAAGACCCGCAAGGGCGACGTGGTGGTCGACACTGACGAGCGGCCCATGGAAACAGATATGGAGAAAATGGCAAAGTTAAAGCCCGTGTTTAAAAAAGATGGCACTGTAACTGCGGGCAATGCTTCGGGTGTGAACGACGGGGCTGCTGCTGTTGTGCTTATGAGCAGACAGCGGGCTGATGCCCTGGGGCTAAAGCCCATGGCGAAGATCCGCAGCTTTGCCTCCGGCGGTGTGGATCCTGCATACATGGGACTGGGGCCGATTCCGGCAATCCGAAGAGTGCTTAAAAAAACGGGCATGAGTGTGGATGAACTGGATGTCATAGAGTTAAACGAGGCCTTTGCCGCCCAGGCCATAGCCTGCATGAAGGAGCTGGGCATTGCCACGGAAAAGCCCAATCGTTACGGCAGCGGCATTTCTCTGGGCCATCCCATAGGATGCACCGGCGCCAGGCAGATGGTTACAGCCGCTCACATGATGGGTGATACGGGCGCGAAAACCGGCCTGATTTCCATGTGCATCGGAGGGGGCATGGGCATGTCAATGATCATAGAGGCCTGATAAACAAAAAAGATTCTTCTTACAGGAGTTGATGCATGAATACAATCGAGTCTATCAGCAGAAAAATCGGAATCCTGGTAGTTTTCGGCGTACCGGTTATCGTTGGCGGCGGCATCGTATATCATTTCGCACAGAGTTTTCCGGCCATGTACGCCTTTGAGGCGGTTCTGGTGCTGCTGGCCCTCGGTCTTGTCAGCAGGTAGAAAGTTAAAAAAAACGGAAACCACAAAGACCGGCCCTATCCCGGGCGCCCCGGGTGTTTGCAGCCCGGTCTGATCAAGGAAAGCTGTATCCGGTCTGCCCGAAAACGGCCAGGCAGAGTTTGTGCCGTGTGTAAACCAGTGTTTCCAAAGAAACCGGAATCCTGACCAGGAGCTTAAATGAGCGAAATTCAGCAGCGGATAAATGAAATTGCAATAGACAGCGAAATGCGGCAGTCCTACCTGGATTACGCCATGAGCGTAATCATCGGCAGGGCGCTGCCTGACGTGCGCGACGGTTTGAAGCCCGTGCACCGCAGGATTCTGTTTGCCATGCGCGAACTGAGAAACGACTGGAACAAGCCGTATAAAAAGTCCGCACGCATAGTCGGTGATGTTATAGGTAAGTATCACCCCCACGGGGATTCTGCGGTATACGATGCCACAGTCCGCATGGCGCAGAAATTCACCCTCAGGTATCCGTTTGTAGACGGCCAGGGAAACTTCGGCTCTGTGGACGGGGATCCTCCCGCGGCGATGCGTTATACAGAGGTGCGCATGACCCGGCTGGCCCACCAGATGCTCGAGGATATAGACAAGGAGACGGTGGACTGGCAGCTCAATTATGACGAAACATTAAACGAGCCCATGGTGCTGCCTGCCAAGATACCTTCTCTTCTGCTAAACGGTTCTTCGGGTATTGCCGTGGGCATGGCTACAAATATACCGCCCCACAATCTTTCCGAGCTGGCAGAAGCCATAAAAGCCCTCATCGAAAACAGCGAAATCACCATAGAAGAATTAATCGAGTATATGCCGGGGCCGGATTTTCCCACCGGAGGCATAATATACGGCACAGAGGGAATACGCCGAGCCTATCATACCGGCCGGGGCAAGCTTCGGATACGGGCAAGAATAGATATAGAGAAGGAAAAAAAGACCAAAAACGAAATTATCGTGGTCAAGGAGCTGCCCTACCAGGTCAACAAGGCCGCGTTGATTGAAAAGATAGCAGTCCTGATAAGGGAAAAGCAGCTCGATGGCATCAAGTATGTCCGCGACGAGTCTGACAAGGAAGGCATACGCGTGGCCATTGCCCTGAAAAAGGACCAGGTGGCAGAAGTGATTTTAAACATGCTCTACAAGCATACGCCGCTGGAGTCAAATTTCGGAATCATCTTCCTGGCGGTGGTAAACCGCAGGCCGGAACAGATGAACCTCAAGGCGATACTCGAGCACTTCGTGGTCCACCGCAAGGAGGTTATCGTCCGCCGCACCCGCCACGATCTGAGAAAGGCGGAAGCCCGCGCCCATATTCTGGAAGGCCTGATCGTTGCACTGGACAATCTCGACGAGGTGGTGTCACTGATCAGGAACGCGGCTTCTCCGGCAGAGGCCAAGGGGCAGCTCATACAACGCTTCGAGCTCTCCGATGCCCAGGCCCAGGCGATACTAGACATGCGCCTGCAGAGGCTCACGGGCCTGGAACGCGACAAGATCAAGCAGGAACATGCGGATGTGCTCGAGGCAATCGCACGTTACAAAGAAATTCTGTCCAGTGAGCGGCTGGTTCTGCAGATCATAAAAGACGAACTGACAGAGATCCAGGAGACTTTCGGAGACCAGAGGCGGACCAAGATCGTATCCGAGACCAGAGAAATCACCATGGAGGATATGATCGTACAGGAAGACATGGTCGTCACCATAACCAATGCCGGATATATAAAGCGCAACCCCATAACCCTTTACCGCAAGCAGCACAGGGGCGGCAAGGGGAAAACCGGCATGGGCACCAGGGACGAGGACTTTGTGTCCCATCTGTTTGTGGCCTCAACACATCACACCTTCATGTTTTTTACAAACCGGGGCAGGGTATACTGGTGCAAGGTGTATGACATTCCCAGGGGGGGAAGGACAAGCAAGGGTAAGGCAGTGGTGAACCTGCTCAACTTTGCACCGGACGAGCGCCTGACAACTGTTGTTGCAGTGCCCGAGTTTCTGCCCGGCAGCTACGTGCTTATGGCTACCAGAAAGGGCCTGCTCAAAAAGACGGATATCATGGCTTTTTCCAGGCCGAGGGCAGGCGGGATTATTGCCATAAACCTGGCTGAAGGCGACGAGCTCATCTCGGCCAGGCTTACAGACGGCACCCGCCAGGTGTTTCTGTGTTCGCTTTTCGGCAAATCAATACGGTTCCGTGAATCAGACATCCGGGCATCCGGGCGCAATTCAATGGGCGTGCGCGGCATGAACCTTGTTTCCGGCGATGAGCTGGTGGGCATGGAAGTGCTTACCTATGGCGAAACTCTGCTCACAGTTACTGAAAACGGATACGGCAAGCGAACCCTAATAGATGAATATCCTGTTCAGAAACGCGGCGGCAAGGGAGTGATCACAATAAAGACCAACGAGCGCAACGGCAAGGTGGTGACCATACTGGTGGTAAGCGATGAAGACGAGGTGATGCTGATAACGGATGCGGGAAAGATAATCCGCATGGCGATTGCTGACATCTCGGTGATCAGCAGAAATACCCAGGGAGTCAAGCTCATAGGCATGGAATCCTATGAGCGTATGGTAAGCGCGGCGAGACTGGCGGAACAGGAAGCCCCTGAAACGGATGAAGAAGCGCAGCAGGGGGATTAGGACTCTGAGGTGGTAAGAATGGATGCTCACAACGCTACAACTAAAATAGGGGTTATAGGTGCAGGAAGCTGGGGCACAGCTATTGCCGCAATGCTCGGGGCCAAGGGTTACAGGCCTGATTTGTGGGCTTATGAAAAAGAGGTCTGCCAAAGCATAGACCGGGATCGTGAAAACAATGTTTTTCTGCCCGGCATCCGGCTTTCGGAAAATATACAGGTATCAGATGATCTGGGCCGGGTGGCTGCGGACAAGGACCTGGTAGTCATGGTTGTGCCGTCTCATGTAATGCGGGAAGTGGCAGGCCGGGCTGCCGGCAGCATTGAAAACAGAACCGTTCTGGTATCAGCAGCCAAGGGAATAGAGAACAGCAGTCATCTTACAATGACAGGTGTGCTATCGGAGGTGATGCCGAAGCACAGAGACCGCCTGGCAGTGCTTTCAGGCCCCAGTTTTGCCGGGGAGGTGGCCAGGGAAAATCCCACCGTGGTAACCGCGGCAGCACAGGATCCCGAACTGGCTGCATACGTGCAGCAGGTATTTGCGACCCAGTATTTCAGGGTGTATACTAATCCCGACGTTATAGGAGTTGAGCTGGGAGGCGCAGTCAAAAACGTCATAGCAATCGCTTCCGGAATAGTCGACGGGCTCGGGCTCGGCTTAAACAGCCGTGCAGCCCTCATCACCCGGGGTCTGACTGAAATCCGCAGGCTGGGAATCCGGCTGGGGGCAAATCCTCATACCTTTGCAGGGTTAAGCGGGGTGGGGGACCTTGTTCTTACATGCACCGGTTCACTCAGCAGGAATCATACTGTGGGCAAAATGATCGGGGAGGGAAAAAGCCTGGATGAAATACTGTCGAGCATGGCCATGGTGGCCGAGGGCGTGCGCACTGCCAAGTCGGTGCGCAACATGGCAAAAAAGCTCGATATTGAAATGCCGATCGCGGATTCGGTGTATGCGTTGCTCTATGAGGGATTAAAACCGCGGGAAGCTGTACACCAGCTGATGACCCGGAGTCTTAAATCCGAGCTCGAGGACGTGGAATAAAAAACCCGAATCCGGATACCCTAATCCGAACCTGTTATAAGTTTAAAACCGGCTTTATGGAGCAGAATCAGCGGCATAAGGGAGAGGGCCACAGGCGCAGGCTGCGGGAGAAATTTCTGGAGTCCGGCTTGAGCGGATTTCACGACTACGAAGTGGTGGAACTGCTTTTAACCCTTGCGACACCTCAAAAGGACTGCAAGGAGCCCGCAAAGCAGGCCATGCAGAGGTTTCAGACACTGCCTGGCGTGCTGGATGCCGCCGTGAATGAACTCTGCGAAATTCAGGGAATAGGCCCGAAAAATGTTTTCGGCGTCAAACTTGTCCCGGCGGTTGCACAGCGTTATCTTGAAAAAAAGGTGGTCCAGTCTGATCCGGTGAGCAATGCCAGGGCCCTGTTTGATTACCTGTATCACAGCATGGCAGGCAAAGGCAGGGAATGTTTCAAGGTCTTGTTTCTCGACGCCAAAAACAGGGTGGTAGACACGGAAGTTCTCTTTGAGGGGACTCTGACCGCCGGTGCAGTCTATCCCAGGGAGGTGGTGAAAAAGGCCCTCGATTACAGGGCAGCAGCAGTGATCTTTGCCCACAATCATCCCTCGGGTGACCCTGATCCTTCGCCTGCGGATGTCACGATCACCAGGCGCCTGGTTTTTGCCTGCATGAGCACCGGCATCACCGTGCACGAGCACATAGTAATCGGCGACCGGAGGTATTACAGTTTTGCGGATGCCGGTCATATAAGAAGAATGTGTGCCCAGTATGAGCAGGAGCTCGCAAAATTCACGGGTGAATATGACTGATTCTGAAAATCGTCCGGAATGTTTCGGAGTGCTCGAGCTGGTTTTTCCCATGGCGGAAAACGGCCTGCGCGAGACCCCGGAAGTGTGCATGGTATGCGAGCATAACACCGCCTGCCTGAAAACCGCAATCAGGCGCGGCGGAGGCCTCAGGGTGGAGGACGAAAAAGTGGATCGTGCCTATCAGGCCGGCAATATTTCTTTTTTCCAGAGATGGGCCAGGAAAAAGTCCATACACCTGCGCAAACAAAAGAAAGGCGCCGGCGGCATAAAATCCTGAAAAAGCCGGAAAGGAGGGTTGTAAATGAAATCCGTCAAGGAGCTGGACCTGGAAGGCAAAAAGGTTCTTGTACGCGTGGACTTAAATGTTCCCCTGGATGAGCACCAGAATATAACTGACGATACACGGATAAGGGAGGTGCTGCCCACCCTGCATTATATCCTGGACCACAGGGGCAGCCTTGTTATCATGTCCCATATGGGGCGCCCCAAAGGCAAGCGGGTCGAAGAGCTGAGCCTGGCACCGGTTGCCAAGCGCCTGGGCAGACTGCTCGGACAGGATGTGGAGCTGGCACCTGACTGCGCAGGAGATGAGGTTGAAAAGCAGGTCGCCGGTATGGGGGAAAATGAAGTTGTGCTCCTTGAAAACCTTCGTTTTCACGCGGGCGAGGAAAAAAACGATCCTGAGTTCGCCTCCAAGCTTGCCTCCCTGGCAGATGTATATGTAAACGACGCGTTTGCGGTATCCCACAGGGCTCATGCATCAGTAGAAGGCATTGTTCACCACTTCAAAGAGGCTGCAGCAGGGTTTCTTCTGCTAAAAGAGCTCAAGTATTTCAAGGACGCCATGGAAAAACCCCGGAGGCCTCTGGTTGCCATTATAGGCGGGGCAAAGGTCTCCGGCAAGTTCGGAGCGCTGGAAAACATGCTTTCCAGGGTCAATAAGTTCATCATCGGCGGGGCCATGGCAAACGCGTTTTTAAAGTCCATTGGCTTTGATCTGGGTCGTTCCAAGGTGGAAGACGAACTTGTGGATGCAGCAGGCGAGCTCAGACAAAGGGCCATAAAAGAAGGGATCAAGTTTTATCTTCCGGTGGACGCGGTTGTGGCCCCGGAGCCGGATCCGAAGGCCGAAACAAAGATCGTTCCCATCCAGGAAATTCCGGAAAACTGGATGGCCCTGGATATAGGTCCTGCAACCTCCCGCCTTTTCGACGAAGCGCTTTATAACGCAAAGACAATTGTCTGGAACGGTCCCATGGGCATGTTCGAAATAGATGCATTCAGCCGGGGAACCATATCCATGGTATACAGCGTGGCAGACTCCTATGCGCTTTCCATTGTCGGCGGCGGCGACACTGACGTGGCAATCCACAGCACGGGCCAGACCGACAGGTTCTCCTATATCTCCACTGGCGGAGGCGCCTTTCTGCAACTGCTGGAGGGAAAGCCCCTGCCGGGAGTCGAGGCCCTGGGAGGGTCGGACACGGACTGACAGGCGGCTATCATTTTGCTTTTGTTGATCGGGTACCGTTTCAGGGCAAGGCTTTCTCAACGGGCCGGGAGGCAGATGCGCTGATAATTGTTTGACAATTCAGGAAAAACACGTTATCATTTTTTAAAAATGCTGCCGGCCCGCCTCAAACCGTTGCTTAAAAGGAGAAAGTTCTTTGTACTGGCGCACCAGGGAGGAACTGAGTTTAGAAAACAGGCTTAGACGATCTTATTACGAGCTGCTCCGAGATGAGCTCGACCAGTTTATACTTGCCCATTCACTTAAAGAATCCTACGAAAACTTCAAAAACAACAATACCCCGTATCCGTTTGTGGAAAGAAAGGAATTAAAGCCCCGCGCCCGCCTTCCCAAGGATGAATACAGCCTTCATAACTCCTTTCTTGTGATTTTCGCCGAAGATGCGATTCCCGAAGCCTACAAGAAGTATATCCGGTTTTTCGAGTCCAACAAAACCACCAAGACCAACCTGCTAAGGTCCAAGACCCTGTCGCTGGGGCCGGATTTTGACAGAAGCCAGAAATTTCTTGATTCAGTTCATTTCTACAACTTTTTAAAAGATCTGCTGCCGGTGGACTACGCGCTTTTAATCCAGCGCGACACCAGCCAGGCAAAGTCCAAGCACCGCTATTATCTTTCCCATTTCCACGTGCGCATAGACTGGCCCATTGCAGAGGCTGCAGAGGACCTGGCCCGGCATTTGCGCTATATATCAAAGGATGTTTACGAAAAGGGTGAAAAATACGCTGAAGACGTACAGAAAAAATTCTTTGAATACTACGGCCTGCCGGAGATGAGCGGCGGGCGGCGCACGGCTGCAAGCGTTGCTGCCCAGTACCTGCGCAGGCTGCCCTTTATCTCGACCGTATATGTATCCAGCAGCGAATCGCGTTCCCTGAATCGCTATTCCGAACAGGGTGTTGCCAAGATGGTTCTGATGAGCTTGAGCGCAAAGGAAATGGATCAGGTTGCAGAGCGAAATTCCATGCAGGTACGGGAATTAAAGCGTTTTTACATGCTGGATCAAAACGGAAAAGACGGGATTTTTCTGTTCAGGGTATCTTATGCACACACCGCCCCCGCGCTTCCTCCTGAAGACGGGAAACTAAGAGATATAAAGACCGAGTTGTTCTGGCTGACAGTCAAGTCCCAGCATCTCCTTCCCCTGCCGGGTGTATGGGAGCACCCACCGCTGCGGGTGAATCTTATTTACGTCTAAGTACACGCAGTCATAAATACAGTGACATTACAATCCCGACAGCAGGTTCACTATTGGGATCTGAAACGACCCTGAAAAATCCGAAATCCGAAACACGAAGCACGAAACAAGCACGAATGACCAAAATATGAAACAGAACCAGCAAAATTCAACCTTAACTGAATTGAGTCAGCAGAGGAGTTTTCTCTATGTTTCGGACATTATGTCCTTATTGGAATTTTGAATTTGTTTATCCCTTACGGGATGCCCGCGCGCGAATTTCGATATTCGAATTTCGGATTTATCAAGTCAAAGCCTCTTTCATTGGTTTGATAGGACCAAGACAATTCGTCACCGAACTTATGAAT
>JAWLEU010000045.1:0-7678 GCA_041685965.1 Desulfosalsimonas sp.
CAGTGTTCTTATCACCGTGGCGGATTCTGACAAGAGCAGCGTTGTGGAGCCTGCACGCCAGTTTGCCGACCTGGGTTTCAGCATATACGCAACAAAAGGGACCAGCGAGTTTCTGGCGAGCCAGGGAATCGAGGCCAATGTTTTAAGAAAACTAGGGCACGGGCGGCCGGATATAGTGGATGCCATAAAGAACCGCGAGGTTCACCTGGTGATAAACACTCCGGTGGGAAAATCCGGCCAGGAGGACGATTCCTATATACGAAAAACAGCAATCAGGTTCAAGGTTCCCTACATAACCACCACTGCCGCAGCAATGGCCGCAGCAAAGGGTATTGCAGCGCGCAGGGATGGGGAGCCTGCGGCAAAATCGGTCCAGCAGTATCACAGCGAAATAAGGTAGGGTTCAAGGGAGGGGTTTTTAGGAAGACTGCACCTCGTCTGCCGAGGTGTCCCAGTCCTGTATGTATTTCTTGACTGTTCTGCGGTCCAGGCCGGTTCTTCTGGCAACCTCCTCGAAATTGTTGTGGCGCTGGTAGAGAAGGTAGCAGTAGCCGGAAATCAGGGAGGCTGCATCGATGTTACCGTACTCAATTCCTGTGATAAGCTTTCTGTCGAGTGTGCCTGATTCAAATACCGGCTCGGTGCTGCTGTTGGTTCCTTTCAGAAGAATCCTGCGGACAAACTGCTCCAGTTCCCGAACGTTGCCGGGCCATGGATAATCAGGACCAAGTTCGTGGTCCACCGCGTTTTTTACCATGTCGGTGAGCTCCCGGGAGTGTTTTCCCACCAGGCGCTTTACGGTGAAGCTAAGCAGCATGTCGAGTTCCCTGGGGTTTTCCTGGATTCTCCATCTAAGCGGGGGTACCGTGATTATGTCGGAGCAGAGACGGTAATAGAAATCATCACGAAAGATTCTTCGCTCCCGGATATCTTCTATCGGCCTGTTGGTGGCCGCTATTACGCGTCCCTTGAACCTGCTGCGCTTCTGGGACCCCACCGGCGTGAAAATGCGCTCCTGTAGGACCTGGAGCAGCTTGATCTGTATGGGCTCTGACACCTCGCCGATTTCATCGAGCAGAATCGCACCGTGCGGGCTGCAGGTTTCAAAAACTCCCTGGTAGTCTTCCACGGCACCTGTAAACGCGCCTTTTTTGTGCCCGAAAAGCGCGGATTCTATCAGTGTTTCAGGAAACTGCGAGAGGTTCAGGGATACAAACGATCGGGTGAAGCTTTCTGCAAAGCTTTTCCAGCGCTTGTTTAATGGGATGTAGCCGGATCTGCCTATGGCAAGTGCAGCAGTTCCCTTTCCTGTGCCTGTCTCTCCGAGCAGGAGAGTGGAAAAATCCTCCATTCTGTCGCGCAGGTACTTGTTGTAGAGTTCCAGGTTGTGGGTGAAAATGTTTTTCCACAGGTTAAGCCGCAGGTTTTTCATGCTGGAGCTTCGCCCGATCAGTCCGCGGTCTATGAAATAAAACGCCCGTCTGATCTGGTAGGCAAGCGCAAAGTAGTGCCTGAACGCCTCGTCTCCGAAGCCCCGCTCCTCTGTTGCTGCGTGCACTTCGTTGTAAAAAGGGATTCTCAGAGGGGTGTCGCCTGCTGCGATCTGGTTCTGGATGAGCTCGTCGTACTGGTCCTTGAACCTGTAGAAAAGCTCGTAGAGGAAGACGTTTTCCATTATCTCCCGGTCTTCGCCTTCAAAGGCGTCGATGCGGCCCTGTCCCTTTTCCTCGAGGTGTGCAATGCGTTTTTGCAGCTCGTAGACGACCTTTTTGGTTCGCTTGCCCCTTGAAGCCCCGGCTGAAACCCCGCTGATCTCGAGTTCCAGTTCCCTGTGCTCTTCACTGAACGGGTTTATCATGCTTGCACGGGCGATTTTTTTGAAAAAACTGCGGTCCGAGGAATCCATTAGCAAATCGTCCGGTTTGAATTGTGTGTGATAAGTAAAATCATTTAAAACTGATATCTTTATTTGTTCCTTATGTCAAACTCATCCGGTAAAAGGGGCAGATTCATTCCATGCTAGCCTATAAGGGTAAACGGCCCCGGGGAAAAGACAGCTATGCCGCAATAGAAAATTTTTTTGACACCCGGATAATCACGGTTAATGTTTTAAATATAGCCTAAGCCTGATAATTAAAGTTTTCTAAAAAAACTGAAGCCAAAAGGATCTCATTCCGATGCGCAGCAGTTATTTTCAAGGTTTATTTTTCTTATTTGTTTTCACCTTCGCGCTGTTATTCTTTTTATCCGCCGCCTGGGGCAAAAATCAGATCATAGAGCCGGGTGCATCCGGCAAAGAACTCTACCAAAGAGCCTGCGCAGCCTGTCATGGCGGTGACGGGACTGGGGCCCCGCAAACCCAGCTTGGTTTTGACGTCCCGCCGCCGGATTTTACGGATTGCCAATTCGGCCCGCGGGAAGCGGACGGGGATTGGATCATCGTCACAATGAAGGGCGGTCAGGCCCGGGCGTTTTCCGAATTAATGCCCGCTTTCGAGGATGCCCTCACCGAGGCCCAGGCCAAGAAGATCCTCAATCACATCCGCACTTTCTGCGACAATAAAAAATGGCCTCGCGGCGAGCTGAACCTGCCCCGGCCGCTTGTTACCACCAAGGCCTTTCCGGAAGATGAACTGGTTTTCTCAAACACTATCAACACGGACGGATTAAACAGTTTTTCAAGTGAAATTATCTATGAGCAGCGTATCGGCCCGAGAAACCAGGTCGAGCTGATCCTCCCGCTGGAGTGGGCCGAGCGCCGTACAGAGGGTGGAGCCGGGGACGCCCAATGGCAATCCAGTGTCGGCGACATCGGTATTGGCGCCAAGCGGGTGCTTTATGCCAGCCTAGACACCGGGGCCATCGTTTCGGCTGGGGGTGAAATCTTTCTGCCCACCGGCGAAGAGGAACAGGGCTTTGGGTCAGGAACCACGATTTTCGAACCCTATATCGCCTACGGCCAGATTCTGCCCGCAGACTGCTTTTTTCATTTGCAGGGCGGCTTCGGGCTGCCCTTTGATGATGATGAGGCCAATGAGGAGGGTTTCTGGCGGGGGACTTTCGGCCATACAATTGTTACGGGAAAATACGGGCGCGCCTGGTCTCCGATGGTGGGCCTCCTGGGCTCAAGAGAGCTTGTCTCCGAAGGTTCAACCCACTACGATGTGACTCCCCAACTGCAGGTCTCCCTGAACTCCCGGCAGAATGTCCGGCTCGGGGCAGGGGCCCGGATTCCGATAAATGATACAGATACGCGAGAAACGGAGTATATGTTTTATGTGCTATGGGATTGGTTCGATGGCTCAGCTTTTGTCGGATGGTAAACATTTCATTGCCGCCGGACTGGCACTTATTGCCTGTATGCTGATGCTGCCACATGCGGCGGCTGCCCAGAAGGCTGCTGCTGCTGCCGGGCCCCGGCTGTTTGAAACCTCGGATAAATGCATTGCCTGCCACAACGGTCTTGTCACAAAGACCGGCCGGGATGTTTCCATAGGTTTTAACTGGCAGTCTTCCATGATGGCGCACTCCGCAAAGGATCCTTATTGGCAGGCGTCTGTGCGGCGGGAAACCTTGGCGCATCCGAATGCAAAAAAATCGATTGAAGATGAGTGCTCGGCCTGCCACATGCCGATGGCCCGATATCAGGCCAAGACAAGCGGGCAGAAGGGCCGGGTTTTTGACCACCTGCCGGTCCTGCCGGCGCGTACTCCAATGGACGCAACAGCCGGAGACGGCGTTTCCTGCAGCATGTGCCACCAGATCCAGTCAGAGAAACTCGGAACTGAAGAAAGCTTTACTGCCGGTTTTGTTGTTGATGAGCAAACGCTGCCTGGGAAAAGGCCGATTTTCGGGCCGTATGAAATTGACGCCGGCCGAAGCCGAGTCATGCAGTCCGCTTCCCGGTTCGAACCACAGAAAGGCATGCATGTGCAGGATTCCGCCCTTTGCGGGTCTTGCCATACATTATATACCCATACCCGGGGGCCGG
The DNA here is from genome assembly GCA_041685965.1 of Desulfosalsimonas sp. Classification (GTDB taxonomy): domain Bacteria; phylum Desulfobacterota; class Desulfobacteria; order Desulfobacterales; family Desulfosalsimonadaceae; genus Desulfosalsimonas. The sequence goes on from JAWLEU010000045.1 coordinate 3,992, forward strand.
ACGGAGAGGTTGTCGGCACCCTTCCTGAACAGGTCCCTTACCTTGAGTGGAAGCATAGTGATTATTATAAAACCCAAAGTTGTCAGTCCTGTCACATGCCGCAGCTTGAAAAACAGATGGCGATTACCTCCGTTCTGGGTCAGCCGAGGGACAATTTCTCCCGCCATGTTTTCCGGGGCGGCAACTTTTTCATGCTCAATATTTTTAATCAATACCGAGCTGAGCTGGGGGTAACCGCGCTTCCCCAGGACTTGGCCCAAGCGGCACAGGAAACCAGCCGCAACCTGACTGAGGATTCGTCCCGGGTTACCATTACCAGGGCGGAGTCAGCCGGCGGTCGCCTGGAAGCCGAGGTGGAGTTGACAAATCTCGCCGGGCATAAGCTGCCCACTGCATATCCATCCCGAAGGGCCTGGATTCATTTCAAGGTGAAAGACCGCAACGGACAGATGGTTTTCGAATCCGGCGCCTTGAAACCGGACGGATCCATAGCCGGCAATATCAACGATTCAGACCGCACTCGCTATGAGCCCCATTACGAGCGGATTGATGCGGAAGACCAGGTGCAGATCTACGAAGCCATCATGGTGGATCCGGAAGACCGGGTAACCACTGGTCTGTTAGAGGCAATCCGTTTTGCCAAGGACAACCGCATTCCACCCAAGGGCTTTGATAAGGCATCGGCGCAAACCGATATTGCCGTCCAGGGCAAGGCGGATGAGGATGCGGATTTTACCGGCGGAGGCGATACTGTTCGCTATGTTGTCCCTGTGACTTCCGGCAGCGGACCGTTCAGCATCCAGGCCGAACTATGGTACCAGCCGATCGGTTTTCGCTGGGCACAGAACCTGAAACAGCAGCAGGCTGCCGAGATTGACCGGTTTGTATCATATTTCAATGAAAATTCCAGGCAATCCGGCATTGTTATGGCAAAGGATTTGAAAACGGTGGAGTAGATTACCCGGGCACCCTTGTGAATTGCTTTTCAGAGTATGACCCTGCGTTTTTGAGGATGGTGATGGAAATAAGATTTAAACAGACAGCAGCGGCTTTTTTTTGCCTTATTCTTGCCGCATTATTGTACTGCCCGGCAGCGGATGCCAATGACGGTGCATACTACCCCATCCGTGTTGAAAATCCCGACGGCCTAAGGCTTTTTTTCGTGAGAAGCGATATAAAAGACGGTGATCTCGTGGTTTCCGGCAGTGTCCGGCGGTCCCGCCTGCCGGGCCGTGTGGCGTCGGCCGTCAATGTTTCGATAACCGGGTTTGATGGAAAATTAATAGCCGAGCGATCCGTAAAATATACGCCCCGTGTGCTCGCCCGGCATAAGGCGCATGACGAAGCCCGTTTTTATACCCGGTTTGACAGTATCCCCGAACGAGGAGTCTTGATTCACGTAGGGAGAAAAAAGACAGCCGAGAAGAACTAAATAGGCCGGTAAAGATACATAAAGCCTCCTACACGGTATTAAAACTGCTTGTTAGGATTATGGTTGTTGTTGTCTGTACAGTGCAATGTCGCACCCGTCCCCCCGGCCAAGGGGGGAACAGGTTTGAAAATGACTGGCAGGCAGTTGCCCCGGACAAGAGAAAAAGTCTTCTTACAGAAAGTTTAGAATTCAACCGACAGTTGACTGGTGATCACGTCTGCCTCGTCATTGTGTTCGTATTCGTCGTGAAAGTATTCCAGGGCCAGGTTGGTTGCCTCGAAAATCTCAACACCGACGGTTGCCATTAGGCGTGTTTCTGGCAGGAAATCGCCGGCATTGTTGGATCCCTGAAACGAAATTCCCGCATTGGCAGGTTTTCCCGCCAGGTCAAAGAAATATCCCAGTTCGGTATTCCAGGCCGAGACTTTTTCTTTCCGAAACCCGTCACCTCCGGCCGCCGGGATGAATTCAGGATCATCCAAAGCAGTAACATATTCCGCAACAAACATTATCGGGCCGGAACTGACAATGGCGTGGGAGGCTAAACCTGCAACATATTCGTCTAACGCGAAATTTTTTTTCTTCATTGTATCTTCGATATCATCGCCCCAGCCATCCGAATCGAGCATGTTATTGACATAGCCGAGCCCGATATCAAGAGCGAAATCATCTGTTTGCAGGGCATAACCGGCATTGGCGCCGAAATTGTCAAGGTGGCTGTCCTCATCGGCTTCATCGATATCTCCGTTAAAAAGGTAAACTGATCCGTAAAAGCCGTTCAGGTCCGCCCCGACTCTGATGGCGGATTCCCTGGTCTCGGCAAGTTCAAGTGTAAGCGGGTCGGATACCATGTTGGATTCAAAATTGCCGAAAGGTACATACATCCTGCCTGCGTTAAAGTGTACCGGAAATGCGTTGCCGCTGGTAATCGTGATATACCCTTCGTCAAGATCAACCGGCTCGGTATCATCTTGCTCCCATAAAAACAGGAGACGTCCGCTGACATGATCGTTGATCATCGCATCAACCCCCAGTTCCATGGTGGCCAGAGCCGCATCGCTTGTATCTTCGTCATCCCGGGCGGGATCGGCGTAATCAATGTTTTCATATCCGGCTTCCGCCTCCATGAGGCCGCTAAAAGCAAGGCGGTCAGCTCCCCAGTCAGAAACCCCGGTGGCGCCGGCTTTTTTTTCCAGTTCCTTGATGCGCTGGGTCAATTCGTAATTGGACATTTCCTCCGCGGCTACCGGCGCATTTACCCCGGTGACTACCAAACATGCACTCAGCAACTTTAACAGCAGTATCTTTCTCATTTTCTACCCCTTTTTTCGAATACCTAAAATATTGCAATTAATTCCTGTTTTTTGCCTACCGGCGTTTAGTTAGGGATGGCCTTCTTTGTTTTGCAAGTCTAACTTTATAGCTCAAAAAATACCGCCTCCCGGCTTGCGCCTGAAAGACGGCCTAAAATAATTCTGGCGGATTATTTTTCCGACGAGGGTTTTTCTGTCAGTGAATCAACACATTTTTTGATTTCACAGGCGAATTTGTCGCTTCTTGCCCGGCATTTTTCAGGGTCATAGCCATGGAGACGGTATTCTTCAAAATTCCGCAGCCAGTTATCTCCGGCTCGCGGGCAACACTGAACAAAGGCCATGAAATCCGTAAAACTGTCCAGGGTGGCCTGGCTAAGGGTATGCTCCATTTTACATGCTTCTTCATCCGCCATGTGCACATCAATCTTTAAAATATCGGTTAAAAACCGGTATAAAATCCCGTGGCGTCTTCGCATTTCCCCGCCCACATCAAGGCCTTCGGCAGTTAGCTCCACATACTCGTATTTTTCATAATTGACAAGCCCGCGTTTGTTCAACGACTTAAGCATGCTTGTAACGGTGGGCATTTTAACATCCAGGCGCTTGGCGATATCTTTAACCCGGACCGCCTTTTTTTCCTTATTCAGATCAAAAATGGCCTCAAGGTAATCTTCCATCACCGGTGTCAGGGCTTTTATCTCCGTATTTGTTGCAAAGGAGGTGTTCAATTGAAGCCTCTCACATAGTTTTAAAAATCTAATAACTTTTACACGCTCTAATAATTCCGTTTAAAATCCATGTCAAGGATTTTTAAATTAACTTTTTAAACCAACAGCTAAGTGCTCTGATTTGTAAGTTTGGTAACGTATTGTCTTGGTCCTATCAAACCAGTGAAGGAGGCTTTGACTTGATAAATCATGAAATTCGAATATCGAAATT
>JAWLEU010000045.1:7778-14133 GCA_041685965.1 Desulfosalsimonas sp.
TTCGTGCTTCGTGTTTCGAATTTCGGATTTTTCAGCGTCGCTCCAGATCCCAATAGTGACCCTGCTAGGAGTCCTTGAACCGGCTTGATATTGCTTGTCAAACATGAACGGGGGCGGAGTAAACATGTGTTGACTTTTTTCTCTATAGAATTCTATTCTAAATTTGAAAACCATACTATAAATATTCCGGAGAAAACATGTATACTGATCTGAAGGGTAAAACAGCAGTTGTAACAGGTGCAGGCAAAAAAACCGGCATCGGCTTTGCCATTGCAAGGAGACTTGCGGAATGCGGTGCAAACATAGTAATCGCGGATCTGGGCAGTAGCCGGGGTGGCGAAGGACAAGTGAGCACTGCAGCCGCCGATGAGATGGAAGGCATTGCGGGGCGGATCTCGGCGGATTTCGGGGTGGACTGCTCGGCGGTGACTGCAGACGTCACAGACACAGGCTCAATTGCGGATATGGTGAATAAGGTTTCGGCCCGGTTCAACGGCATTCATGTATTGTGCAACAATGCCGGCGCATCCTTCGGAGTTCCCAGCGACGTGGAGCACTATGAAGAGGCAGACTGGTTAAAGACAGTTGACGTAAATCTTCACGGAGTATTCCGGGTCTCTAAGGCAGTGATTCCGGTAATGAAAAAAAGCGCAGGAGGCGTTATAATAAATATCGCCTCAAGGGCTGGCAAGGTTCCCCCTGTTTTCAACTCCGCCTACGCGGCTGCAAAAGCCGGGGTGATCATGCTGACAAAGACCATGGCAAAGGAGCTTGCAGGCGCAGGTATCCGGGTCAATGCCATATGCCCGGGGCAGATAATGACTGATATCGAGAAATGGCGTTTCGACCTGGAGGCCCGGTTTTTCAACACCACTGCAAAACAGCGGGAGCTGGAGATGTGCAAGACCATACCCCTCGGCCGGATCGGGGAACCGGCCGAAGTGGCAGAACTATCGGCTTTCCTGGCTTCAGGGGCATCTTCTTATATAACCGGCCAGGCGATAAACATCACCGGCGGCCAGCTAATGGAATTATAAACTGCAGCGGAGGGAAGCACGACAGGGTAATGGGAAAGAAGGAAAGAAGAGAGCGTGAAAGGCAGCAGCGGCGGACCCAGATATTGAATGCCGCAAGGGCCCTTTTGTTAAAAGAGGGGTTTGCCAAAACATCGGTTAATAAGATTTCAGAAAAAGCGGAACTTTCAATAGGCTCGATTTATTTTTACTTCAAAAACAAGGAAGAAATATTTGCCTCCTTGCAGAAAGAGGGGCTTGAAATTCTGCACTCCTATGTTGTCTCTGAAACCGAAAAAACGGCTGACTGCATACAGAAGCTAAAAAAAAGCGCAGAAGCCTATTACAGGTTCAGCCGTGACCACGGCGACTATTTTGATGTAATCAATTACTTTCTTTCATCGCCCACGGTGTTTTTCTCTGAGGATGTAAAGCGCACGATAGACTCAAAGGGCGCAATTATGCTGGAGCATCTGGCTGATGTTGTCAGGGAAGGCGTCCGCGAAGGCGTATTTGAGGAAAACAAACCCGGCAGTTTTGCCGTGTGCTTCTGGGCCTCTCTTCACGGGCTGATCAGGATCCGCAAGCTGCAGGGCATTACCATGGAATTCGATGATTTTGACTCGTTTTACAGCTACAGCACCGACAGGCTTATCAGCAGCATAACAAGGGATTAGGATGCGCGCCAGGCACCCGAATTTTTCCTTTTAGTTTGCGGGAGCCGGGGTCATCCCTTGACAAGCATTAAAATTCCAAGCACGCAAAGGAGCCAGAGTACTGCGTTTCTGTAGCTTTCGTCGTTTATGCGTCCGTAGAGGCTGCTTCCGGCTGCGACCCCGAGTACAAGCGGGATTGCACACCAGCAGAAAAGCTGCATCACCTGTGCCGTGAAAAATCCGTGAAACAGGTAAAAGGCAACAACACCGAGGCCGTTTAGCATGAAAAAAGCCACCAGGGTTGCCTTGATTTCAGATTTTGTCCATGGCTGAAGAGATGTGTATATAACAACCGGAGGCCCGGAGGTCCCTATGCTTCCTGCAAGACAGCCTGCAGCAAACCCCGCGGCTGCAGCCCAGAAGCCGCCGAGGGATTTTTTCGGCTTAAACCTGAACAATGTATTTGCAGAAGTTATTATGAGCACTGTGCCCACAAGTATTTCAAGGGGCCGATGGGAGACTGTCTTGTGTATGTATATACCGGCCGGAATCCCGGGAAAAGAGGCTATCAGAACTGGCAGCCATTTTTTAACCGCAAAATGGCGGGAAAGCTGAAAAATCAGAATCGTGTTGATTACCAGGCCCAAAAGAACGATAAGCGGAATGGCTGTTTTTATGTCCATGAAAAAAGCCATGAGCGGCAGAGCCACCAGCATTACCCCGAATCCCGCCAGGCCCTGTACAAGTCCGCCGACAAAGGCTATCATCTGAATATAGACTATCTCAGGCATTATTCTGCAAACCGTTTTCTTTTCAAGGCTTTTTTTGATTGTTGACAGCTTATCAAAAATAAAACTATAATCAATTTTAGAATGCTATTCTACAAATCTTTTCCTTTACAGATAGGAGTGTGCACATGCCATCTGTTGCCGGAGGACAACTTGTCGCAGAAGCCCTGAGCGTGCAGGAGGTTGAGTATATTTTCACCTTGAGCGGCGGGCATATCACGCCGATTTACCAGTACCTGGAACACTCCCCCATAACCCTTTTTGATACCCGCCACGAGCAGGCTGCGGTTTTTATGGCCGAAGCCTGGGGCAAGATAACACGCAGGCCCGGCGTGGCATTGGTTACAGCAGGCCCCGGGTTTACCAATTCCCTTACGGCGGTTGCAAGTAGCTTTTTTTCAAATACCCCGCTGGTGCTTATTTCGGGCTGCGTGGGTCTGGATCACAAGGAAAAGCTCGATCTTCAGGACATGCCCCAGGAGGCAGTTATTTCGCCAATGGTCAAAAAGACCCTGGTCTGCCAGAAGGCTGAGCGCATCCCTGAATACGTTGACATGGCATTCCGCATTGCATCCGCAGGACGCCCCGGGCCGGTGTACCTGGAGTTTCCGGTGGACGTGTTAAACGCCGCGGTAAAAAGAGCTGATGTAAAGACTCCTTTCACAAGTGTCAGTTCCGGGCCGGCGGACAGAAACGGCGCGGCGGAAATGCTTGATATGCTGGGCAGAGCCGAAAAACCGGTCGTAATTGCAGGTACCGGCGCGCGGCAGTCCGGTGCTGAGGCAGAGCTTGCCGAATTTATTGTAAAAACCGGCATGCCGGTTTTTACCTCCCTTTCAGGCAGGGGCGCCGTGCCGGACGATCATGACCTGTGTTTCGAAGGCGCCCTTGCTATACGACCGGGCGCGGCCTTTGCCGCATACCTGGAAACTGACCTGGTTATCATTCTCGGCACGCGCATCTCCCTTTATTACATGTTCGGAGAGGTTTTCAACCCGGAGGCGAAAATAGTCCAGGTGGATATCCGGGCCGAGGAAATCGGAAGAAACAGGAAAGTGGACCTGCCGGTGGTAAGCGACATAAAGGCATATCTTTGTGAATGTTTAAGTATAATTGATGAAAAAAACCTCGCTGATGATTTAAATCTTCGTTTCTCCCCCTGGATCGAAAAACTAAGGCAAGCTGACAAGCAAGGCAGGCAGCAGTGGGAAAAAGACTGGATGAGCAGCAGCGTCCCTATTCACCCGCTTCGCCTTGCAAGGGAAATAGATGAGTTCATGGACAGAAAAGATGATATGGTTGTGGCAGACGGAGGTGATACCACAACCTGGATGGGAATGACGCGCAGGGTAAAGGCCCCCGGCACCTATCTGGACTACGGCATATACGGCTCGCTTGCAGTCGGCCTGCCCTATGCGAATGCAGCCAAGCTTAGGTTCCCTGACAGGCGGGTTCTGCTGATTTCAGGCGACGGCAGCATAGGTTTTAACTTCATGGAGTTCGAAAACGCGATACGCAAAAACCTGCCCATAGTGGTGGTTATAGCAAATGACCTGGGCTGGGGCATGATACGCCACAGCCAGGAAATCCGCATAGGCCATGCAATAGAGGCCGGCACGTATATAGGCAGGGTGGATTATCACAAAATGGTGGAAGCCATAGGAGGCCTCGGGTTTCAGGTTGAAAACCCTGATCAAATCCGCCCCGCACTTGAGGCGGCCTTTGATTCCGGCAGGGTCTGCTGCATTAACGTGATGACGGATCCTGCAATTGTTAGTCCCGGCAGCATGGCCCTGGCAAACGTGGGGGCATACAAGGCGTAACATAAAGGAAGGATCGCATGGATCCTGCCGCAATCGCCCAGATCGACGAGATTCGGCTTAATTTCAGCCCCCGGGGGCTGATGGTGATAAATGCGGCCATAGGCCTGATGATGCTCGGGGTATCCATGGATTTAAATCTCCGGGACTTCAGGCGTATCATCACTTACCCCAGGCCCCCTTGCATAGGCCTTGGAGCCCAGTTCATACTGCTGCCGGCCTTTACTTTCCTGTTAACTCTGATTCTGCGGCCTCATCCATCCATTGCCCTTGGCATGATCCTGGTGGCATCCTGTCCCGGCGGCAATCTATCCAATATCATGACTTACCTGGCAAAGGGTAACTGCGCGGTCTCGATTACCATGACCGCGGTTTCCACGGCTGCGGCCATTATCATGACCCCTTTGAACCTGTCGCTGTGGGGCAGTTTAAACCCTGATACATCTGAAATAGTACGTTCAGTGAGTCTGAACCCCATGGACGTTTTTGTGACTGTTTTTGTTATCCTGGGCATTCCCCTGATAACCGGCCAGGTCCTGATCAGGATTTTCCCGGGCCTTGCAGACCGTGTAAGAAGGCCGTTTAAGATTTTTGCCCTGGTTTTTTTCTTTCTGATCGTTGGAGGTGCTCTGGCGGCGAACTGGCAGTATTTCATTGCCTGCGTCGGCCTGGTGATGTTTGCCGTGTTCGTTCATAACGCGCTTGCCCTGAACCTGGGATACTGGTCCGGTCGCGCGGCGGGACTCAATGAGCCTGACTGCCGGGCAGTATGCATAGAGGTGGGTATTCAGAACTCAGCCCTCGGGCTGGTGCTTGTGTTTAATTTTTTCGAGGGCCTGGGAGGCATGGCAATTCTGGTGGCATGGTGGGGGGTGTGGCATATAATCGCCGGCCTGGCAGCAGCCTTTATATTTACGCGCATTGCCCTGCCTCCGGGAGCCGGGAGCACAGACGGCGATGCGCGATGAATGTCTTTATTGTTTTTCATGGAGCGGTTTTTGGGCACAAGAAAATTCAGTGACAAAGTTGTTGTGATCACAGGCGGGGCAAGCGGCATAGGGCTTGCGGCAGCCCGCAGGTTTGCCAGGGCAGGGGCTTGCTGCGTTCTTCTGGACATGGATGAGCAGGGTCTTGCCAAATGCGAAAGCGAGTTTTTCCGCGCCGGGTTTCCCGTTATGATCCGCGTGTGCGACGTAACCTGCAAACAGGAATGCGATAAGGCAATCGGGGAGGTGACCGCCAGGCTGGGCGGCATTGACGTTTTGTTTAACAACGCAGGCATCACCCAGAGAAGCAGGTTTGCTGAAACCGGCGTAGAGGTTTTCCAAAGGGTCATGGAGGTCAATTTCTTTGGTGCCCTGTACTGCACCAGCGCAGCCATTGAAAGCATAATCAGCCGCCGGGGCATGATCATAGTAAACGAAAGCATAGCAGGAGTGGCTCCCCTGGTGGGCAGGAGCGGATACAGCGCAAGTAAGCACGCACTGCACGGCCTGTTTACCTCCCTTCGCGCCGAAGTCCGCCATCTCGGGGTACATGTAATGATAGTCTGTCCCGGATTTATCAGGACAAATCTGCAGGACCGGGCCCTTGGCGCAGACGGCCGGGTCACGGACCGTCCCCGGACGTTAGTGGGCAGGCAGGACACCCCGGAAAGAGCGGCAGAGAAAATATTCAAGGGTGCCTGCAGGCAAAAAGACCTTCTTGTACTTACGACTGCCGGGAAGCTGGGTTATTGGATCAGCAAGCTTTCCCCCGGTTTTTATGAACGGCAGATGACGCGCAGGTTAAGAGCGGAGCTGGAGGATTGATTGAAAAACGGCCGCACCCGAGCGGCATAACCCGGTGCAGCCGTTTTTAAAACTTTCTTCCTTATCGTTAAATATGACGGTTTCGTAAAAAGCTTCTCACATAGCCCGATGTTTTTGCGGGAAGGAAACCCTGCGGTCGGGATCAGTTTTTTCGCTCCTGACCGTGAACGCTCAATGTCGCTTCAAAAACCGATCCCGACCTTGGGTTTCCTTGGAAGTGTTTTCCCCGGCCCGCAGTCCGGGACCGAGCACTACAAATAACTTTTT
>JAWLEU010000046.1:0-14129 GCA_041685965.1 Desulfosalsimonas sp.
TTCCTGTCCCATGCTGGCCCACACGTCCGTGTTCACCACGTCGGCTCCCTCTGCGGCCTCCAGCGGATCGCCTGTAATCCGGATTTTTTCCCCGGCACTCTTGCGGGCTGCCTCCAGAACCCCCTCATCAGGCATATAACCTTCGGGGCAGGCCAGAATCAGCTCAAATCCAAGCACTGCGGCCGCGTTTATCCAGGAGTTGGCCATGTTGTTGCCGTCTCCCACCCATGCGATTTTCAGTCCCCTGCAGTCTTTCTTGTATTCGATTACAGTCATGAGGTCGCTTAGTACCTGGCATGGATGATACTTGTCTGTCAGGGCATTTATCACTGGAATCGAGGCTGTTTCCGCGAACTCTTCCTGCATTTTCTGGGAATAGGTGCGAAGCACGAGGGCATCAAGGTACCGCTCCAGAACCCTTGCCGTGTCCTCGACGGGTTCATCCCTTGCAAGCTGGGTATCCGCGGCGCTTATAAACAAAGAGGTGCCCTCTAACTGAGCAGCAGCTGCCTGAAATGAAATCCTCGTCCGGGTGGATGCCTTTTCAAAAATAAGGCCCACGGTCCTGCCGGTGAGGGAGCGGTCGGATATGCCCTGCTTACGCCGCCTTTTCAGATCCAGCGCGCGCCTAAACAGCAGGTCAAAATCAGCAGATCCCATATCCGCCAGTGTAAGTAAGTCCTTTTTCAATTCAACTTTATCCTGATAATGTAATCGTAATTTTCTATAACCAAAAGCCTGATCCGCCCTTTTGCAAAAGATCAGGAAACTTCGCCTCCGGCTGCCCCGGATGATAAAATCCTGTCCAGGCACTGGATAAGTCTGTCTATTTCTTCTTTAGAAATCAGGAGCGGAGGGACAAACCTCAATACGTTTTCCTGGGTGCAGTTGATCAAAAAACCGCACTCCATGCAGGAATCCACTATGGCGGCGCCTTTTTGCGAAAGCTTCATCCCCAGCATAAGTCCTTTTCCGCGGACATCTTCTATAACCGGATGCCTGTCTTTGAGCTGCAAAAGCTGGTACCTGAAATACTCTCCTGTCTTTCTGCACTGTCTCAGCAGGTCTTCTCTTTCTATAACATCGAGAACCTTGAGGGCTGCAGCCGTGATAAGCGGGGTTCCTCCGAAGGTTGAAGCATGGGATCCGGGCGTAAATGCCTCTGCAATCTCGTTAGTGGCCAGCATGGCACCTATTGGAAGACCGTTGCCAAGGGCTTTTGCAAGCGTCATAATGTCAGGTTTTATATCATAATGTTCATAAGCGAACATCTTTCCGGTTCTTCCTATGCCTGTCTGGATTTCATCGAAAATGAGAATGACTCCCCTTTCATTGCAAAGCTTTCTCACCGATTCCAGGTATTCCCGGTCAGCGCAGCGGATACCTCCTTCTCCCTGCACAGGCTCAATCAATACCGCGCATGTTTTGTCTGTTACAGCCGCCTCGAGTTTTTCAAAATCGTTGAACGCGACGAAATCAAAGCCTTCCAGTATAGGCTCGAATCCCTCGCGCACCTTATGCTGTCCGGTTGCAGAAAGCGTGGCAAAAGTCCGGCCGTGGAAGGACTGGTCCATGGCCACTATACGCCAGCGGTCAGACTCTCCCCTGTCAAAGAAGTTTTTTCTGGCGAGCTTGATTGCAGCCTCGTTCGCCTCTGCACCGCTGTTGCAGAAAAAAACCCTGTCTGCAAAGCTGAGGGATATCAGCTTTTCCGCAAGCTCGATCTGCGGAATAGTATAATACAGGTTTGACACGTGAAACAGCTGGTCTGCCTGCCTGGCCAGAACTCTTGAGATCTCCGGGCTTGCATGGCCGAGATTGCACACTGCAATTCCTGCGACAAAATCAGTATACTCCCTGCCGTTTTCATCCCAGAGCGTGCATCCCCTGCCCTTTTCAAAAACCAGCGGAAATCGCTTGTAGGTATTTGCAATCACCCGGTTTGCCCGATCTATATAATCCGTGCTCATTTTTCCCCTGCCTGTGCGGTTACCTCGGTGCCTATGCCCTGGTCGGTAAAAAGCTCCAGCAGCAAGGCATGACGCCTTGTGCCGTTTATAATCTGGACTTTTTCAACCCCGTTTTCAATTGCGTCCAGCGCGTATTCAACCTTAGGAATCATTCCGCCCGATATTGTGCCGTCTTTTATCATCCGTTTCACGGTCTTTGCATCCACTGAAGATATCAGGTTGCCGTCCGCATCAAGCAGACCGTCCACGTCAGTGAGATAGATCAGCCTGCCTGAGGCCAGTTCCCCTGCCACCCTTGAGGCCACAAGATCTGCGTTGATGTTGTATGTTTCCCCTGCTGCTCCCACTCCCACCGGCGCAATTACAGGGATAAAACCCTGGCCGGACAGGGTCTGGACAAGCCCTGCATTCACCTTTGTAACCCTTCCCACAAGACCCGGGTCCAGGATCTCAGGTGCAGTGTTTTCATCGGGCTGGTGAACGATCTGGAGCTTTTCAGCCATCAGCAGCCCACCGTCCTTGCCTGTAAGCCCAACTGACCTGCCGCCCTGTCTGCTGATCTGTGCAACGATTGCCTTGTTTACGTTGCCTCCGAGAACCATCTCCACAACGTCCATTGTTTCCTGATCCGTAAAGCGCATGCCGCGGACAAACGTTGGGCTTATGCCCATGCGCTCGAGCACCTTGTTTATCTGCGGCCCTCCGCCGTGGACCACAACCGGGTGCAGCCCTATGAATTTCATCAGGGTGATGTCGCGTGCAAAGTCTTCCTTTAACTGTTCGTCGACCATGGCGTGCCCCCCGTATTTTACCACCAGGGTCATGCCCGAGAAAAACCTGATGTAAGGCAGGGATTCGATGAGTATGTCAGCGACGCTGGGTGTCATTTAAGCTCCGGGCTTTTGGGTGTCCTAAAGGATGTACCTGCTCAAATCCTCGTCTTCCTTTACGTGCCGGAGTTTTTCATCCACGAATGCACGGTCTATGGTGATATTTTTTTCATTCATGTCAGGAGCCTCAAAAAGAATGTCTTCGAGCAGATGTTCCATGAGGGTGTGAAGGCGCCTTGCGCCGATATTTTCTGTCTGACTGTTCACGGATTCCGCAAACGCCGAGATTTCCTCGACAGCCTCGTCCGCAAACGATACATCAATGCCCTCTGTGCGCAAAAGCGCGATATACTGAAGAAGCAATGCGTTTTTCGGTTCCGTGAGAATCCTTACAAAATCGTCCTTGTCAAGGGAATCGAGCTCCACCCTTATGGGAAACCGTCCCTGCAGCTCCGGGATAAGATCAGAGGGCTTGCTGGTGTGAAAGGCCCCTGATGCCATGAACAGAATATGATCCGTGTTCACAGGCCCGTGCTTGGTGGTCACGGTGCTGCCCTCGACTATGGGCAAAAGATCGCGCTGAACACCTTCCCTGCTGACATCCGGGCCCTGCCCGCCTTCCTTGCCCGTGATCTTGTCGAGTTCGTCAAGAAAAATAATGCCTGACTGCTCCACTTTTTCTATGGCGTCCTTGACCACTTTTTCCATATCAACAAGACCCTGGGCCTCTTCCTGGGTCAAAATTTCAAGGGCTTCTGCCACCGAGACCCTGCGCCTTTTTGATGATCCGCGGGGCATGAGGTTGCCGAGCATGTCCTTGACATTAATGCCCATCTCCTCCATGCCGGTATTTGAAAAAATGTCTATCATTGGCGTACTGCGGTCGGAAACATCGATATCCACCTGCCTCTGGTCAAGCTTGCCGGAGCGCAGCATGCGCCTTAATTTTTCACGTGTGTCAGGGGATACAGCAGGCTTTTTGGGCTCATATTCACTCATCTCTGAGAATTCCTCCCCACTTGACTGCTGCTGATCCCGGGACTGGCTGTTAGATCCGGAGGCAGGCAAAAGCAGATCAAGGATTCTTTCTTCTGCCATTTCCCTGGCTCTGCCCTGTACAGCTTCCTGTTCTCTGACCTTTAAAGTATTGATGGTAAACTCAAGCAGGTCCCTGACCATGGACTCCACGTCCCTGCCCACGTATCCCACCTCTGTGAACTTGGAGGCCTCAACCTTGTAGAAGGGCGAATCTGTCAGGCGGGCAAGCCTGCGGGCTATTTCGGTCTTGCCAACCCCTGTGGGCCCTATGAGTATGATATTTTTGGGCGCGATCTCCTCGCGCAGATCAGGGTCCACCTGTCGCCGCCGCCACCGGTTGCGAAGCGCGATTGCCACCGAGCGTTTGGCGTTGTGCTGCCCGATGATGAATTTATCGAGTTCTTTAACTATTTCAGAAGGTTTCAAATCTCTCATATAAAAATAACAGCCTTATATTTCTTCAACCACAAAAACGTGGTTCGTGTACACGCACAAGCCGGCAGCAATCTCCATGGACTGCCTTACAATCTCAGGGGTTTCAATACCAAGATCTCCTGCGTGGTTTACCAGTGCGGATGCAGCAGCATGGGCCGCAACCCCGCCTGAACCTATTGCTATGATTCCCTCATCGGGTTCTATCACGTCTCCGTTTCCGGAAATCAAAAGCATCTGCGAGGCATCCACCGCAGTCATCATTGCCTCAAGGCGGCGCAGGTACTTGTCAGTACGCCAGTCGCGTGCCAGTTCCACGGCTGCGCGCAAAAGGTTGCCGTTATAGCGCTCCAGCTTGCCTTCCAGTTTTTCTGAAAGGTTCAGGGCATCCGCGGTGGCTCCTGCAAAACCGACCACTATCCGGTCATTATAGATCCTGCGCACTTTTCTTGCCCGGTGCTTTATGACCGCATCGTTGAGGGTAACCTGTCCGTCGCCGGCAACTGCAGCCCTGCCGTTGTAGCGGACTGCAAGAATTGTGGTTCCGTGAAAATCTGCCATTGAACTTATTACCTTTCTTTATTTTCTCGGATGCGCGCTGTCATAGGCGGCCATAAGCCGGTCAATGCTAACATGGGTGTATTTCTGAGTAGTCGAAAGCTTTTTGTGCCCGAGAAGCTCCTGTACCATCCGCAGGTCCAGCCCGGCATCGAGCAGATGCGTGGCAAAAGTGTGACGCAGGTCATGAGGCGATACCGGCACAGTCAGGCCGGCCGCCCTGGCTGCCTGGTCGAGCATCCTTGCAACAGAGCGCTCGGTTAAGCGGCCGCCGTTTCTGTTTAAAAAAACCGGTCCCTTCCAGATATCCGGGGTCTTTTCGCTGTTGCCGTAAAGAGCCTCCCGGTATTTCAGGATTGAATCAGCTGCTTTTTTACCAATGGGAACAATCCGCTCGATTGATCCTTTTCCCGTGACGCGCACCACGCGTGCATTGAAATCTATATCTTCCACGTCTAGTCCCACGAGTTCAGAAACCCTTATACCCGTGGAGTAAAGTGTTTCAAGAATGGCCCGGTTGCGCTTGCCCGACGGGGTATCGTCTTTTATCGAATCTATCAGCCTGAAAATATCGTCCACTGTCAGGTGGTTGGGAACCGGCTTGTCCTGTTTCGGCGTCAGAACCGAAGTCGCAGGATTTTCTGAAATCACCCGGTGTTTTTCCAGATAATTGAAAAAAGATCGTATTGCAGACAGCTTCCTGGCAATGGATGTCTTTTTTATCTTCTGCCTGTGCAGCAGTGCAAGGTAGCTCCTTATTAAAAGGACTCCCACCTCCTCGATTTCCTGCCCTCCGCCACTGCAATCGCTGTCTTCGCCGGCCTCACTGCTTTCGGGTTCCGGGCGCCGGGCGACAAAAAACTCCAAAAAATCCCTTAAGTCCCTTGCATACGCGCGGCAGGTGTGATCCGAATAACCTTTTTCAGCTGCCAGGTAATCCACAAATGCATCAACAAGCTGTGCTACGTAGGGTGCGTTCATTCCATCGCTATCATGGATTCGAGTTCCCGCCAGGTTTGCACTTCCCGGAACGGGTGATTTTTTCTGTTCCAGGGCTGTGCAAATACAATCGGCCGGATTCCCTGCTCTGCAAGAAGGTAGCAGGTTTCCAGCCTGTCTTCCACAAAGTGGGATATGTTTCGCTCAGCAAGCACGCCGCACTTGTCTTCAAATGAACCAGTGGCCACCACCTCAATGGATTCGGGCTGAACATGCATAACCCTGCAGAGCCATTGCGATATGTGACCTGCTTCTGGCCGGGCGGTTACAAAAAGCGTGGGCCGGCAGCAAATGTTTATCCGTTTGAGCACTTCAGGGGCGTGCCTGATGGGATCAAGCGGCATTGTATACTTGCCCTCCAGAATACGGAGGATAATCTCCCACATCACTTTTTCATCAATGCCCGCGGCTCCGTTAAGATCGTAATCGGTAATTTGCTCGTAGCGGATATGGTTTATGCCGAATTCAGCCTCGGCAATTGCCAGAAACAACGACATGGTGTCTGCCACCACCCCGTCGATATCAAAGGCCAGTTCTGCAGGGGAGATTTTCAAGCTGCCGGTCACGATTAGGCGACCCGCCGGGTTTTTTTCTTCAGCCTGCTGATGCGCTTTCTGTAAATGTCAGCCAGTTTTTTGTCGTCTTGCTCGAGCACTGCCTCCCGGCGTCTTTTAAGCTCTCTGATCTTTTCTTTGATCTGGCGAACTGAAACGTCAGCCTGTTTTTTCCTGCCGGTATCTTCAATACCCCTGGCTTTCTTAATGGCCTTGATCAACTCGGCTTTGTTCATTCCGGAAGCGCCGGTGATATCAGGCAGCTCCCTGGCTATGTCGCGCAATTCAGTGGCGGTCAGCTTCTCCAGCGGTTTTTCCTTTACCTGTTTTTCCTTCTTTCCCATTGTTTGCTCTCATCTCCGTTGTTTTTTTAACCGGTTGCCAGAAAATACAAAGCGGAGGTCGCAAGCCCCCGCAATCTTATAAAATCAATCACTTTATTTAAAACATTTCAGCACCCCATGTCAATGGATATTTAAAGGCCCATTTTTTCCATCACCTTTTTCATATCCTCCCATACCGACCTTTTAGCAGCCGGATGCACCAGAAGATAGGCGGGTTCGTGGGTCGGCATCACTGATATACCCCTGTATTCATGGAAATCGCCCCTAAGCCGTGAAATCGGGGAGTCTGTTTTTAAAAGCGTCCGGGCGGCAAGGCCTCCCAGTACGCAGATCACATCCGGAGCAACCGCCCTGATCTGCTGCTCAAGCCATGTTCTGCAGGCCCGTGCCTCGAAATTCTCGGGCACGCGCTCTGAGGCAGGCCGGCACTTGACAGCATGGCATATGTATACTGAATCCCGTGTGCTGCCCATGGCCTCTATAATTTTCGTGAGCAGGCCGCCTGCCTCTCCGCTGTAGGCAACGCCTGTTTTTTCGTCTTCTGCCTCCGGAAAGGACCCAACGAACATAAGCTTGGCTGACGGGTTGCCCTGTCCGAAAACAACTGTACTGCGTTCATCTGCCAGGCGGCAGCGGCGGCAGGTACTTATGCGTGCCTGAAGCGATGAAAGATCTCCGGCCGTTTCAGGGACTTTGTTCCATTCCGCAGCTATTTTCCGGGCTTTTTCACCCGGACCGATTGAATTGCAGCCTATGTCCTGCAAAAATTTCAGATACTTCTCTGTTTCATGGAGGATTTCAGAAAGCCTGGAACTCATATGCAATTATCCGTGTCATGGGTAGTTATGATCAAACCCGTAATGCCGAAATCCTGTCTAGGAGTATGTGGGCTGCCGCCTCCTTGTCCATCAGGGGAAGTTCTTCGGATGCGCCGTCTTTGTAAAACAGCCTTATACGGTTGCTACTCGATTCAAAACCTGAATCCTCGCCTCCCACAAGGTTGGCTGCAATCAAATCGAGATTTTTGGATGCAAGCTTGCTGACCGCGTTTTTTTCCAGGTCCCGGGTCTCGGCTGCAAACCCGGCCAGTATCTGTCCGGGTTTTTTACGTTCCCCGAGCCCGGCCAGGATATCGGTTGTTCTGGCAAGTTCAAGGGTAAGTCTGTCTTCGTCTTTTTTGACCTTGTGCTGCCACGTTTCAACAGGTCTGTAGTCTGAAACAGCCGCAACCTTTATAATCACGTCAGCATCATCTGACTGCGCAAACACTGCCTCGGCCATTTCACCTGCGGTTAAAACCCGCTCCGTGCGGACTCCGTATGGTGGCTCAATGCCGGTGGGTCCTGATACAAGGATGACCTCCGCCCCCCTGCCGGCAGCAGCCTTTGCCACGGCGTATCCCATTTTTCCGGATGAAGGGTTGCTTATATACCTGACCGGATCGATAAATTCCCTGGTGGGGCCGGCGGTGACCACAACCTTCCTGCCGGAATAGTCGCACGGCAGAAACCGGTCATAAACACTGGTAAAAATCCTCTCCGGATCAGCCAGTCTTCCGGGACCCACGGCCTTGCAGGCAAGTTCGCCTTCGCCGGGCTCCACGATGACGTAGCCGTCTTTTTCAAGTACATCCAGATTTCTTTGTACCGCCCTGTTTTCATACATATGCGTGTTCATGGCAGGACAGATAAACTTTGGCGCGGTTACCGCGAGCATAAGAGTAGTAAGGCAGTCGTCTGCTATGCCGTTTGCCAGCTTTCCGATAATGTTGCCCGTGGCAGGTGCTATTACAGCGGCATCGGCCTGCTCCGCCCATGTAACATGACGCATGGGGTCTTCGGGACCGGATGCGAACATTTCAGTAAAAACAGGATTACCTGAGATGGCCTCAAAGGTGAGAGCTCCGACAAACCATGATGCGTTACGGGTCATTGCCACCCGTACGTCAGCCCCTGCACGCTGCAAAAGCCGCATTAGCTCAACGCCCTTGTAACAGGCAATACCGCCTGATAAACCCAGAATTATTTTTTTACCCCTGAGAGGTTCCATAATGACAGTCCGTAAATTGTTGACCGATTAATCAGCGGCTATTAATATTATCTGAAATAGCCTTGTTTGCTCAAATTGTCAAACCTGCAGAATGCAGTAAAAATTTCACCTGAAAAACTTTCTTGATATTTTAATTTATGACCAATACTTTTACAATAAATCGGTGTTCGTTGTACTGGACTTTATTGTCAGGAAAGGGGGTCGTTTAATGTATGATTTCATGCTTGCGCCTGAAGAACAAGAACTCAAAAATGAGGCAAGGCAGTTCGTTCGCGAGGAAATATCAGGTGATTTTCTCCGCAGAATGGACAAAAACGAGATCACCTATCCCAGACAATTCGTTGAAAAGCTGGCGGAACGAAAGCTTTTCGGTGTAAGATTCCCTGAAAAATACGGCGGCCGTAACATGAGCTGGGTTGCAGAGACCGCTGCAATAGAGGAAATAGGATGCTTGGGAATGGCTCTTGGATGCGCATTTGTAATGCCGAGCATCGTGGGAGAAGCCCTGCACAAATTCGGGACCGAGGAACAGAAGCAGAAATACCTGAAACCATATATTGAAGGCAGACTGGTTGCGGCAGAGGCCCTTACCGAACCCAGGGGAGGTTCTGACTTTTTCGGCGCAATGACACGTGCTGAAGACAAAGGGGACCACTTTGTGCTAAACGGTATGAAGCGCTTTGTGGTGGGCGCAGAAGGAGCTGATTTTTTCCTGGTTTACTGCCGGACCAACTTTGAGCCTGACGCGGACAAATACAGGCGTATCAGCCTGTTCATAGTCGAGCGCGGGCCCGGGGTGGAAACCGAGTATCTATACGGCCTTCTTGGATGCCGAGGAGGAGGTACCGGGCGGCTTGTATTCAGAAACACCAGGGTCCCCAGGGAAAACCTTGTCGGCGAACTGCACGGCGGGGCTTTATGCTTTAACACAATGATGATCCCTGAAAGGCTTACCTCTGCAGCAGGCTGCCTGGGCGCGTGGGGGGCGCTGGACCTTGCTGTCAGGTATTCAAACAAAAGGCGCGCATTTGGAAAGGAAATACGCAAATACCAGGCTGTAAGCTTCAATGTTGCGGACTCTATCACCAGGCTTGATGCAGCCCGCGCAATTACTTACATGGCCGCACGCGCGGTGGATGAAAACTATCCCGGCGTAAGAAGGCTGGTAAGCGAGGCAAAGCGTTATTCAACAGAGTCCGCGTGGGATATTGTAAACAATGCAATGCAGATAATGGGCGGCATCGGGTATACCGAGGTTTATCCAATAGAACGCGCGCTTCGCGATATCCGCCTCGGCATGATCTGGACCGGCACCTCGGAGATCATGAACCTGCTCATTCAGCACGAATACTACAACGAGGTACTTGACCATAGCTATGACCGCCGCAAAATGGAGCAGGACGCCATGATGCCCGATGAAACCGAACGCTGCTTTACAGACGAGGATATGGAAAAAATTTTCACTGATTCTTCCGGCTGATCAATTTTTATGCCCTAAACCTGATCCGGATGCATGTAATATCCTGAGATGATATTTGAGTTTGATTTTTTAAATACTTTTTACATAACAAACCAACAGCCAGCATTGAAAGGAGGGTACAATTTGGCTCTAAAAACCCTTGAACAACTAAAAGCCGAGGAAAGAGAAGCCCGAAGAAGGCTTATCGCGGATGCCGCCAGAGAGCTTTTTACCCAGAAGGAATTCAGGCATGTCACTGTCCGGGAAATCGCAAAGTCTGCCGGCGTTAGCGTGGGAACCATCTACAACCACTATGCAAACCTCGACGAGCTTTTTCTGGACGTATTTCTGGAAAGCGGCAGGGAAATAACCAGGCTCATGGACATGGCCCTTGCAGATGAAAGCCCCGAGGCCTTCCGCAGGCTCTGCCGGATGTATATCAATTATTTGAACGAAAACATGACATTTTTCCAGATGATGAGCCGCTTTATTCTCGGAGGGGGTCTTTCGGAAAATGCCACAAGAAGGCTCAACGAGATAATGCGCCCAATGATGAGCCGTCTTGAAAAGGGCGTGCGGCTGGCAGGCATAAATACAGAGACACGCAAATCAGCTCACGCTGCTTTTTCCTCATTAAACGGCATCATTCTCAGCTATGCGCGCTATCCAGGCAGGGACCAGGAAGAAATCAGGTCATACATGCTGGAGCTTGCAGACACGGTTGCAGCTACTTTTGAGGCCTCTGCTGAGTCCGCTCACAGCAATTGATCATGGAAAGCACCCCTGAGAGCAGATGCGAATTTACGGATACAGCCTCACCCTGGTAAATGGTGGCATTTCCGGACCAGTTGCCGAAATAACCGCCCGCCTCTTTGAGTATGGGAGGAAAGGGGGCGCAGTCCCATACATTCATTACGGGATCCAGCATTACCTCCGCACGTCCGGTGGCAACAAGGCAGTGCCCGTAGGCGTCTCCCCAGCCCGCTGTCACCCAGGCGGCCTTTTTTATTCTTTCCCATGCCAGTTTGCGGCCGAAGGCTTCAAAACTGCCAGCGTCTGTAAACGCCACAACAGCCTTTGCAAGCTCCGACACGGAAGAAACCCCGGCCCGGCGGCCGTTAAACCAGCACCCGTGCCCGGTGGCAGCAGTAACCATCTCGTTTAAGGCGGGAAAATACGCGGCACCCACCTCCACCGTACCCTCGATTTCAAGGCCGATTAAAACCCCGTAAAGCGGCACTCCGCGGACAAACGCTTTGGTGCCGTCAATCGGGTCAATGTACCAGCAATGAGTTTTGTCACTATGCTGCGAGGAACCGAATTCTTCTCCCACAACCGCATGGCCGGGGTACTGCTTTTCAATCCTGGAGCGGATAAGTTTTTCGGCCTTTTTGTCAGCCACTGTCACCGGAGTGTCATCCTCCTTGAACTCCGGTCTGGTGCCTGACTGAAAATACCCCAGGGTAAGCCTGCCTGCAAGGTATGCAGTTTCAGCGGCAAATTCCATATACGATTGATACATATAAAAGACCTTTTCCCGGAAATTTTATCATGTGGCGTCTTCTGCCACGGGTCTGTCTTCAGCAAGCTCTGCTGAAACACCTTCTTCGCCTTGAGGCACCAGCCGGTAAATACGTTCCGCATATCTGCTGAAAAATGCGGGATCATGATGCGAAACCATAAGCACCTGAAAGCCCAGGGCGCTGCCCGCATCGTGGACGATCCTTACAAGCCTCGGGACCAGCTCGGGATGCAGCCAGCAGTCCTGCTCATCCAATACCAGAAAGCGCCTGTGTATGCTTTCATCCAGTGTTGTAAGCACAAACATCCTGAGGCCCACAGACAGAATATTTGCAACTGATCCGCCCTGCCCTCTTAAAGCGTGTTTGTCAGGACATTTTCTTTACTAGCTGATTTGCCGCTGTGAGCATCGGGTCCCATACCGGAGAAAACGGGGGAGCATAGGCAAGGTCGCACTGGGCAAAACTTTCAACACTCATTTCCGCCTGCAGGGCCACGGCCGGGCCGTTTATCCGGTGGGCGGCACCCTCGGCGGATACAATCTGCATGCCCAGCAGTCTGCCTGTGACCGTATCACCCACCGCATTTACCCAAATGGGTACTGATCCCGGATGGGCATGAGCCCTGGTGCGGGATTCGATAACTACTTCCTTCGGTGAAAAGCCGGACTTTTCTGCCTGGTTGAAATTAAGCCCGGTACGCGCAACCTCAAGGTCGAAAACCTTGAACACCGAGGTTCCGGCAACTCCTTGGACCCGCGTGACATTGCCTTCGAGATTGTCGGCAACCGCCCAGCCGCCCCTGTTGGCGCGCAGTGCCAGAGGAATCCAGGCTTTTTGTCCGGTTACGACATGATAAGCATCCGCACAATCGCCTGCAGAAAAAATGTCAGGATCAGAGGTGCGCATATACCTGTCAACCGCAACGGAATCGGCCGGACCCGCTTCGAGTCCGGCATCTGATGCAAGAAAACTGTTCGGTACAACCCCTATTCCCACCAGCACCATGTCGCCTTCAACAGTGACGTCTCCGCAGTTGGCGCAAAGCCGGCCGCCACGATGCTCAATGCTTTTTAACGTGCAGGATTCATTTAGCTCTATTCCGCGCTGTTCGAGCTTATCGCGCACCCTTGAGGCAATCTCGCGGTTATAGCCTGACAAAAAGCCCCTGCCAGCCATCTTTACGTTTATTCCCAGTTCGGCAAATGCCTCGCACATTTCCATGCCTATGTAGCCCATGCCTATGATTACGGCATCACGAACACGGTTTTCTTTTATATATTCCTTTATTTTTCTGCCGTCATCAAGGCATTTAAGAGGCATGACACCGGCAAGATCAATTCCGGGAATATCAGGCATTACAGGGGATGCCCCGGTTGCTATCAAAAGCTTGTCCCAGGAAAACTCAAAGGTTTTTCCTTCCGGGCCGGCTGCTTTTACCAGGCGGTTTTTCCTGTCTATGGATTCAGCCCTGTGGCCTGTGAGAAGGTTTATACCCTGTTTTTCCCTGAATACTTCCGCTCTGCGGACCACAAGGTCGTCTATGGGTCTGGAGCGATCCGATATGTTGTAAGGCATGCCACAGGCACTGTATGACACGTCATGAGTCTGTTCCAGCACCGTGATGGCAAGGTCCGGATAATGACGGCCCGCTCTGCTGGCCGCGCTCATGCCTGCTGCATCCCCGCCTATTATCAAAAAGTTCTTCATAGTTATACCCTATTGTGTTTCTGCAATTGAAAATCTCCACGCGCAATACCATTGCTCCGGATGATCGTCAGGCGGACATCCTATGCATTCTGTTGTGATGCGCCCGTCTATTGCACGTGCAAAATAAGTATACTCCACGAGCCCGGCTGACTTGCAGGGATAATCAGGAAGGTTTTTGCGCTTTCTTGCAGCCTGGACCCTGCAGTTGTTCATCTGGAACACAAAACTGTTCCGGCCTTCGTCAATAATTGACTGGGTATTGACATTGGCATAAAGCCTGTACCCCAGTGCTTTTTTCAGGCCCTCCAGCCCGGGATTCCT
Organism: Desulfosalsimonas sp.; assembly: GCA_041685965.1. Taxonomy (GTDB): domain Bacteria; phylum Desulfobacterota; class Desulfobacteria; order Desulfobacterales; family Desulfosalsimonadaceae; genus Desulfosalsimonas. Next base: position 13,785 of record JAWLEU010000046.1, read on the forward strand.
GGGAAGGTCAAGCATCTTGCGTATCATATCTGCCTCAACCGGCGAAAACTGGGCCCAGCACGAATCGTTGCACCTTTTGGCCTCGCTCATGCCGTAGCTGTTTTCAACCGTCTGAAACCAGATTCCGTCATTTGCAAGCCAGTTAGCGCTTGCTGCCTCTACGAGCTTTCTTAACTTTTCTTCAGGCATTTCTGCAAGCCCGGCAGGCAGATCGTCTTTTAACTCAAAGCCGAGCACCTTTGACAAGCGCTTCATCTGAACGCGAAAACTTGTCTCAGCCACCTGGCCGAGCATTTCCATGGCCCTCTCATGGCCCATCTGGTGGCGGACCTCGGTGAACCACAG
>JAWLEU010000047.1:0-13932 GCA_041685965.1 Desulfosalsimonas sp.
CCGCGGGGCAGGTAGGTCACCTCCGGGGTCACGATCAGTACCCTGGGATTTTTTTCCGTTTCAGGCAACATTAACTCCTTTTCAAGCCTTATGCCCAGGTTAGAAAGCCGGGTGTATATTTCATGTAATCGTCTCCCCTGGGCACCACGCGGGCGGTAAAACCGAATCTGCCCGCGTTTTCACAGGAGATCCGGCAGGCATAAAGGTAATTTCCGTCACCAAGATCTTCGACCATCTCCATTTTTGCAACCCTTGTGTCTTTTAACTCGTCAACTGCCTTCAGGGCTCCGTAATAGAGCTCCACTTCCACTTCCTCCGGTGTCAGGGCGCCGAGGTAAACTTCCGTGGTAACCCTGAAGGTGTCGCCCACCCTGTAGGGAACTCCTGCTTCGCTTTCAGGAGGCTTGACATGCACAGACGCCCATTCGTTTTGCAGCCTTCTTCTCTGCGATACAAGTCCCTGTGCCTCCCCGGCGCCGTCTGCAGTAAGTTTTCTGTAATTTTCCACTGCAGGCAGATAATAATTTGTCTCATACAGGCTGACCATGCTGTGGGCGCAGAAATTCTTTAATACAAGCTTCATTGACTCCTTCATCATCTCCACCCACCTGTCAGGGGTATCTCCTTCCCGCCTGTCGTAGAAGGTAGGGATGACATCGTTTTCAAGTATGTTGTAAAGGGCGCGGCATTCCACTTCATCCTGATAGGTATGATCCTGGTACTCCTCTCCGTAGCCTATGCTCCAGCCGCACTTGTCGCTGTAACCTTCGGCCCACCAGCCGTCCAGGATGCTCAGGTTTAAAACTCCGTTTACAGCCGCCTTCATTCCCGAAGTCCCGCAGGCTTCCAGCGGCCTGCGGGGGGTGTTTAACCATACATCCACGCCCTGGACCAGGTGACGGGCAATGCTGATGTCATAGTCCTCCAGGAAAACCATCCTGTTGCGCATTCCGGGGCGCTTGGCAAACTGCACCACCTGCCGGATAAGATCCTTGCCCTCGTTGTCCTTGGGGTGGGCCTTGCCCGCGAATACGAACTGCACGGGCCTGTTTTTGGAATTTATGAGTCTTTCAAGGCGTTCAGGGTCCATGAACAGAAGGTATGCGCGCTTGTAGGAGGTAAACCTGCGCGCAAATCCGATTGTAAGTATTTCAGGGTCAAGCACGGATTCGGCTTCCTCCATCACTGCCTTGGGCGCGTTTCTTCTGCCGTACTGCCTTACCATCATGGTTCTGCAGGTGCGTACCAGACGGGATCTGCTCATTTCCCTGGCCCGCCAGATCTCTTCGTTGTAGATCTGATCAATACGTTCGGCCTGGTTGACGTGGGAGTTGCTTATATACCAGTCAGGGCCCAGGTAACGCTCAAAGAGCATGTGATTTTCAATTGAAATCCAGGACGGTATGTGGACCCCGTTGGTTACGTGGGAAATGGGAACCTCCTCAACCGGGCGTTTCGGCCAGACATACTGCCACATCTGCCTGGCCACGCTGCCATGCAGGCGGCTGACGCCGTTGCAGTACTGGGAAAACGAAAGTGCCAGCACAAACATGGAAACCCTGCCCTGGGGATCGAATTTCTTGCCCGGCTGACCCCATGAGAGAATGGTTTCCACAGCAGTGTCGAGCCTTTTTTCATAAGGTTCCAGATAGGGGCGTACGGAATCTGCTGAAAACTCATCGTGGCCTGCAGCCACAGGGGTATGAGTGGTAAAAACCATGGAGCGGGGAACTATTTCCAGGGCGGTCTTTAAATCCACCCCGCAGGATTCCATGATCTGTGCTATGCGCTCGATGCATAAAAAAGCGCAATGTCCCTCATTCATATGACAGACCGCGGGATTGATATTTAACCGCTCCAAAACCTTCATCCCGCCTATACCCAGCAGCACCTCCTGGGCCAGCCTGGTGGAGGACTCGCTGGCATAAAGCCTGGAGGTTATTTCGCGCACCTCTGGCGTGTTCTCGGCAATATTTGTGTCCAGCAGATACAAAAGAACCCGCCCCACCTTGACCACCCACACCTGTGCGTGGACGGGGCCCCGGGGACCCTGCACAGAGACAACAACCTCCCTGCCCTCAGAGTCCTTAGCCCGGTTTACCGGCAGGTGAAAAATATCTGTTTCAGGGTAGTCTTCCTGCTGCCAGCCCTCATGGTCCAGATACTGACGGAAATACCCCCTTCTGTAAAGAAGCCCCACTGCCACCATGGGAATTTTGAGATCAGATGCCGCCTTGAGATGATCCCCTGCAAGCACTCCCAGACCGCCCGAGAAAAACGGAAGGCTTTCATGAATGCCGAATTCCATGGAAAAATAGGCCACCCTGCCTTCCTGCCCGTATTGTGTCCTGGAATAATCAACCGGTGTTTTGACCTCTTTTTCAAAATTTTTCTGAACCCGGTCCAGGTGCGCAAGAAACCCCTCGTCCCGGGCTCCTCTTTCAAACCTCTCCTGGCTGATCATGGTGGCAAATACCATGGGGTTGCGCCCTGAGCGCTCCCAGAGTCTCGGGTCAACGCGCCTGAAAAGCTCAATTGCATCAAGACGCCAGCACCACCACATGTTCCTGGCAAGTGTTTCGATAAACTCCAGCCGATTCGGTATCCTGGGATATACCTGATATGTCTTCAAGGTACTCATAATCTCCTTAATGGATGAATTTTTTCAATACCATCAGATGATGACAGTTTAGCAACTCTGTTTTAATATTGTTGCCATTGGGATGTCGATATTCGTTTTTTTGGTATTGCTATTTGTTTAAAGCCCGATCCTGAACTTTGAGCTGATCCGTCAGATTTTTCCACACCCGGCAGAGTTCGCTTGCCCCCCAAGCCTGGGCATCACAGCCCCGCTGTGCGTGCGGGGAGTCTCCGTCGAGTATTTCAGGCACATGACCTATGCATCCCCGGTTTATCAAGCGGGCGGAACTGCCGAGCCTTGCCAGGGCCGATGGTATTGCGTCATCACCGTAAACTTTTACCCAGGCCTCGCAAAATGATGGAAAAACCCACGTCCATGCGGTCCCGTTGTGATATGCCGGCTTCCTGCATGTATCCTCGTCTCCTGCATATACACCCCGGTAGGGATAATGGGGATCTCCAAGCACCTGTTCATTGTGCAGTATCTCAACCGGGTAATCAACCCTGCGGTCTGCAAGACTTCGGATGGCCCCAGGCACAAGCAGTTCTTCACAAGCGGAAAGCACCGACCTGCAGAGTTCCGGATCAGAGACCGCGCCCATGGTAATCGCAAACAGCTGGTTGGGCCGAAGTGCATCATCCGGCTTTGCACTTCCCGGAGGCGTTTGAGGACCACAGTGCAGGCAGTCTGCCAAAAAACCCCTTATCTTATCAAAATAATAACTTTTGAGGGCTTCCGCCACTGTTTTCCTGATCTTTCCCGGGTCAAATTCCGGGCGGGCATCTGTGGTGGATTTGAGTTCTGCCAGAAAGCAGAGTCCTGCATACCAGAGCGCCTGGATTTCCACAGGATAGCCCTGCCTCGGCGTGCCTGCCGGAAAGTTGGTGTCCATCCATGTAAAATGGGCGGGACTGAAAATCAGTCCTGTTTCCGGGTCCATGCGGATGCCGTTTTCGGTTCCGGAAGCATACCAGGAGGCAATTGAAAACAATATCTGTCTCAATGTCCGGCCATCGATGGGCTCTTCAAGAAAGGCCCGGCTGCCGGATGCCGCGGCAAGATCCCGGCACGCGACAATCAGCCAAAGAGGGGCATCCGATGTGTCCCGGTTTCCGGCGTCCTTTCCGTGGATCATGTTGGGAAGGGTGCCGTTTTTTTCAAAGCCGCCGAAAAGACGGATAACCGAAAGGGCATTTTCATATGCGCCCTGTGCTATAAGGCCCCGGCAGAAAATAAGAGAGTCCCGCCCCCAGTCCAGAAACCACGGATATCCGGCAATAACGGACTTGTGATCATCCCTGTCCACCAGGTAATGCTCCATGGCCTGCTGCATGGCATCCATAACAAAAAGCGGCGCCGGGTCATGCCCACTCAGCATGAAAGGGTCAACCAGGCCTCTTTCGCCCTGTGATCCGGGTTTTTCCACGCCTGCCTCGAGCATAAGGCAGGCGCCACCCTTGAGCCCTGCACGGAAGTAACCGGGGCTGAAAAGATCCGAGTGTGGATCCAGGCCGCGCTCCTGCTCCACGGGCCTGTGTTCCATGTATATCCATTCGGGTTCATACACAAACCCTGCTCCTGCAAGATCAACCTCCAGGCTGTGGTCTTCGTCCGGGCTGAAGGAAAATCCGTGCTCTCGCGGGAAAACTGTTGCCGGCCATTGGTGTTCAGGTCCTGTAAACGCCTTGGTGGTTTCATGAAAAGACCGGCTTTCAATATCAGGCCTTACAATCAGGTCCACATCCAGCCCGTCTTCGAGCTGGTCTCTGCTGTGTGATGCATGGCGGCTGAATTGAACAACCACCCGGTTTTCACCCTTAATCATCTGCATTTGCACGGAAAGCATGATGTGTCTGCCAAGGCCGGTGGGCACCATGTAGAGCCAGTGCCCGCAACCGTCATAACCGAAAAAGAATTTCTGCAGGCAGTCTGTGCGCAGAGCACGGGAATAATCCTGGTATACCACCCATGCCCTGCATCGTGAAAGCATGACCCATCTGTCCACAGGCATGCGTTCATGAGGGTTTGCCGCAAGAATTGCGTCATATCGCGAACAAATTTTCTCCGGCCGGGTGGCAGCCCTCATCATGGCTCCGCGTCCGTTGGTTGCCAGAAACAAATACTTCTCTGATATAAGCTCCCGCCTGTGTATCACACGCCTTACAAAGGCTGTGCCATAAGGAGCAAGATAGAGAAGCGTTGCGGATTCGTGCACTGTATGATCATCGGTGTAAACCGCGGTTTTCAAAACCGCCTGCTTATGTCCGGCAGGCGCAGGCCGGGCAGGAATCAGCAGGAAATACCCGCCGTCTGCCAGAGACAGGGCATATCCTTTATAAACCGTGCACCCGTCTTCAACCAGCCTCGCACTGAAATAAAAAGGTGAGCGGACAAGCACCAAATGGGCCGGCGGCACCATTACCTCGCGCCTGACATCGCTGGGCCACTGCCAGAAAACAACGCCGGGCTCGTCGCTTTGAGGGTTCATGCGCCTGCAAAACGCCTCAGGGTCGTTATGGATCTCTTTTGCCCACCTGTCCGGATCAAACCCGCCTGTATCTGCTGCTCCCTGAAAATGGACAAACACGTCAAGCGCGGCCGCCTTTAACTTTTGCTCCATGCCCTCGCCCGAATCTGCGGGCAGCCTTTCCTGCGGATTTTCCAAAAGTTTCATATCAGAAGGATCTGCACTCAGGCAAAGGGCCTGGCCAGGCTCCAATAAAAGTTCGTACACACCTTCGTGTACAAAGTCTGCAGTGATTCTTTCCTCTGTAATCAGGTCAAGAAAATAGCCGTCCTGATCAGGTTTCAATTCAGGGTGCCACCTTGCGGTTGTTTCATGTTCATGCTCAAGGTTGACAACCACCAGAACCGACTTTTCAGAAACCGGATCACGCCGCAGCACTGCAATGAAATTTCCGTGGCCCGCCATCACAAACCGCTGCTCACTTTCGGAACGATAAAATACCGGGTGGTTTTTCAAAAGGGCATTCAGCCTTCTGATATGAGCAACCTGGTTTTCCTTTGCCCCCCAGTTAAGCGGGTTGGCGTCATGCACGTCTATTTTTTCCTCTGCAAACCACTCCACTCCATTTGCAAAACCAAACCCGCCCGCCCTTGAAAGAAGAGCACACAGGGCGGTGCGCATCCTTGCATACCTTTTGGAAACCGAGGCCAGGCGGTTGTTGTCATGAGTTTCTGCAAAGTGAACCATGATGCCGTCTGCAGAAGATATTTCATCGTTCATATGCAGATGGCCGCAAACCTGGTCCCTTGAATAGTTCTGAAACATCTCCGAGTATGCCCAGTTAAAACCCGCCGTGTCCAGAAGTGCACGTGTCACTGAAATCTTTCCCCCCAGCCCTTCGAGGAAAAACACGGTGTCCGGAAACTGAAGGCGGACTTTTGCCACTATATAGGTCCAGGTTTCAACAGGAATCATATAGCCGGCATCACACCTGAATCCGTCCACACCCCGCCGGCACCACAAAAGAAAAACCTCTGCCATATACAGCCACAAATCCCTGTGGCTGTAATCCAGCCTTGTCAGGTCCTCCCATGTAACCCCCCACGCCCCCGGCATCTGGATTCTGCCGTCATGCTCCCGCCACAGCCAGTGGGGATGTGTCTCGTGTATGGCAGCACCCCATCCTGTATGGTTTATGGCAATATCGAGAATAACCCTTGCCCCTCGGCTGTGAACGGCATCCACCAGCTCAGTGAACTGCTCAAGCGGGGTGGCCGTGGGATCAAACTCGGCCATTGCAGGGTCAACCGCGGTGAAGCTCTGGGCTGCATAAGGGCTGCCGAATCTTCCCATGCGGCCGTAGGTGGTTGGCGCGGGATGCACGGGAAGCAGCTGTATCCAGCGGCACCCCAGCTCGTGGACTATAAAGTCGAGTTGTTTTACAAGATCTCTGAATTTGCCTGAAGGAGGGATAACTGTAAAACCCTGCCGGTCAAGAGAGCAGAAATCCATGTTTTCTGCCGTAACAGCCCGCTTTTCCTTGTTCGGGCCGAACTGGCGGACAAATGCATTATAGATAATGTTTCCGCAGACGGTTTCTGCCGGCTCCACGTTGACTTCAGCGTTTTGGCCGGGCGGCCATACAGGCTGACGGCCCGAGTCAGGCAGGAAATAGGCCTTTGCCTCGAAATGCCCGATTTCGCAAAGCGCAACGTGCACCTCAAAGCCGCCGTCTTCAACCGGGTTCATGGGAATATCTGTCCAATCGTGGTATAAAATGGCCTCGTTCTGCTCCACGTGCCGGATTATCTCGCGCCTGGCGGTATCGGCATTCCCGATGTTGGTCCGCAGCCAGGCAGTTCCTTTTTCATTTCCCTCAATTTGGAGGCAAAAGACAAACACGTCTCCCCGATACGCCAGATGCCGTGAGCCCGGAGCGGGATGCTGGATCACATTTTCTGAAACCGTCATTTATTATCCTGTATTAAAAAAGAGGAGAAGCCTGCTGCCCGGCGGCCTCGTCTTCCGGGCCGAAGGGCTTTGTCCATATAATCAGCCGCGGCAGAAGGGTCAATGAAGACACCAGCGCGATTAACATTGCCAGGCCGGTGAAAATGCCGAAAATTATGGTAGGAATAAAATTGGATGTGGCCAGGATTGAAAACCCTATGATAATTGCAATTGAAGTATAATACATGGCGTAGCCAATGCTTGAATGACACCTGCGCATGGTTGCAATGTAACTGCGGTCCGCGGCAAATTCCCTGCCGAACCTGTGAATGTAGTGTATGGTATCATCAACCGCGATCCCTATTGCAATGGATGCAATGGTTATTGTCATTATATCAAGGGCAAGACCCATCCAGCCCATGACTCCCAGAACCACGCCGGCTGAAAGCAGGTTTGGAAAAATTGCCAGCAGTGAAATCTTCACTGACCTGAACAGGATAAGAAACATAGCCATCAATGCTGCCAGAACCAGTCCCAGGCTTTTGATCTGTGAGTCGAAAAGACTTTCGAGAACATCGTTGTATAATACGAGCATGCCTGTAAGGTGGACGTTTTCTTTTTCAAAGCCAGCCTGCCCGGTAAGCCCCCGGCTGATTTCATCAAGAAAATCCCCCCGCCGCAAATCAGGATGTGAATCTATAATCCTGACGCTGATCCGCGCCTGGTTATGTTCAGGGGATGCAAACGGGGTCACCAGCATCTGCCTGTATTCGTCGGGAAACCCGTTGAAAAGAAGAGACAGTTCAAAGCTGTCAAGCGGGTTGTCGGTTATCCGCTCTGCCACCTTGTTAAGAGTGGCAAGCGAGAGCACCTTGCCGACATGTTCCTTCCCGTCAAGATAATCGTGGGCCTTTTCGATCCTCGACAGCCTGTGAGGCGTGAACCAGTACTTAGCCGGGTCCTCTTCTTCTTCGAATTCTCCGAATTCTCCGAATTCATCTCCTCCGAAATCCCCGTTTGCACCGGCTGCCTCAACCTCTTCGGATTCAGAGGCTTCACCGTTGAAGTCAATTATAACGTCAAGCGGGGTGGTCCCGCCCAGCTTGCGGTCAATTACCTTCATGCCCTGCGAGATTTCCGTTGAGGACTTGAAATAATCTATAAAGGCATTTTCCACTTCAAGGCGCGAAATGCCCACGGCGCTCAGCAAAAAGGCTATAACGCTTACCGCCATGATCGTCCTGCCCCGCGATGCTGTAAACCCGGAAAGCAGCCTGGGCAGCGCCAGCCTTGACATTCCACCTGCCGGCGAAGGGGCCTTTTTGAAAAGCATCAGGGCTGCGGGAAAAAAGATGAAGGTAACCACCAGAGAAACCAATATACCTGCGGCCATCATCCATCCGAAGGTCTGCACCGGCCTGATATCTGCAAATACCAGTGATCCGAATCCCGCAATGGTTGTAAGAACCGCATAAAAACACGGAACCCGCATATCAATGACCATCTGACGCACAAGGTCTGCATGGGATCTTTCCGGGTCCCTTGTTATCAACTCCCGGTAGCGCACCACCAGGTGGATGGATATGGCCATGGTAATTATAAGCTGCAATGAAATGAAATTAGATGACACCACGGTGACGCGCCACCCGAAAAAACCCATGAGGCCAAGCATTGCCAATGCTGAAAACCCGCAGCTAAGCAGCGGCAGAATCACCCATCGCACCCTGCGGAATACCACGCCCAGCACAAGGGCCAAAAACAATGTCACGCCTCCGCCGTAAACCTTGAGATCGTTTTTGATAAACCGCATCAGATCGTTTGCTATCATGCTGACGCCGCCGAGAAAAAGCTGTGCACCCTCATCGTGGTCATCCATAACCGAACGGATGTCTGAAATAACCCCTGCACGCTCCTGTTCCAGCCGGTTCCAGAGCTTTTCCATCTTACTTGCAACAGCTTCCCGCTCTTTTTTTTCCTCCGGGCTCAGGCCTTGTTCAGCCGCTTTCTGCCTGAGTTCCTGGCGCTTATCCCACAGCCTTTCATACTCCGGGTTGCTTTCCATGTTTATCTGCAGGGCTGTTGTGGAAAGATCAGGGCTCACAAGAAGATTTTTATAAACCGGGCTGGTGGAAAGCTCACCTGCCGCAAGCTTGAGGTTGATCCCCGGAGAGGAAAGTGTCCGGATATTGCCCACCAGCTCGGAAAGAGGCATTGGGGGGCTTTCCAGAAGGGGAACATCAAGGAGGGTTGTAACAGAGGCAACACCGTCGATGGTTTCTATATCATCGCGCAGGCCCCCTATTCTTTCAAGCACCTTTTCTGAAAGCAGATCCCGGGACTCCGGGGTATATGCAATCATCAGGAAATCCTCGAAACCGAACCTGTCTATGATTTCCTGGTGATACAGGTATTCCTCATCGTCCTGCTGAATAAGGGTGTCAGGCGATGCCTCTATCCTGAAATCCCTGGCAAAAACCGCCAGGACTCCGAGAAGAATGAAAAAGCATATCAGCACAAAGGCCGGCCTGGCCAGTAGTATGCGGTCATAAAACCAGGTTACCGGAGAGTTATCAGAGGTCATTTATACAGGACTTTCCTGTGCAGTAGTTATTCGAATTCATCTGAGGTTTCAAGCTGTTCAAGCAGTTGCTCTATGCTTCCGTCTGACAGCACCTCATTGAACTGCGAACGGTAGCTCTTTACAATGCTGACCCCGTCTGCCTCCACATCATAAACCTTCCAGCCGTCACTGGACTCGTAGAACTTATAAATTATCTCTACTTTTTCATCCCCTGCCGCCGCAGTCAAAGGCACCCGTACCTTGCCGCCGCTGCTCTGCGGCTTTCCATAGTCGAATCTGGCATCTGTATCGCTGGAATACATGGAGATCTTGTCAAAATAAGAGTCCTTCATGCGCCTTACAAAGCGCTCGGAAAAGGTTTTTTTCTGATCCGCGGAAAGTTCGGGCCAGTGCTCAGGACCCAGGGCCAGCTTGGCCATGAGCTCGTAGTTAAAAACCGGATCAACAATGTCCTCGATTTCCGCGCGTTTTTCCCGGTCGCTTAATTCCTTTTGCTCAAGCACTTCCAGTACGCTGTCAATTTTTTCTTCCAGCAGGTCTTTTACCTCTTCAGCCTCAGGGGCAGCATATACCCCAGCGGCTGAAAACAGTATTGTCAGCAGCAAAACAGCCGGTAATTTTCTCATGGATTATTCCTCTATTTTCCTTTTCCTGTTGCTTTCATATATGTTTCTTAAAAAAATATACCAGTCCACAGCGTCCCTTTTGTAACTTTCATATTCCCCGAGATGAAGCGATGTGTAATTGATCCTGTCATATACCCTCAGCCCCGCGGCCAGCTCCCAGGGCTCCACGTAATGAAGCGGTTCAAGATAACCGTCCGGGATTCCCGCCAGAGAATCGCGCAGGTTCGAAGGCCCGAGAACCGGAAGAACCAGGTGAAAGCCCCCTCCGACTCCGTAGACCCCGAGCGTCTGCCCGAAATCCTCAGGATATGCCTGAAGGTCCATCCATTTTCCTGCAGGATCAGCAAAACCGGCAATCCCCACAGTTGAATTTACAAGAAACCTTGCGGTCTCCACTCCTGCCCTTTGTATTTTAAACTGCAGCACATTGTTTACAAACCTTACAGGATAACCCAGGTTTTTGAAAAACCTGTTAACCGATTTTCGCATCAATTCGGGGGTCACGGTGGCATAGCCGGAGGCCGCGGGCTTGAGAACCCAGAAATAAAGCCTGTCGTTAACCTTTGTCATAAAGCGGTTGTATCCTGACAAAGGGTCGTATACCTTTTCTCCGTCCTCGCCCGCCCCTGTTTCAAACTCTTCGAAATCATCAAAGTCGGAGCCTGATTCAAACTCTCCGAAATCATCTCCGTCTGGGCCGGGGCCGGATTCATCTGAATCCTTTGAATCGCCTTCTGATTGCCCCTCAATCGCCTCTTGCATACCGGATGCCGCGACCAGGTCGCCTGCCTCGCCCGCGTGGAGGCTACAGGGCACGCTACAGTAAAAAATAAAAATAAATACTGAAGCTGCAAACAATACCACGGATACACCGCTGCAGGTGATTTTTTCTTCATTAAAAGCCGCTTTCCCGGCCATGATGGTTTTCATGACGGCACTATCTCCCTTGCCCGGATCCGCGTTGTTTTCCATTGTCCCAGTCGTGAAGGGATCGGACGTCTTGGGCTATGCGCTGCATGTCATCCATGACCGCCTCAGGATCAAAAGTGGTCAAACGGCCGTCTGTCACCACCGGGATACCGTTTATAATCGTGCTGCTTACGTCGCTGCCGCAGGCAGAATAGACCAGATGTGAATAAACGTTATACATGGGCGTCAAATGAGGTTTTCTGGTATCAATAATGATAATATCCGCCTTTTTGCCGGACTCCAGGGAACCTATCTGATCGCCGAGCCCGAGCGCCCTTGCAGCATCTATGGTGGCCATGCGCAAAACCATTTCAGCATCCATCACAGTGGGGTCCATTGTTCTTACCTTGTGGATCTTTGCTGCCGCATCCATTTCCATGAACATGTCCAGGTTGTTGTTGCTTGTGGGGCCGTCCGTGCCGAGTCCCACACACACTCCGGCATCGAGCAGCTCCGGCACCGGTGCAATGCCTGAGGCAAGCTTCATGTTGCTTTCCGGGTTATGCGACACCTTTACATCATGGTCCTTCAGCAGTTCCATATCCGCCCTGTCCAGTGCCACGCAGTGACATGCAAGAAGCCGCGGCGAAAGTACTCCTATATTCGCCAGGTGGCCCACCGGACTGAGATTGTAGCGCTGTTTTGTGTTCCGGGCCTCCTTCCAGGTTTCAGCCACGTGCACTATCATTGGGATTTCGTATTCCGCGGAGACAGCGGCGGCCCGCTGCAGCAGGCCGGGTGCGCACAGGTAGGGAGAATGGGGCTCCACTGCTATTGTAACAAGAGGGTGCCATTTCCACTTTTCAATGAGATGACAAGTGTACTCAAATCCCTTTTCTATGGGACCATAATTGGGGGAGTCAAAATCATAAAGGACCTCGCCCACGACCGCGCGCATTCCTGCAGTGTCTGCCGCTTCTGCGACCGCATCCTCGAAAAGATACATGTCTGAAAAACAGGTGGTGCCTGAAAGCGCCATTTCAGCACATGCCAGCAAAGCGCCTTTATAGACCCTGTCACTTGTCAGTTTTGCCTCGGCCGGGAAAATATAGTCGTTGAGCCAGGTCATAAGCTCCATGTCATCTGCAAGCCCCCTGAAGCAGGTCATGGCTGCATGGGTATGCGTGTTTACAAGCCCCGGCATTATGATACCACCTGCCGCGTCAATAACACGGGCAGCGTTTTTCGGCTCCACGTCCCGCGCGGATCCGACAGATTCTATGCTGTCGCCTGATACCGCCACTGCACCGTTTTCTATCACCGTGCCGGACTTATCCATTGTTACCACAGTGCCGTTGACAATAAGCAGGTCATGGGACGGATTCATTTAAAGCTCCTCTGCAAGGCCGGTTATAATATTTCCAACCACCGGGGCGGTCTTTTGCGCAACCTCTATTATATGGTCCACGGTGGCTGCCTCGGGCCGGTCAGGGTCGTTTACGTTGGTAATGATGGAAAGTCCCAGTATGCGCATTTGCGCATGCACTGCCGCGATTACCTCCTGGACCGTTGACAGCCCCACGGCGTCGGCGCCTATCTGCCTTATAAACCTTGTCTCTGCCGGAGTTTCCAGCGAAGGGCCCTTAAGGCCGACATATACCCCCTTTTTCAGCGAAACCCGGGCATTTTCGGATGCATCCGCGGCAAGGCTTATGAGTTCAGGGCTGTAAACCGCACTCATATCAGGAAAACGAATACCCCAGTCTTCGTTGTTGGCTCCCACCAGGGGGTTTTCTCCTGTAAGATTTATATGATCTGAAATCGCCATTATATCACCGGGTATGAAATCCGGATCCAGACCGCCTGCTGCGTTGGTTACAATAAGGGTGCCAACCCCCAGGGCCTGCATCACCCGCACCGGCAATGCGACCATGGCAGGGGAATACCCCTCGTAGAGGTGGAATCTGCCCTGCATTGCCAGCACCGCCCTGTCCGCAATGGTTCCGCAAACAAGTCTTCCGGCATGACTTTTGACCGTGGAGACCGGAAAGTGCGGAATGTCTGCATATCCGGCCTCGAATTCCACATTGATGGATCCCGCGGCCTGCCCCAGACCGGTGCCTGTCATAATGCCGATTTCCGGTCTTTTGCTTATGCGCTGTCCCAGATATTCTGCAGCTTTATTTACCCCGTCCCAGTAGCCGCGTTCCTCACTTCCCATTTTCAGCCATCTTCCTTTCACCAGTTCTTGACGCCTGCACCTGTCTTCCGGCAGCCCTTCGCGGCAATTTCTACAAATACAATTCCCTATATTGATATATTGTAAGATAAATACAGTCAAGAAATCTGTGCCGCGGTCTTTTCAAAACGGCTATCGTTATCGGACCCGATGCCGATCCCGATTTTCCGGTTTAAGAGAAAATATAAGAAAATCATTTTCCTCCTGTTCTTTCGCCGATAATTGCCGGCCCCTTCCGGCAGTTGTTGACAGGGCGTGCGGAATATGGAAAAGAATGTTTTGTGGTTGGACAACGGATAAAAATAATGCTATAGGACCGTTTTAATACGGGTAAAATGATATAATGACATTTAAAAGTTTCTGCAAGTTAAACCAAATGCCATAACACTAATCGGAGCATGCAATGTTTTATGCAATAGTGATGATGGGCGGACTCGGCCTTGTTATCGGCACGGCCCTGGCCCTGGCCTCCAGGATTTTCTACGTTTATGTTGATCCCAAGGTGCTTGAAATCGATGA
>JAWLEU010000048.1:0-13874 GCA_041685965.1 Desulfosalsimonas sp.
TACGGGTTTTATAAGCTCCCAAGGGAACTTTTCGTGTTCGGCCGCGATAAAACCCCAGGTGAAAAAAAACAGTGTCAGCAAAAAAATGCCTGCAAATATGCTCAAATATTTCATCGTCAGCCGCTGGTTAAAGTATGCAAAATGCTGCCCCGGGTTTTGCCCGCCATGCTCATTTCCGTGTCAGTTTCAGTTTTTTCCCGCAATTCACCGCAAATGAGATGCAGGATTTATACCATTGCAGTGGGACCGGGCTGGGTCGGGTAAAATGCTGCGTTATTACAAGATGATATCAAGCGCCGGCTGCCCGGGGCAACCCTTTGAAGTATTAGTGTCAGAATGTCACATGTGCTTATTTGGCATAAAATATGGACCTTTGCTTCACAGGAATCAAAAAACTGTTTATCTTTATAATACAGGAAAAAATTTGTTCCGCCGAAGGCGGCTTTTGTAAGTCATTGCGCAAAAGAGCGATTTACCCGGAAAGGAAACTCAGATGCGGGATATGAAGCACAATCAATCCAGGATCGGTTTTTTAAAATTTGCTGCTGCGGGGCTTGTTGTCGCAGCCCTGATTGCCGCCGGCTTGTTTGCAGTTCCAACGCCTGCCCGGGCATCAGAAAACCCGAGCGTTGCGGTGACGCCGTTTATAAGAGGACAGAATCCCGAAAATCCGGAGGAAACTCTTAGCTGTCCGTTCGGGCGTTTCTGCTATGACGAGGGCGATTTAACCGCGGATGCGGATAAGATCCTGACACGAATGGTACAAAAAAGGCTTCTCAAAAGGCTTGAAAGCAGGGTGGTTCCCCTGCGGCAGGTCCGCGAGGCTGATGCGGCTGTCGATTTCGGTGCGGTGGAAAAACAAACCCCCCTGGAGGCCGCCCGGAGCCTCGGCAGAAATCTTGAGGTCGATTATGTACTGGTGGGCAATGTCTGGCGCTACAGGGAACGCATAGGCGGGCCTTACGGGGTGGATCAGCCTGCTTCTGTGGCATTCGGCCTTTACCTTTTGAGAGTAGAAGATGCCCGTTCGGTCTGGGAGGTTCAATTTTCAGAAACCCAGCAGCCACTGTCTGAAAACCTGTTCCGCGCGCCGGAGTTTATAAGGCGCGGGGCAAAGTGGGTTACCGCAAAGGAACTGGCAGGACACGGATTGGATGACATAATGGCTGACTTCCCTGTTAAAAGCGGTAAAAAATAGTTCCGTCCTTCCGGGTCAGTCGATCATTACAAGTCCGTCGCTGACAGCCCTTTTGCCGTTTTCGTTTTTAACGAAGAAATGCACGGGTTTTAACCCGTCTTTTTTTTCAGCCGCAGCCGCCTCTACGGTGATGCGGCTTCCGGGAAGCACCATGTCAGTGAACCTGCACGCGATGGTGCGGATGCGGCAGGGGTCTGCGTCTGCAAAGCCGTTTGTGATTTCCCGCACAGCCAGGGCAAGAGTGGCCGTGCCCTGGACAATGATACCGGAAAGCCCTACTTTTCTGGCAACTTTCACCGAGGTGTGGATCGGGAAAAACATGTCTGCACATCCGTCGTAGATAAATGTCTGAAAGGGATCCACGTCAACAAAGCTCTTCCATTCAGCAGGCTCGCTCCATTTTTTGCGGCGCCGGATTTCAGGCACCTCGCGTGAGTGTGCGCTTTTTCCTTCGCACTCAACCCCCCGCAGAAGCCCTCCGATATGTTCGGTGAAAACCGGCTGCCCCCGGTCATTTGCTGCGTCAAACCGAAGGATTATGTGGGTGCCGGTCCAGTGGGAGCGGATGGCTGAGATCTCTCCGTTGATCACGATCCTGTCACCGGGTACTACCGGCCTGTAAAACTGCAGGTGTTCGGTATAGTGCACCATTGTTGACAGGTATTCCTCCGGAAAATCAGTGGCCTGTATGTTTTCACCCAGGTTTTCCGAGACGGGCCATGTCAGGGCCACGCAGAACATTGGAGGTGCGATGATGCCTGACGGCCGCTCATCGTCAAAATAAAGCGGGTTGCCGTCGCGGACGGCGGCTGCATAGTTCATGGTATCGCGCCACTGCACGGTAACCCGATGCTCCCGCAAAAGTGAGCCCGTAAACGCGGAACTGATTTTCATGGCGATTCCCCGGAGTTTGATTTATGGTGTTTTTATACTATATCTCGGATTTTTTGCCCACCGGAAATTGATGGCACCGTAAAAAGCAATCTACACCGCTTGGGCGCTGCAGGTAGCTTCTAAGTCCAAGGTCGGGATCGGTTTTTGAAGCGACATTGAGCGTTCCGCTCAGGAGCGAAAAAACTGATCCCGACCGAAGGGCTTCCTTCCCGCAAAAACATCGGGAGAGGTAAAAAGCTTTTTACGATTCTGTCAAAATTGTCTTTTTGCAGGACCATCATTTTTTATTAAGGACCTGATTTTTGTGCCGCAGGCTTGAAAATCAGGTAATCCGATAGTAATATTTAGGATTGAATTATCAAACCCTTTTAAGAAAGGATCTTCCATGCGTGATCCATCGGGCGGTTCCAATCCTGCAAGAATTATAATCGTGATAGTTGTCCTTGCTCTGATCGGCGTACTTGGGTTTTTCGTCTGGCACCGCTTCATGCAGTGGCATGAAGAACAGCTCAGCACGGCGGTCGAAGAAGAAAGGCGCCAGGTGAAAGAAGAGCTTCCTGATACCAGGGAAGAGATTGTCAGGTGGCTGGAGGAAAACACTGAGCTGGAACCCCGGCGGCAGCAGCCGAAGGTTTCAAAAAAGCGCATGGAGGATGTTTTCGGAGAACCTGTATTAAAGGGGGAAGACAGGGGATGCCCCCGCATGGAGCGACAGCTGGTTTCTTTTTTCGATTACCTGGATACTAAGCACGATATAGGCTCTGAGGACAAGGCTGCATATGAAATCTTCGAGGAAATGATCGAAGACCTGGCGCAAACACCTCCGCTGGTAACGGGCGAGGCACGCAATCTTTCAAACCTTCTTAAAAACCGGGCTCATTTCTTCAGAGTCCTTGGAAAAGACCGGATTGAGCTGGCAATTGCAGTGCTGCGTTCTGACAGAGACGTGCTGGAGCATGCAATGAATAATTTCTACAGATACCTTGTGTCGGAAAAGTGCTGCAAAGAGTATTTCGGTACCTGCATACCGGAAGAGACCCTTTACGAGTATGCCGCATTCTTTCTCGACACCCTGGCCGGCCAGGGTTACCTTATGCGAAGGGATGCCGGGATAAGGACCCTGAGCCTTTATTACAGCTTGCTTGTGCTCGACCGGGCTGCTGACCAGGGTATCAACCGGCACGGAATAGACATTCGCCCGCGTATAGACGATGCACTAAACGAGGTGGAAGCCACCGGCGGCCTGCGGTTCAAAAAGCGATATATTTCGCGGCTTCAAGATCTCAAGCAGAAATACCGGACGGAAAACAGGCGGTAAAATGCCGCAGACTTTAAACGGAGGTTGTCGATATGGAAGAGCAATGGGAACAAGACCTTTCGTGTGCCTCGTCCTGCAGCCGTTGCAATGCGGGCCTGAGCGCAGATGACCGCAGGATCCTTTCTGTATACAGCCATGAGCCCATCTGCATGGAGTGCAAAAAGCAGGAGGAGAACAGGCCGGATTACGAGGAGACTTCAAGGAATATGATCGGCCAGTGCATGGCTGACACAGAGGCCGCATGGTCTGATCCCGGCGGATACTGCTTTTATCATTTCTACCCCTTCAAGTGCTCTTAATCCGTTGATTGATGCGGGTAAGCCGGGATACAGTTTCTGCCGGCAGCAGCATCCGGAAACGATTCCCTAGAAACTGTAAACCAGGGTAACTGCGGTTTCAGTGTCTGTTTTTTCAGTGTCAGGAGGTACATCGCTGGTGTGCTTTACCGAATACGCGGCCTTCATTGCAAGGTTGCCTGCTATGCGGCTTCTGATAGCAGTGCTTGAACGGGTGATTGTTTTTTCGCTGCCTGCGGCCACGATTATTTCCTGGGAAAATACCGAGGCTTCCCCTATCCTGTAGCTGAAAAACCCGCCGACCCTAATGATGGCCTCGCCTTTGTCATCATCGGCAGCCTCGTCGTCTTCGAGTTTGCTGTACCTGTAGCCGGGGCCGATCTCGCCGGAAAGCTCCATTCGATCAGAGTCGACAAACTGCCTGGCATAACCTGAGGAAACGGTTACCTGGTAGTCATATCCTGAAAACCGGTCGTCTTCGTAAAGCCCGAGCAGATAGGCTGAGCTTGCTTTGCTGAATTTATAGTTGGTTTGGCCTGACAGCTGCAGTTTCTGGGAAGTGGCTTCATCCTCGCCGGTGTCGTCGTCTTCTTCTGAGCTGTATAAGGCCTCGGCATGCAGGTTGTGGCGCCACCTGTCGGCCTCCCTGGTAACGTCGAGCTTTGTGTTGAAGTTCTGTGTGTCTGTGTTGCCGGAGGTCATCATGTAGCCGAGCTCTGCTTCAGTCTGCCAGGGAGATTTTTCTTTTCCGTCTTCCTGCTGTGCTGAAACCGTTCCTGCAAAAAACACAACCAGGACTGTCAGTGCTGCTGTGTTGAATATCCGGGCAAGTTTTTCGGCATTCATCACGAAACCTCCTCTGCGGTTTTTTTGTGCCCTGTGTAAAGGGTTGCAATTCCTGCAGTAAGCGGCAGCCACTTTACGTCTTCAAAGCCGGCCCGGCCCATTAGGCAGGCAAATTCGGCCGGCTGCGGGAAATGAAGAACAGATGCCGGAAGATATTTGTAGGCCCGCATGTTTTTTGAAAACATTCCTCCAACTGCAGGCAGAATCCTGGTGAAATAAATAAGGTAGAGCCTGCGCAGCATTGCACCCGAAGGCGTTGCAAGCTCGAGAACAGCAAGCGTGCCGCCGGGCCTGAGCAGGTCCAGAAATCCCTCCAGCGCCTTTTGCCTGGCGGTGACATTTCTAATTCCAAAGGCTATGGTGACAGCATCGAAGCTTTCACTTGCAAAAGGCGGGGAAAGCAGGTCTGCTGCCACAAGATGAAACCCGCGTCCGCGTCCGGATTTGAGGCCTTTTCTTCGGGCAATTTCAAGCATTTCAACGGAAAAGTCCATTCCCGCAGCCACCGGCGCCTTCTTCTGCTTCAGGATTTCGCCAATCACGTCTCCTGTGCCGCAGGCTGCATCCAGTATGCGTGCCTGTTGGGGAACGCTTATGGACTCGATCATTTTCCGGCGCCAGTAGACATCCTGCCTCAGGCTGAGCAGGCGGTTGAGAAAGTCGTATTTCGGCGCTATTGCGCCGAACATATTTTTTACAAACCCGGGCTCTGTGTTTTTGTTCATTGACAATTCGGTTTTATGCATTATTCTACGGTTGGAATTTTCAACGTTATGTTCCTGCCGGTTTCGGTAAATTCTCAATAGCATAATACGGGCGGTTTTTAAATGTCTTGATTTGCCGGAGCATATCCACTGACGGGAAAGACGGTTTACCTGTAACTAAATATTAAATAAAATCGGTTGGTTGTCCGCTTATGAGCGAAAAAAGAGATTATTACGAGGTCCTGGGCGTTGACAGAAACGCCGATGCAAACGAACTGAAGGCAAAGTATCGCAAGATCGCGCTGAAGAACCATCCTGACCGTAACCCTGACGACAAGGAAGCAGAGGACAGGTTCAAGGAGGCTGCCGAAGCCTACGAGGTGCTGTCCAACCCGGAAAAACGCCAGATGTATGACAGATTCGGCCACCGCGCATTCGAAAACGGCGGCGGAGGCGGCCAGGCAGGCGGCTTCAGGGATTTCGAGGACATCTTTTCGTCCTTCGGCGACATCTTCGAGGATTTCTTCGGTTTCCGCCAGGGGGCACGCGGCGGACGCAGCAGTGCACAGAGGGGTTCGGACCTGCGCTATGATCTTACCATAGAGTTTACTGACGCTGCATTTGGCAAGGACACCGAACTTGAACTGGAAAAGATGGTGGCCTGCGATGAATGCCGCGGCACAGGCGCCAAGCCCGGCACTGAGCCTGAAACCTGCGAACAGTGCCGTGGAACGGGTCAGTTTGTGCGCACCCAGGGTTTTTTCCAGGTCAAAAGCGTGTGTCCCAGGTGCCGGGGTCAGGGCAGGGTGATCACGGAGCCCTGTCCCAAGTGCATGGGCAGGCAGCAGGTTGCCGCCAGAAAGAAGGTGGAGTTAAAAATTCCTGCAGGCGTGGACACCGGATCCAGGCTGCGGCTTGCAGGCGAGGGGGAACCGGGCGTAAACGGCGGCCCTGCGGGCGATCTCTACGTGTTTATCCGGGTAAAGCCCCATGACTTATTCGAACGCAGGGACAACGATATTGTCTGCAAAGTCGAGCTCTCCTTTGTCCAGGCGGCCCTCGGCGATGAAATCACGGTGCCCACGCTGACCGGGGAGGAGACAGTCGAGATCCCGAAGGGAACCCAGTACGGCGATATAATCAAGCTGACCAACCAGGGAATTCCTTCGCTTCGCACCGGACTTCCCGGCGATGAACTCGTGGAGGTGGTCCTGAAAACCCCCAAACACATGAGCAAGCGCCAGGAAGAAATTTTAAGGGAATTTGAAAAACTGGAGTCTGAAAAACTAACCTCCAGGATAAAGCGCATCTTCACCAGGTCCGGCTCATCGTCTTCTTCAAAGGCGGCCAGGTAAACCTGCCCGGCAGATACGGTGCAGGACAAAAGCAACTTCCAAGCAAGCCCGGGGTCTGGATCGGTTTTTGAAGAGACATTGAGCGTTCACGGTCAGGAGCAAAAAAACTGATCCCGACCGCAGGGCTTGCCTACCGCAAAAACATCCGGCTATGTGAGAAGCTTTTTACGGGGACAGGCTTTTTAAGTCTGCCCCCAGCGTATATTAAGGGGGAGAAATGTACGAACTCAAAGTGGTAACGCGTTTTGCTGCGGCCCACCAGCTGAAGATGGTAACTGAAAAGTGCGAAAACCTTCACGGTCACAACTGGAAAGTGGAACTATGCGTTGCGGGCGAGAGCCTGCAGGATTCGGGCGTTCTCATGGATTTCGGCGTTATCAAGCAGCGGCTCGGCGAAATCATTGACGCCCTGGATCACAGGTTTTTAAATGAGCTGCCTGCATTTGACAGAAGCAATCCCTCGTCCGAGCTTATTGCAAAGCATGTTGCGGATGCATTTTCAGAGCGAATCGGCGAAGACGAACCGATCTTTGTATCAAGGGTGAGGGTGTGGGAATCCGAGGATGCCTGCGCTTCCTACGTTCCTTCCAGGTAGGCCGCAACCAGTTCCTCGCGGGTGACAATGGAGCGGACCTCCGGGACTGTTTTTTTTATGTTTTCAGCCCCTCCTTCCTGGCGGTCCACCAAAAGCACCACCGAATCCACTTCCAGGCCCTCTGATACGGCGCGTTCCACAGCCTTGAGCGTCGAGCCGCCGGTGGTTGCCACGTCTTCCACAATGGCAACCCGCTGACCCGGGGCCAGGTCGCCTTCTATCCACTTTACAATTCCGTGATCCTTCTGCGTCTTTCGGATGGAAAAGGCCTTTAGAGGAGCAGACTGCAGCTCCGAGACGAATGCCGCGGCTATGGCAATGGGATCGGCCCCGAAGGTTATGCCTCCCACTGCGTCTATATCCCGGTCTTTTATTGCGTCAAACACCAGGTGTCCGATAAGAAAAAGCCCGCGGGGGCTCAAGGTAACCGGCTTGCAGTTGATGTAGTAGCTGCTCATCTGCCCGGAGGCCAGCTTAAAAGATGGCTCCCGGCTGTATTGGAAGGATTTTCTGCAGAGCAGGTCTATGAGTTCTTCTTTCATGAAGTTGATGCCTCCGGGGTTTTCCAGGAAAATGTTGATTTAACGGTGCAGATTCGATAAAAATATCCCCCACTGATTGTTGGAAGAAGCCGTGTCAAAAAGGGATCAGTGGGGGTGTCAGGAAAAACCGGAAACGGCACTCCCTGACTTTGAAAAAACAGATACCAGTAAATCAAGACGCAGTCAATATAAACAATGCAGGACAAAAACGAGCTGCAAAATCAGATTATTCGTTTCTGCGGTGTTACAAAGCGCTTCGGCGAGGTCTATGCTTTGCGCGATGTAAACTTCGGCATAAGGAAAAACGATTTTGCCTTCATAACAGGCCCCAGCGGCGCGGGAAAATCAACCCTGATCAAGCTTTTGTACATGGGCGAGCGCATGAGCGACGGATATGCAATTGTCGACGGGATAAACCTTGCAAGGATCCCGAGAAAGCAGATCCCCGAGCTGCGGCGCAGAATAGGAGTGATTTTCCAGGACTTCAAGCTGATAGAAACCCTTACCGTTTTTCAGAACGTGGCCCTGGTAATGGAGGCTGCAGGATTCAGGTCCAGGAGCTTTATCAGGCAGAGGGTTGAAGACTTACTGGAGCTGGTGGGCCTGGCCCATCATTCAGATGCCTATCCTCCCACGCTTTCCGGGGGTGAAAAACAGCGGGCGGCAGTGGCAAGGGCCATGGTGGGAAAGCCGAAAATCATCCTGGCAGACGAGCCCACGGCCAGCCTTGACCCTGCTGCCTCGGAAAGGGTGCTGCAGCTTCTGCGCGCAGCCCATGCCAGGGGCGCCACTGTTGTGATAACAACCCATGACCGGGAGCTGCTGTCCATGTTTGACGCACGCGTGATTTACCTGGATCAGGGCAGGCGGGTTGACTCTCGGGGCGGACCGGAGGAAACCGAGTCCTGCGAGGCTGAGCCCCCGGCAGAGGAGAGTTCATGATAAGTGTCCTGAGAAGGGCCTTAAGCGACTATGTCCGCCACAGGCTTCTGCACGGCGCGTGCGTGTTCACAATTGCCCTTGCGGTTTTTATAGTGTGCGCATTCACGCTTTTTTTTATAAATGCAGGCGATTTGATGGAACAATGGCAGCGGGGTGTTCGCATTACCGCCTATATGGAAGACGGAGCCGGCCGGGGCACGGCAGCCGATGCCAGAAAAGCCATGGAAAAGTATGAAGGTGTGGGCTCTGTTTCCTACGTGCCGGGAGACGAAGGTTTGGCATGGTTAAAAGAGGAAATCGGCCCGGATTCGTCGCTTCTTTCCGACCTGGAGGAAAATCCCCTGCCGGATGCCCTGGAAATAAGCCCTGCCCGGGACACGGAAGGAATAGAGGGAATAGAGAAGCTGGCGCAAAAAATAAAAGAGATCCCCGGGGTTGCAGACGTTGAATACGCACGCAAATGGCTGGACCAGTTTTACGGGATATACAGCCTTTTCAGGATAACCGCATTCGTGATGGCTGCTCTGGTTTTTATTGCCATTATGTTTATAGTTGCAAACACCATGCGGCTTATTCTTTATTCCCGCCGCGAGGAAATCGAAATAACCAGTATAATAGGTGCTGACGAGGCTTTTATTAAGTATCCTCTTTATCTTGAATCTGCACTGCTGGGTCTCTGCGGAGGGCTTGCGGGGCTCGGGCTTGTATATCTTGCTTATCGCGGGGTGATGCCGGGTATCTCCACGGAAGGGCTGATGCCGTTTTTCCGGATCCGGTTTATCCCGCCTGAATTGACGGCAGTTATCATAATAGCCAGCATGTTCGTGGGGTGGCTGGGGTGCTTTTTTACCATTCGGCGTTTTCTGCGCGTATAATCGCGGCTGCAATATGCGCTGCCGCGCTTTTGTGGCCCGGCTCTGCAGTGTTTTGCGAAAAGCTGCAGCAGACCGGAGTGGTGCGCGTGGATACTCTTAACATGAGAAGTGCGCCTGACCGGCAGGCGCGGGTGGTCAGCATTCTTGAAAAAGACACCGAAGTCCGCATCCTGCAGGAAAAAGACAAATGGCTCCAGGTGATCCACGATGGCAATATCGGCTATTTGTATAATGACAGTGAGTATCTGGAGCGCTATACTACTCACAGGGTCACCGGGGATTCCGCGGAAGCGGACAGGGAACTGGCAATGGCCAGGGCAAGGGAGATAGAAAGAAGGATACGCGAAAAGCAAAAGGAGCTCCGGGATGTCTCGCAAAAGCAGGAGGCGGTGGCCGGGGATCTGGAAGAAATAGACGCGAAAATAAGGAAAAAGCGCAAAGATTTGCGCGAACTAATGGAGGATGCGGAAGAAACCGGTGCCAGGATCAGCCGGCTTGAGCAAAAAGCAGGGCAGGTGCGGGAGGCCATAGAGCGCAGGGAAAAGTATTTCCGAGGGCGAATTCAGGCACTTTACAAACTCTACCGGCTGGGCGGGATGAACCTTCTTGCCGCGGCTGATTCCGTGCATGACCTTTTTACCCTCAAGGCCGCGGTTGAGCGGGTGCTGGAGCATGACGAGGAAGTGCTTGCTGAAATGGCGGATAAAAGACGGCGCCTTTCAGGCGTGCTTGAGCGTTTAAATGAAAGACGCCGGGAAAATCGGCAGCTTGCAGCCGAATATGAAAAGAGCCTTTCGGATCTGGCCGCCATGAAACAGCAGCGCAAAAAGGTTCTGGCCGGGCTGGAAAAAAGAAAGTCTGACCGCAAGAAGACTATTTCGTATCTGCGCGAGGCATCCCGCAGGCTGGACAAAACAATAGAAGATCTAAAACAACGGTCCTATAAAGCCGAAAGGGATTTCGAGTCACATCAGGGGTTGCTAAAGATGCCGGTTCAGGGTAGGATTGTCTCGGAATTCGGCAGGCACATGGACTCAGAGACAGGCGCGGAAAGCTACAGAAACGGTGTTGAAATCAGTTCCGGCTACGGCGAGCCTGTAAGGGCGGTTTTTGATGGTGAGACCGTGTTTGCCGACAAGGTCAGGGGTTTCGGCCAAGTCGTTATTGTTTCGCACGGCAGTGATTACCACACGGTATATGCACGTGTGCAAGACGTGTTCAGCAGCAAGGGAGAGGCTGTGGAATCCGGGCAGGTAATTGCCACGGTCGGAGAATCCGGCTCAAGGAAAGGGCCGGCGCTGTATTTTGAAATCCGGCATGACGGAAAACCGGTGAACCCGATGAAATGGCTGGACAAAGGATAAAAGGAGTCATGGATGGGACTGATGAAAAATAAATTCGCCAGGGCGACGATTCTTGCAGTCGTGGCGGTCTTCGGGGTAATGGCAGCTACAACCGTTTACGGTGAGTTCTCCAGGGAGGAGACCTACGAGGGGCTCAAGCTTTTTTCAGACGTACTCGACGAGCTGGAGAAAAACTACGTGGAGGAGGTCGATACCAGGGAATTAATCGAGGAGGCCATAAACGGCATGGTCGAAAGCCTGGATCCGCACTCTACTTTCATGCCTCCGGAGGCGTTTGACGAGCTGCAGGATGAAACGCGCGGGGAATTCGGCGGCATAGGCATTGTAATCAGCAAGCGCGAAGGAAGGCTTACGGTTGTTTCGCCCATTGAGGGTACACCTGCGTCAAAGGCGGGCATACAGGCCAATGACGTGATCATAGAGGTTGAAGGTAAGTCCACCGAGGATATGATGCTGTGGGAGGCGGTAAAGAAAATGCGCGGCGAGCCCGGCACCGAGATAGATATCAAGGTGATTCGCAAGGGCCGCTCCGAGCCCATGGAGTTTTCCCTGGAAAGGGATGTGATTCCCATGGAAAGTGTAAGGCACGCCATGATAAAGCCGGGGTACGGTTATGTATGGATTACCAATTTCCGGGAAAATACCGAGGACGAGGTAAAAAAGGCCCTGGCTGACCTTGAAAAAAGCGGCGATCCTTTAAAGGGGGTAATCCTTGACATGCGCGATAACCCGGGAGGACTGCTCACCCAGGCCGTGTCGGTATCTGATGTGTTTCTCAGGGAAGGAAGGATAGTATCCATAAAAAGCCGCAACGAAAAAGAAGAAAGCGTATACGATGCTTCCAGCAGTGGAGGCGAGCCTGATTACCCCATTGTGGTGCTTATAAACGGCGGAAGCGCCAGTGCCTCGGAGATCGTGGCAGGCGCTCTGCAGGACAACGAGCGGGCTCTGGTTCTCGGCACAGACTCTTTCGGCAAGGGTTCGGTCCAGACTGTAAAGCCTCTGCGAAACGGCTACGGACTAAAATTCACCATTGCCAAGTATTATACGCCCAACGGAAGATCCATCCAGGCAGACGGCATTCATCCTGACCTTGTGGTGAGCCGCAGGTTCATTGATGAGCAGGAAGCCTCTGACATGGACGCTTTGAAGGAGCAGGATCTGAAAAATCATCTTCCCGGGGAAATGGAGCAGCAGCAGGACTCCACGGAAGAGGACAATACAGGCATGGATGAAGGTGAAGGCGAAGGAGAAGAATCCGAAGACCGGGCAGACGGCCGGGATGAAAAAGAAAGGCTGCTTGAGCTGCGAAACGTGCTCTATGACAGCAGCGACGAGGATCCGGAAGTTCTTTTGAAGGATTCGCAGATTAACAGGGCTTATGAGATTCTGAGGGGATACGAGGTATTCCGGGCCATGGGAGAAGGAAAGTAGAAAAGGATGGCAAAGGCGCCGGATTCTAATAAAAAGGCAAAACCAAAAAGCGGATCCGGGAAAAAGACCGCTTCAGGAAAAAAGGACTCTTCAAAAAAAGCATCGACCGGTAAAAGGGCTGCTCAGTCGAAATCATCAAAAAAGGCCGGCGGCTCCAAAAAGGCCCGGCAGCGTAGTATCAGGTGGGATTTTGTTGTGTTCGCCTGCATACTCGCGGCTGTGGTGGCGCTTGCCGGCTATTACCACCTGTATTTCCGGCCGGCGCAAAAGCCTGCCGAAACTGTATCCGTGCCTGAAAGGCCAGAGCCCCCGCAGATTCCTGAAAAGCGCCCCAGGGTGGCAATAATAATCGATGACCTCGGGCGGGAAAAAGATATTGCTGAAAAGTTTTTCTCCCTTAAGGGACGGTTTACTTACGCGGTTTTACCGGGCAGCACTTTTCAGAGTGAAATAGCAGACAGGGCTCACAGAAACGGCGGCGAGGTCATGCTGCACCAGCCCATGGAGCCCAGGAATTATCCGGAAAATGATCCGGGCAAGGGGGCGCTGCTTTCGTCCATGACAGCCGATGAGCGCATAAGCATTTTAAAACAGCACATCGACGAACTGCCGCACGTAAAGGGTGTAAACAATCACATGGGGTCGAAAATGAGCGAGGAATCGGCCCACATGAACCAGATCCTGTCGATTGTCAAAAAGCGCGGACTTTATTATATAGACAGCCTTACAACAGAGAAAAGCAGAAGTCTTTCATCCGCCCGCCTTTTCCGGGTTCCTTTTGCAGAGCGGGACGTGTTCATAGACCACGTGCCTGATCGAGCCTTTATCCGCCGCCAGCTAAAAAGTCTCGTGGCTGTAGCACAGCAAAAAGGCAGCGCGGTGGGCATATGCCACCCCTACCCGGAAACATACGAGGTCCTCGAAGATGAGCTTCCGCGTCTGAAAAGGCAGGTGCGCCTTGTGACTGCCTCGGAAGTGGTATCTGTCAGGAGTCAGTAGTATTCCTTGCCGCAATTCCGATCCACTCGTCTTCCGAGAGGATTTCCAGGATTTCAAACCCTGATTCATCCAGCGCCGCCGATACACTGTCTTTGTTTAGCTCAAGGATGCCCGAGGCTATAAAGACTGCCCCGGGGGCGAGCACGCGGGGGATTTTTGGTATCATCGGGACAATTGTGGCGGTCAGGATATTGGCTGCTGCAAGGTCCCATGTGCCGGTAACTGCATCCACCAGGTTGCCGGTGTTAAGCCTGAATTTTTCTTTTTCCACTCTGTTGAGAATCAGGTTTTCCTCTGCCACGCCGACTGCAACCGGATCGTTGTCGACTCCCAAGAGCATGCCTGCTCCGAGCCTGGCCGCGGCCACCAGGAGAATACCCGAGCCGGTGCCTATGTCAAGGACCCTGAAACCCGGCTTCATGAATCGTTCCATGAGCCTTAAGCACATGGCGGTTGTGGGGTGGGTACCGGTGCCGAAGGCCATGCCGGGGTCCAGTTCTATTACTGTCTCA
>JAWLEU010000049.1:0-13699 GCA_041685965.1 Desulfosalsimonas sp.
GCATTTAATTCATCATAGCCGCCGACGTGCTGACCATCAATAAAAATCTGCGGCACAGTCTTGCGCCCCCCGCTTCGCTGCACCGCCTCTGCCAGTTTTTCCGGATCACCATCAACCGCGGTTTCTTCGTAGGCCGCCTGCTTTTTGTCAAGCAGGGACTTGGCCATATTGCAGTACGGACATGAGCGGGTGGTGTAAATTTCGATTTTGGACATAATACCTCCTGTTATTGCGATATAGTTTCAGTCATTTCTATGAACCGCCGCCACATAGGCTTAAACTTCGCCGGGGGAATGCTGTCTGGTGTCCGCAGTTCAAGGGTGGTACCCTTGAGATTGAAGCGGACATCAGTGAATATGGTTGTCATGTGATATAAAAAATTCTCAAACGAGCGGTCCGAGGCCATGTAAAACGGCTTTTCCTCGTCAAGGGAAACTGCGTTTAACCCGAAACGCACCAGCCGCTCTATCAGCACGGCAGGATCATCCATGAGTTCGCTGCAGCAAGGAGGCCTGCCGCAGCGGGTATCATCAGTCTTTTTCCATATGTCACTTCGGGCTTCCGACATCTTAAACATTTCGTGGCCGGTGAGTTCACACAGCCTGTAAAACAGGTCCAGAAGCTCGGCCACAGAGCATATCGCCACGTGCAGATGAATCGCCGCGGTTGCCTTCATCATTTCATGCCCCCTGGTGCCGCTTTTTGCCAGGCGCCTGTGAAGATTCACATACCTGTCTGTAGTCAGGCACAAAGGGGCGTCTTTTCTGCCCGGCAGGTATCCGCGCGCCAAATAACCGATTCCAAGCTCATTTTTTATCTTCTCATTCATCTCCTGCATGAACTCAATCACTTCATCCACCGACGACTCATCATGGGCTGAAAAAGGAGGACTGCAATATTCTATCTGCCCGCCCGGCTCAAACCCAACGGCTGTCCCGTTTTCAAAAAATACGCAGTTTTTACCCCTTTTTCCGAAGCTGGCAAGCAGGTCCTCGACAGCCGTCAAATCGGTTATTTCCATTGGCCTGTCCGGAAGAAACTCGTATTCAAAGCCGTATGTCCGCTCCTGCTTGGGCAGCTGTGCAGCCAGCACGTCCATGAAGCGCCGGGCAAAATCTTCTGCAAGTCCGGATATCAACCTGTCAGTATTCAATACAGCTCTCAATCTTTTATCTGGTCATGAATTCCTGGTACCAGAGCGTAAATACAATTATTGAAAAAAGCCGGTCAGCCTCGGACACAAGAGTCTGAGGCCCCACCCCTGACGATGTGACACGGCCCGCAAGATTTTTGACAAATCCGGGGTCAATTATATTGTGTTGCTTTACCATGTTTCCGTACAGCACTTCCTTTATGGGCTCGGGAAGCGAGGACGGCTCCGAGAACCAGTCAGCCATGGGAAAGGTAAACGGCTGTTTTTTCCTGAATGCGGTTTTTGCATCCACAAGGCCGTATTTTACCAGCGAGTAGCTGCATATGAATTTCTCCCGGTTCATAGCAAGATTGAGCTTCATGGAAAGCGGCAGCCTTGCCGCAAATTCTGCAAGCCTGTAATCCAGCAACGGGGTGCGGGTTTCGAGCGAATGACGCATTGAAAGCTTGTCAAGCCTTAGCACCACATAATCAGGCAGCCGGCACCTGGTCTCAAATGCAATGGCAGCGTTAACCGGATGCTCCCGGCCGCTGAGCACAGGCACGGCATCCTCCGGCAATGCCGCTCCCTGTCTGCCGGAACCTATCATGAGATCAAGTTCGTTGTCATCAAACAGGGCCTCTGCCTGAATATAGCGTTGTGCCGGGTCTTTGCTTCTGCGTGCAAGATAAGGCTCAAGCTCCGGGAAACGCTCATTTAGCTTGCGCTGCATGCCGGAGGAAAGCTGCATGTATTCGGCAGCCGCAGCCTCAAGCATGAACTTCCTGTACCCGGCAAATATTTCATCAGCGCCCTCGCCTGTCAATACTGCCTTTACATCCCTGGAGGCAGCCCGGCAGATCCGGTCTGTGGGCAGTATGGTCCCCAGGGAAATCGGCTCTTCAATTGCGGCTATGATACCGGGAAGATCTCCCAGTGTTTCCTTTCCGCATTGGGCCGGGTGAAGCCGGGCTTTGGAGAAACGCTCTGAATGGTAGTTTAAAAAACGGTGAACATCAGGCAGTTCGTCATAGGCCTGCTCATCAAAAGTAGCCGTATAAAGCCTCATTTCAGGATTGGCTCCCACAGCCGCCGCCGCAACAGAAGAAGAATCTATTCCGCCGCTGATAAAACTCCCAAGTTCCACGTCCGCACGAAGCCTTATATCAACCGCGTCCTCAAACAACTCGAAATACTGCTGAGCGGCACTGTTTATGCTCAGTCCGGCCTCCTGTGCGTCGGTATAATAATTCCAGTAGCGATGCACCGAAAATGTCCCGGATTCAAGGTCATATTCCAGATATGATCCCGGAGGCACCCGCATTATGCCATTGAAAAGCGTCTGGCCGCCGGGCACGTATCTGTATTTGAAATAGGTGGCCAGGCGGTCTTCATTGACTGCGGGCCGGATATCAAGGGCCTCGAAAAGGGGCCTTATTTCCGATGAAAACGCAAACCCTTTATTTCCTGATGCGTAGTAGACCGGCTTGATGCCGAAGCGGTCCCTGAACAAAAAAAGTTTTCCCCGGCCCGGATCAAACACCGCACCTGCATACATCCCGTTTAATTCATTTAAAAAACCAATCCCCTTTTTACGGTAAAGATGAAGGGCAACCTCTATATCCCCACGTGAAACAAACGGGGCGTCAGCCACAAGGGAACGCAGTTCAATGTAATTGTAAATCTGGCCGTTGCACAGTATAAGAGTGTCATCAACAGGGCACTTAATGGGTTGCATGCCTGTTTCAAGATCCAGTATTGAAAGCCTGACGAATCCGAACCCCGCCCTGCCCCGGAAATCCTCATGAATGTATGCCCGGCTTGCATCCGGGCCCCTGTGGTTCTGCAGCCGGCACATGGCTGAAATCTTCCGGTCAATAAGCTCTGCGGAATCCGATTCCGATATAATTCCTGATATGCCGCACATAAAAGTCCGTTTTGCTGTATTTTTCAGAAACCATGCATATCAAACCCGCTCCGGCACGGGGAGAAAAATAATTTTTGAATTTACAACATGGCATAACAAAAGTATATTTAAAATTCAGAATTTCAAACCTTTAACTCCGTTAACCATACAGCGTTTCCGCGGAGGTGAGAAAAGCCTATGCTGACAGGGCAGATTCCGGCCGGATCCGGGAATTCATTGGGCCTGCAGCATCTTTGTCTTAAGCCCGTGCTCAAAAACAAGGAAAATGCAGGCATCCGCGAGGAACCGGAAGCAGAAGAGACCCTTGAAGAACAGACATACCTTCTCTGCAGGCAATGCCTGGCCATGATCACAACCAACGCTGAACGCATTGCTGTAGGCGGCTCTCATGAACACACCTTTGCCAACCCTCACGGTATTGTATTCGAGATAGGCTGTTTCAGAAATGCATGGGGGTGCGCGGCAGCCGGATCGCCCACGGATGAATTTAGCTGGTTTGCTGGATATTACTGGCAGGTGGTTGTCTGCGGCTCCTGTCTTACGCACATGGGCTGGCGCTTTACCTCACCCGATGCTGCAGGATTCTACGGGCTGATCACAGACAGGCTCATGGAGTCGGACATAAAATAAAAGCTCCCCTGTCTTTTCCGCACCGCCTTCAGGGCAACTACGTGCAATTTCGTTAGAGTGCAAAAAAAGATTCCCAAGCAAGTCCAAGGTAGGGATCGGTTTTTGAAGCGACATTGAGCGTTCACGGTCAAAAGCGAAAAAACTGATCCCGACCGCAGGGCTTCCTTCCCGCAAAAACATCTGGCTATGTGGAAAGCTTTTCACGGTGCCATCAAAATTAAAAAAAAGAGTTGACAGACACTGTGTCGTTCATATAAAAAGAGAGGATTTTAGCCGCTGGCAAAATACATTTTTGTTTTCAAGGTGAGAAGAGATATATGAGTTTTAAAATCGAAAACGTGAGAAACATCGGAATCAGTGCCCACATTGATTCGGGAAAGACGACATTAACCGAACGGATCCTGTATCTGACCAAACGGATTCACAAGATCCACGAGGTCCGCGGCAAAGACGGCGTGGGCGCAACAATGGACTCCATGGTCCTGGAAAAGGAACGCGGCATCACCATTGCCTCAGCCGCCACTTACTGCACGTGGCAGGACCGGGAAATCAACATAATTGACACTCCCGGGCATGTGGACTTTACTATGGAGGTTGAACGTTCCCTGCGGGTTCTGGACGGGGCGATCCTTGTACTATGCGCAGTGGGCGGGGTGCAGTCGCAGTCCATTACAGTGGACCAGCAGATGAAGCGCTACAACATTCCGCGCATTGCATTTATCAATAAATGCGACAGAAGCGGGGCCAGCCCCTTCAGGGTAATTGACCAGCTGCGGGAAAAACTCGGCCATAATGCTGTGGCCCTGCAGATCCCTATCGGGCTGGAAGCCGGCCATGAAGGCATGGTGGATCTGATTACCATGAAAGCACTTTATTTCAGGGGCGAATACGGACAGGATATAACAACGGAAGAAATCCCGGAGCACCTGGCCGACCAGGCGATGCAGAAAAGAGAGGAACTGCTTGAGGCCGCTTCCATGTTTTCCGATGATCTCACCGAGGCCATACTTGACGAAAAACCGGTTTCGGAAGAAATGCTGCAGCAGGCCATCCGTACCGGTACTCTGAAGAGAGAGCTCACCCCGGTTATGCTGGGTTCAGCCTATAAAAACAAGGGAGTGCAGCCGCTGCTCAACGGAGTAATTGACTACCTGCCCTCCCCGGTTGACGTGGAAACTTATGCACTTGACGTCAGCAACGAGGAAACCCCGGTGATCCTTGAGGCGGAAGAGAAAAAACCCCTGGTGGCACTGGCCTTCAAGCTGGAAGACACCCCGTACGGTCAGCTGACATATATCCGTACGTATCAGGGATCGCTAAACAAGGGTGATACGGTATACAACGTTCGATCGGGCAAAAAAATAAAAATAGGACGCATTGTCCGCATGCATGCGGACAAAATGGAAGAGGTTACAAAAATTCCCGCCGGCTTTATCGGAGCACTGTTCGGAATTGACTGCGCCTCGGGAGACACTTTTGTGGAGCCGGGGCTTAACCTTTCAATGTCCTCAATGTATGTCCCGGATCCGGTTATCACCCTGGCGGTTAAACCCGCGGATTACAAATCCGAGACCAACATGTCAAAAGCGCTCAACCGGTTTACAAAGGAAGACCCCACGTTTCAGACCCATTACAACCCGGAAACAGGCGAAACCCTTATTTCCGGCATGGGAGAGCTGCATCTGGACATATACCTTGAGCGGATGAAAAGGGAATACAGCGTTTCACTGCACGCGGGAGAGCCGCAGGTTGCATACAGAGAAACAATTACCAGGCAAAGCACGTTTGACTATACCCACAAAAAACAGACAGGCGGCGCCGGCCAATTCGGACGCGTCATAGGCTACATGGAACCGGCTGAAAGCGAATTTGAATTTGAAAACAAGGTATCAGGCGGCAATATACCCACGCTTTATATACCTGCCTGTGAAAAAGGGTTCAGGGAATGCATCAAAAAAGGCCCCTGGATGAAATTCCCGGTTACAGGAGTCAGGGTGGTATTGACAGATGGATCCTCCCATGCGGTGGACTCCTCTGAAATGGCCTTTCAGGCCTCCGCCCGCGGAGGTTTTCAGCAGGCCTACCACAAGGCCGGACCGGTACTGCTCGAACCCGTAATGAAGGTTGTTGTAGAAACCCCGGATGAATACCAGGGCAATGTGATGGGCTCGCTGAACCAGAGACGCGGGGTTATTATCGGTGTACACGATGAAGGCGTTTCCACGGTGATTGAAGCTCATGTGCCGCTCGCCGAAATGTTCGGCTATTCCACGGTTCTGCGCTCTCTCACCCAGGGCAAGGCCCAGTTCACCATGGAGTTTGAAACCTATAAGGAAGTCCCCAAATCCGTGCTCCAGGAAATCGAGAAAAACCTCCAGCAATCGGCGAAAAGCAAATCTGCCGCCCAGTAACTGAGTGCGGCCGCCGTTGAAAAAGAGCCGGAAAAACCCCGGCAGCCATACAGACAGCCAAAGGAGCCAAATCAAATGCTGAATAATTCGAATATACTGCAGGACCCCCTCAAGATAATGGGAAGGGAGGCAGCCGCAGGCATTGAAAACGGCGGGTTCGCCGCCATCCTTGCCCGGGCGGGTGTGGGAAAGACAGCCCTGCTTGTCCAGCTTGCAATCTACTCCATGCTTAACGGGAAAAACATCCTTCACATAAGCACGGATAATCCTGTGGACAAGGTCAATCTGTGGTACAGGGAGGTCTTTCACCGTCTTACCCAGACAGAGGAGAACTCACACAAGGAGAGGCTCTGGGAGCAGCTGCTGCACCGCAGGTTCATCATGACGTTTGAAACGGAATCTTTCAGCCTGGACAAGCTCGAAAAAAGAATTTCCGAGCTTGTTGCAAGCAGAATCTTTCAGCCCTCCCAGGTCATGATAGACGGTTTTCTCACGGAAAACCAGTCAGATGACAGGCTCAGGCAGCTAAAGGATTTTGCCATGGCCAACGGGCTGAGCCTTTGGTTCACGGTGCGCACACACAGGGAGGAACCAGTGGAAAAAACGGGAATACCCAGTTCCTTTACACCGTTTGCGGGGCTGTTTGACCTGATGCTTCTGCTGCATCCGGACCAAAACAGGGTATACCTGAAAATGCTGCCCGACTCAGAGCATCAGAACCCAGAAAACCTCTCGGAGCTTTACCTGGATCCTTCCACAATGCTGATAAGCGACACTCCGGTCTGAAATGAAGGAAAATGACTGTTGCTGTTGCCTTAAGCGGGGGAATCGACTCCCTGGTTGCCGCATGGCTGCTTAAAAAAAGCGGCACGCCCTTGATCGGGATTCATTTTATAACCGGATACGAGTCCGCAAATCGCGGGTACGCAGCCTCAGGTTCCGAGAAAAACGAGTACGGCAATACAAGCCGGGCAAATCCTGCAGAACAAGCAGCGCACCAGCTCGGCATCCCCCTTCAAATCATGGACTGCCGCAGGGTATTTGAAGAACAGATAGTTAAATACTTTGCAGAGACCTACCAATCAGGCAGGACCCCGAATCCGTGCGTGCTGTGCAACAGGATAATTAAATTCGGCAAGGCGCTGGAATTTGCACAAAGCCTGGGCGCGGACTGCCTGGCAACCGGCCATTACGCAAACCTTGAAAAAACCGGGAAATATCCCGCGTTGAAAAAGGGCAGTGATATTCAAAAAGACCAGTCCTACTTCCTGGGCATGCTGAGTTCGGATCAGCTTTCACGGGCTGTTTTTCCGCTCGGCGGCATGCATAAGGAAGGCGTAAAAAAACTTGCGCATGAAAACGGCCTTAAACCCGCATCAGACAAAGAGAGCCAGGACATCTGCTTTATCCGGAATAAAACCTATGCCGGGTTTCTTGAAGCCAGGGGGGAAATCCGGATAGAACCCGGTGCAATAGTTGATGTGCAAGGAAACACAATAGGCCGCCACAATGGACTTCACCGCTATACAATCGGCCAGAGGCGTGGGATCAACTGCCCTGCCCCGGCCCCTTACTACGTGGTTAGAATCGAGCCTGAATTCAATCAACTGGTTGTAGGATTCAAAAATACGGTGTATAAGGATCATTGTTACATCAACAGGGTAAACTGGCTGATACCAAGACCGGACAAGCCCGTTCGTGTAAAAGCAAAAATCCGTTACCGCCACCATGAGGCAGACGCCCTGCTTGAACATAAAGCCGGAGACAGGGCCTTAATCCGGTTTTCACAACCACAGGCCGCCGTAACTCCAGGGCAGGCCGCGGTTTGCTACATAGACGACACCGTGGCGGCGGGCGGCTGGATAGAAAAAGAGTCAAGGCAGGCGTCATGAAACAAAAAGTGCAGGTCACAACCCTTGGATGCAAGGTAAACCAGGCTGAATCAGAGGCCCTGGCAGCCTGGTACAGGGACAGGTTCGGATGCCGTGTCAGCCAGCGGGCAACCGGATCCCAATTGTGCATCATAAACACCTGCGCAGTAACAGGGAAGGCTGAAATGCAGTCGCGCCAGGCTGTGCGCAAGGCCGTACGGGACAATCCCGGGGCCGCGGTGGTGGCCACAGGATGCTGCGTGCAAAGAGATCCCGAGGCATTTGCATCTATGGAGGGTGTGGATTATATAGTCGGCCATGCAGACAAGCACAGGATACCAGAACTGCTGAACCCGGGCCCTGGTAAAGATGGATTCTGCCTCTCCAAAAATTCCGGCAGCCCCCTGGTTTTTTGCAGCAATCTGTCAGAGCAACGGGGATTTGACCCTATGCCCGCTGCTGCAGCCGGCTCGCGAACCCGCCCTTTTTTAAAGATACAGGACGGATGCGATTCATTCTGCACATACTGCATTGTCCCTTATACACGCGGAAGAAGCCGCAGCAGGGAGCCGGACAGCATTGTATCCGAATTTATGCACCTTGTCTCCACAGGGGCTCCGGAAATAGTTTTATCAGGAATACACATAGGCAGATACGGCGCGGACCTTGAACCCCGCACTGATCTGGCCGGCCTTCTGAGACTGATAGACAAAGTGGAGGGAAATCACCGCATACGCCTTAGTTCAATAGAACCCACGGAGCTGACTGACGAGTTGCTTGACATTATCGCGGATTCCGGGCGGATCTGCCCGCATTTCCATGTCCCTCTGCAAAGCGGCGACCCGGAAATCCTCAAAAGGATGCACAGGCCTTACGGGCCTGATGATTACATGCAAGTGCTGGAAAAAATAAGGCACAGGTTTCCTGATGCAGCAATTGGCGCAGATGTGCTTATAGGGTTCCCGGGAGAAGACAGCGATGCATTTAACCGGACCTTCAAGCTCATTGACAGCCTGCCGGTTACGTATCTGCACGTGTTTCCTTATTCACAGAGGCCCGGCACCCCTGCAGCCGGCTTTTCAGACCAGTTGCCGCCGCAGGAAATCAGGCAAAGAAGCAGTATCATGAAGGAACTGGGCAGGAATAAAAAACGGCGGTTTTTCAGCCGCATGGCACAAAAGACCATGGATGTTGTTATTGAAGGCCGGGACCCTGAAAACAAGGAATTTGCAAAAGGCCTGTCTTCAAACTACATACCTGTGATTATTGAAAACGCCAGCCGGGCGCGTGAAGGAATGAGGGTATCCTGCAGAATCACTGAGAGCGGTTCGGACAGGGCCCTTTATGCAGAGGCGGTTTCAACAGCCGCGGAAGCAGCCTGCCGGGCAGATGAGACCGCAGCGCCGCAGGCGCAATTGAGCTGATGATAAAGCAGATAAAAACCGATACCGGAGAAAACCAAATGGGCAACAGCCTCAAACCCAGAAAAAAAGACATCAGGTTCTCCATTTCCGAGCTTGCGGATGAACTCGACATCAGCACCAGGGCTATAAGATTCTACGAGGAAAAAGGACTGATATCGCCGGAGCGGACCAAGGGCAACCACCGCATTTACAACAGAAGGGACCGCACCCGTCTGAAACTTATCCTTCGCGGAAAGCGCCTGGGCTACTCTCTCGATGAAATCTCCGAGATGATAGGCATGGCGGATTTTGATATTGATGAGGAAAAACAGCTCAAAAAGGCCTATTCATACGGCAAAAAAAAGCTCAAGGAAATCAACAGCAGAATGGAGGAACTCGAAATTTTAAAGCAGGACCTTCTGACAGTGCAGGAAAAAATCATAAAGCGCCTCAAGGAACTCGACATGGTGCCGCCGGAGTAAAGCTCCTGCCTGCTGCCCCGGCCCGGGGAAAAAGACGTTTTCCCGCATCCGCTAGGTAAAAGCCGCCAGGTTGAAAAACTTTAATGTCTCCTTGGCGTGCCTGATATACTGCTCCCTGTCCAGCCCCATCATCGGCCTGAAAAAATTCTCACCCGACACAAAATTGTGAATCGCGTTCATAATCGAAAGCACCTTCATACGGGCCTCCACGGAAACGTTTTTCCTGTTTTCGGCCAGGCCCATTGAATAGGCTATATCTGAAATGTATTCAGGCACCCGGAAGTCAAGCAGTGTGCCGTGACGGGTTTTCATGAAATAACGGAACAGAGTGAGGTTCGAGATCTCCGGGTTTTCAAAAAGGTAATCAACCATTTCCTCTATTGCAATATCAAGGCGCTGTGCAAGAGGCCTGCCCTTTATTTTCTTTTCCACCTCTATTAGCTTTCCGCCCAGCCCGTCGTTTATGTCCCTGATAACTGCCTCGTAGAGATCCCCCTTTTCACCCCAGTGATAGTAAAGCGTTGAAATATCAATGTTTACAGACTTTGCAATCATTCGGGTGGTGGTGCCGTGAAACCCGTATTCGCTGAAAACCTTTCTTGCCGCCTCAAGGATCCTTGCCTTCATTGATTCGGGATTCTGCTTTGCCTTCTCCAGGGATGTTGTCATTTTCAAACTACCTGCTCATTTGTCGTTACTGCTGCACACCATGGCCTACTGCTGCTGATTTTTGATCAAATAACGCCTTTTTCCGCAAATTCATCTATATCCTGATCTGAATAACCAAAGGATTTTAATACAGCCATGGTATCAGCCCCGAATTCAGGGGGCATGCCGCCTACGCAGGGGGGCGTTTCAGATAGCTTCACAGGCGCGCCTAGCGCTTTAAGGCTGCGGCCGTCGTCTCCCTGCAGTTCCACTACCATCTGCCTTTCGGAAAAGCACGGATCCTCAAGCGCCTCTGAAAGTGTCTGGACCGGTGCCCAGCAGATCTCAAGGCCTTCCAGGGATTGTTTCCAGTAAGAAAGCGGCCTGGACAGAAATTTCTGCCTGAAAAACCCAAGGATTTCCTCCCTCCGGTTGTCGTCATACTGCAGAGGAGTGTATTCAGGCACCCCGAAATACTCGCAAAGGTTTTTCCAGAACCGGTTTTCCACCGCGCCTATGGACAGATACCTTCCGTCTTCGGTTTCATAGGTGTTGTAGCAGGCATACCTGTGCGACAGAAAAGAATCCCCCCTCCGCACCGGCTGACCCGAGGTCTGCTGAAGGCTTACCGCAAGTGAAAGCAGGCTCATGGACCCGTCTGTCATGGAAATGTCTATGTACTGGCCGGTGCCTGTTTTCTCCCTGCTGTACAGGGCAAACATGATTCCGATGACCGCATTCATACCCCCGCCTGCCATGTCAGCAATCTGAATTCCGGGTATAACCGGCCGGCCGTCCGGCTCGCCTATGAGGTCGAGCACTCCTGCTACGCTGAGGTAATTTGCATCATGTCCCACAAGACCGCTGTATGGCCCGCTCTGTCCGTAACCCGTAATGGAGCAGTAGACGATTTTCGGGTTTACAGACTTTACGGATTCGTAGTCAACCCCAAGCCTCTTTGTAACCCCGGGCCTGAATCCCTCGAGTATCACATCAGCAGACCGGGCAAGCCGGAAAAAGATCTTTCTGCCCTCCTCTGATTTGAGGTTAAGGGCCATATGCTCCTTGCCGCGGTTGACAGTGTTGTTTTTAAAGGCTTCCCGGGCAAAGCGCCTGTCTTCAATGCAGATCACCCTGGCCCCGTGATCCGCAAGGACCATTGAAGCATAAGGTCCCGGCAGCAGCCTGGACATGTCAAGCACCGTAATTCCTTTTAATGCGCCGGTTTTTTCCATCATTCCCCCTTAATCGGCCTTGCCCTTATCCCTGAAAAATTATAAAAAATTTCGACGGCACCTTTAAAAAGCAATCCACAACGCCCAGGCGGTATTTTTGCGGAAAGAAAGTCCGTAAGCACCTTGGCTGACCGGCGGTGCGAAAAAGGAGTTTCCTCGCTCCAGAAGCCTCTGCGAGCCTCGATTTCCGCTCGGAAACCCGCTTTTCCGCACCGCCGTCAGGGAAGCGAAGTGCAATTTCATTAGAGCGCAAAAAAATGATGCTCCAGCATCCGTTTCCATCAAACGATGTATATCCCATACCCTGCTTCGAAGTCAACCGGAATGTAATTACTACGTTGCCCCCGCTGAAATAAAAAGATTCGAAAGACTCCTCATCGGGATCGGGATCGAATACGATTTTGAAAAAACTAAAACCCCATCACAGGCTTGACCGGCTGCGTGCCATAAAAACCCCGGGTATAATAAAGCACGCGGCAAGCATATGCTGCATGCCTATGGATTCATTGAGAATAATGAACCCGCTCACGGCAGCGATAAGAGGTACCAGGTTCAGGTAGACCGCGGTTTTTGAAGGTCCTATAATCCTGACCGTGTTATTGTATATCACGTATGAAACTGCAGTGCCCAGGATGCCTGCGCACAAACCGCCGAGCCAGGAAACGGGTTCTACTTCCCGCAGAGCGAGCCCGGCAAGATTGTTCAAACTCAGGATGCCAAGGCCTGCAATTCCCCACATTGAACCGTATGCAGCGAACTTCAGCCCTGAGTGCTCAGAGGGGACATAACGGTTTATCACTGTATAAACAGCCCAGTTCAGCATTGCAGCAACCATCATCAGATCCCCCTGTATTGTTTCAAACGAGAAATCTGCTTTTCCCGGCAGCGTTATAACGGCAATGCCTGAAAATGAAAGCAGAAGCCCGCTCCACTGTCTGCCTTTCAGACGCTCCATTCCCAGCATACTGCTTATCAGGGCCACTGCAACCGGTGTGGTGCCGAATATCAGCCCTGCATTTGCAGCAGAAGTGTATTTCATGGCCAGGCTGAAGCAGAAAGGAAAACAGGCCATTCCAAGAAGACCGAGCCCGCATGCAAGCAGATGGTCCCTGAAATTCATGCCAAGCCGCCAATGGCTGCCCTGTGTGAATGAAACCATCAGAAACAGTGCAAGGGCTGCGCTTGCAACCCTCAAATTTGCAAAGGACAGCGGATCCAGGCTTTTGAGTCCGAGCTTGGTAAACAAAAACGTAAAGCCCCATAAATGAATTACCATCAGCATCCGTGCATCCTCTGCAACCCTCAGAGTTTTTCCCTTTAGTGCCCTCATCAGCTTCCTCCTTTTTTCCGCAAAATCCCTGTCGATACAGATTTAATGCAGCAAAAAGGCTAAGGCCAACGAATTGTTGTTATGGGGTCATCACAGGAATTCATAAACTCAAATGCCGGGAAAATGCGCTTTTGGGTTGCAACATGACAAAAATACAGCTTAGATTATGCTTTACTGACTGGCAAAAACGGAAATTGCATAAGAAAAGAGCTGATTGTAAATGGTCTATAATCCTGATCTTGATATCAACCTGCTGCGTGCATTTGTGGCCGTGGCTGAACTAAAAAGCTTCACAAGGGCAGCCTCGCGGTTAAACCGTACACAGTCTGCTGTGAGCATGCAGGTAAGGCGCCTGGAGCAGAACATGGGGCGATCCCTGCTTACCAGGAAAAAGGGCGGAGTCGGGCTAACAGACAGCGGAAAAGTAATGCTGAAATATGCCAGGAGCATATTGAGGTTAAACGACGAGGTAATGGCTGAAATAGGCGACCCCGAGGTAAAAGGCAGGGTAAGGCTCGGCATACCTGACGACTATGCCGCTTATCTGCTGCCTGCAGCCCTGTCAGGCCTGGGTTCGCTTTACCCGGGAATCAGCCTGGAGGTAAACTGTGAGTTAAGCGTGGACCTGCT
>JAWLEU010000050.1:0-13388 GCA_041685965.1 Desulfosalsimonas sp.
ATCAATAACCCTTACTTCCGGGGCCCTGATCTCGCTGTTGATATTTACCTTTTTATCGTTGCTCTTTGTCTTGGCTATTTGACACCTCCTTGAAAATATTACACAAAAACCTTATTTAAATATTGACCTGCCTCTGCAATTCACACGGAAATCTATAACATACTCGTTTCAGGATGCAAGGGAAAATCGCAGTCATACCTGCTTTTTTCATAAAAAATCCATTGATTCGGGCAGCCAAAATGCATATGGTTGGATCTCAATTTTAAGGGGAGAGATTAAATGAGTCAACAGGACAATCAGTTCCGCCCCATTGGAATCCGGCAGAAGTTCTGTTTTTCCTGCGGACCGCATGTGCCTTGTTTCAACGAATGCTGCAGGGACTTGAACCAGTTTCTTACCCCGTATGACGTATTGCGCCTGGCACGGCACTTAGAAATGGACCCGCAGGATTTTTTAAATACCTACACCAACAGGCACACCGGCCCTGACACGGGGTTGCCTGTGGTGACCCTCAGGCCTGCGAAAGACGGGCAGAGGTGCCCTTTTGTAACTCCTGAAGGGTGCAGCGTTTACGAAAACCGGCCTTCATCCTGCCGCATGTACCCGCTGGCCAGGATGCTCAGACGATCCAGGGAAAACGGACGGATCGAAGAATCATACGTGCTTATACAAGAGGACCACTGCAGGGGCTTTGAATGTCAGACTGTCATGACCCCGGAGCAGTGGGTTGCGGATCAGGGTCTTGAGCGCTACAATGAATTAAACGACGCCATGATCGAGGTGATCTCAGTCAAGCAGCAATATCTGCCGGGTCCCCTCAAAAGTCAGACCGCGGAAAAGCTGTTTTACTGCCTTTATGACGCGGACGCCTTTAAAAGGGACCTTTCCGGGCAGATTGGCGATGAGTGCAGAAAATTCGGGCTTTGCCCGGACAAGGCCAAACGCGGAGATGACGAGGCGGTTGTCCGTCTTGCTGTGAAATATGCAGCAGGGTTTTTAAAGAATGAATCAGCAGCTGCAGTGAATGACTGACAGGCAGGGCGCCATGGAGCTGCAGGGAAAAACAGCAATCGTGCTCGGCGGTATCAGGGGCATAGGCAAGGCCGTTGGTCTGGCTCTGGCCAGGCGCGGGGTGCGCCTGGGGCTTACCTATTATGACTGGCAGGAGCATCTTGAACAGATGCGCAGTGACTTTGCTCAAACAGGCGCCCCGCATTTAATCGAGCGCGTCAATCTTTTGGAAACAGATGAAGCGGCGCCTTTTGTAAACCGGGTGGCAAAACGCTTCGGCACAGTCGACATCCTGATCAACAATATTGAAAGGGGAGGCTGGCCGGTGGTTCACGGTGCTTATAACCGCCAACAGTGGGACCTTGAGATGGCAACCACCCTTCGGGCCAAGCAGTGGATGTTTGAAGCCGCACTGCCGCACTTAAAGCAAAGCGGCGGGGGCTGTGTGATAAATTTTTCTTCTATAGCCGGAGTGGTGGGGCGCTCCGGGCCTGCAAGCTATGTTTTCAACGAGGGTTATTCCGCGGCCAACAGGGGAATCTCTCTTCTCACGGAAACCTGGGCGCGGCTGGCAGCCCCTGAAGTCAGGGTCAACGAACTGATGCTCGGAATTTTCGAAACCAGGCACGCCCAGGGTACACGGGGATGGGAACTGCTCACCTCCGGGCAGAAACAGGCCATAGTTGACCATATTCCCATGGGCAGGACAGGCAGCCTTGACGACGTGGTTCGCGCAGTCCTTTTTATGCTTCAGGACGCCCCCTACATGACAGGTTCGGTTTTGCGCCTGGACGGGGGCTACGTGCTGGGGGGCGAAAATGTCGCCCCCATGCCCGAGGGCGTGGAATAATGATTTTGTGTACCTTTTACGCTGAATTTTGTATCTTTAACAGATAAAGGAGAGTTTGTAATGGAAACAGACAGCAACGCCGGAATCCCGCCGGTAAAACTGGGGGCGGGAAGCCGCTTTAACTTCCGCTGTTATCCGGGAATTTCTTGTTTTACCCGGTGCTGCAGGGGGATTAACATCATGCTGACCCCTTATGATATCGTAAGGCTGAAAAACCGCCTGGAGCTGAGTTCGGAGGAATTTTTGGCGATGTATACAACTCCCCAGCTGCTGGAAAAAACCGATCTCCCCGTGGTTACACTCCGGATGCTCGATGATCAGCCCGGAGAGCCGTTGTGCCCTTTTGTAAGAGAAGATCAGGGGTGCATCATCTACGAGGACAGGCCAACCACGTGCCGTTATTATCCGCTGGGGGTGGCTTCTTTAAGCCACAAACCCGAAGTTGAGGACGGGTTTTATTTTTTCGTAAACGAGCCTCACTGCAAGGGATTCGAGGAAGAGACGGAATGGAGCGTTGAAGAATGGCGCCGTGACCAGGAGGTGGATGTCTATGACAACGTCAATGCACCCTGGACCGAGCTCATTGTAAGAAAGCGTTCGATTCCGTCCAATATCCGGCTTACCCAGAAGACAAAGAACATGTTTTTCACTGCAAGCTACGATATAGACAGGTTCCGCAGGTTCGTGTTCGAAAGCTCCTTTCTGAGTCTCTACAAGGTGGATGAAAAAACTGTTGAACAAATCCGCGAAGACGAGCTTGAGCTGTTGAATTTCAGCTTCAGGTGGCTGAAATGGCTGCTTTTCCAGGAAGGAGATGAATTTTCCTTAAATGAAAACGAGGCTGAAAAGCGCAGAAGCAGACAGGCCGGGCGGGATTCCGGAGGAACGCAGGAGACGGGCGAATC
Organism: Desulfosalsimonas sp.; assembly: GCA_041685965.1. Lineage (GTDB taxonomy): Bacteria > Desulfobacterota > Desulfobacteria > Desulfobacterales > Desulfosalsimonadaceae > Desulfosalsimonas. Next base: position 2,767 of record JAWLEU010000050.1, read on the forward strand.
GCCGGAATAGACGGGTAAAACCCGAAAAAGGGTAAAATCCGAAATCCGAATATCGAAATCCGAAAAAGCCCGAAATCTGAATACTTGTTTTAAAGACGCAAATTGTCCGGCCGTCTCGTTTCTGTCATTTGGATTTTGGTAATTCGGATTTCGAATTTAAAAATCAGGCTATTGCTTAATAATCCTCATATGCCAGACCCTCTGCATATTTCGGATCATTTAGCCTTTGTTCCACATCTATTTCAAAGAAATCGGCCGCGGGCTTAAAAACATGCGGTGCATTTTTGTGTACCTTTTTTGCCGCCTCGAGCACCGCCTCGAGCCCTGACCGGGTCATTTTCCCAAGCGGCCGGCGGCAGGGCCCGGAGGGCATCCCGAGGACCTGCATGAGGGTTTTTACAGGCACCGGGTTTCTGGCCCGGCAGGTAACTTCGCCGAAAGGCGTTTTTTCGGTTGTTTTGACGGTTACCAGGTCAAAAAGCGGCTTTAAATCCTCAAAGATTTTCCCCGCTGTTTCAGCGTCGCCTTCAAGCATGGATCTTACCATTTTGCCGGCAGCACCCGGAACAATGTTAGACATTACGGAGATCGCGCCCCCTCCCCTTATGCCCGGATCCGCCATTATGTCATGGGTAAGTCCGTCGTCTCCTGAAAGGATCAGGTAGTCCCCGCCGCAGCATTCCCTGGTCCGGCGCATGTTGTCCAGGTTTGCGGTGGCCTCTTTTACACAGCTTACATTCGGATATTGCCTGAAAAGGATTGCAAGATCTTCGGGAAACATCTGGGCGCCGGTGCGGCCGGGGATAATGTATGGGATAATTGTCGTGTCAGGAAAAGAGGCAGCAACAGGTTCGACATATTCTCTCCGGATTTCCAGGGAGCTGGGGCCGTTGTAGTAGGGATCAACCAGAAGCACGGCCTCGCAGCCGGATTTGACCGCGTGTTTTGTTGCCTCCAGGGTTTCGGCTGTATTGTTGCTTCCCGTGCCTGCGATGCATGTGCACTTGGTGCGGGTGTTTGATGCGATGAAGTCAATTACGCGGATGTGTTCGTTCCAGTCCAGCGTCGGGCTCTCTCCCGTGGTGCCGACTGCGAGAATTCCGGTGATGCCGTTTTTTATCTGAAAAGAGACAAGCTTTTCAAGGCCCGTCTCGTCTATGCCGTTTTCATCAAAGGGCGTAATAAGTGCTGTATAACATCCGGGCTGCATATTTCCTCCTTAATAATAGTTTCTGTGGCGCCGCATACCTAGACTCCAGGGCCCGCCTGAATTATTAGGAATTCCTGCAGGGGGTGTCAATAAAAATGTGGAGGGATTTTCCTTGACAATTTCAGGCCCCATTTTTTAAGCTCCGGTGATGTCCAAAACAAGCAAGAAGCCGGTTTTTAAAACCGGTCAGTCATAATACAAAAAGGAGTCTTCATGTCACAAGAAAAAACAGTGGATCAGTATATCCAGGAACAACGGTTTGCAATCATGTCAAACCCGGATTGCAGCAACAGCCACTACAACCTTGCAACCGCGCTGCTCGGTCTTCGCAGGTTTGATGAGGCCGAAGAGGAGTTCAAGGAGGCCATACGCTGCAGCCCGAATTTTGCCGAAGCATACGTGCAGCTCGGGGGTATCTGTCTTCAGAAGGGCGACATAGACGGATGCCTTGCATACAATCAGCAGAGCGTCAAGGTGCGGGCCGGGTTTGCGGAAGGGTTCGGCAACATCGGTTTCGTGCAGCTGCAGAAGGGAAATGTCGAGGAGGCTATTGCAGCGCTGGAAAAAGCTATAAAATATAACTCCAGGTTCATCCAGGCGTATGCCACGCTTGCAAATGCCTATCTTTTTGCGGGACAGGTGGACAAAAGCATTGAAGCAGGGTTAAAAGCACTTGAAATAGATGTAAATTTCGCAGTCGCCCACAACAACCTGGCCATTGCGTATCTGGAAAAAGGAGATATTGAAAAGGCTGGTTACTACTGCAGCCGCGCCAGGGAGCTTGGCTATGAGGTTGCCCCGGAAATTATCCGGGAAATAGAAGGGCAGCAGGCTTAAGCAAATAAGGCGGAATATGCATGAAAACGTTGCCTTTTTTATTGACAATGCAGCGCAATGGTCCTATAAATAAAACCTTTTTATGGGGTGTCATTTAAAAAGGCAGGAGGTATTTGCAAGTGTTTGGACGTTTGCATTTCTGATAGACGATAGACACGTGGCTTAATCACAATGAAAGGGAGGTATGACAATGGCAAAGAATGAAACCCCCTTGCTCGATCAGCTTGAGAGCGGACCATGGCCGAGTTTTGTATCGGACATGAAACAGGAGGCTGAGTCAAGGGCAAAGAATGTAAACAATGTCGAGTATCAGATCCCCGTTGATGTTGTCGAAGACCTGATGGGCGTGCTTGAACTTTCCTACAAGGACGGCGAGACCCATTGGAAACACGGCGGCATCGTGGGGGTTTTCGGCTACGGCGGCGGTGTTATCGGCCGTTACTGCGATCAGCCGGAAAAATTCCCCGGGGTTGCCCATTTCCACACCATGCGGGTCGCCCAGCCCTCGGGAAAGTTCTACACCACGGAATATCTCAGGCAGATATGCGATCTGTGGGAGTTCCGCGGCAGTGGCCTGACCAACATGCACGGTTCAACCGGGGACATCATTTTCCTCGGAACCACCACAAAGCAGCTCGAAGAGATTTTCTATGAACTGACTCATAATCTCAACCAGGACCTGGGCGGCTCAGGCTCCAACCTGAGAACCCCTGCAGACTGCATCGGTGCTGCCAGGTGCGAGTATGCATGTTACGACACCCAGGATCTTTGCAACACCCTTACCCACGAGTACCAGGATGAGCTGCACAGGCCGGCGTTTCCCTACAAGTTCAAATTCAAGTTTGACGGATGCCCCAACGGCTGTGTTGCATCCATTGCACGTGCTGACATGTCCTTTATCGGTACCTGGAAAGACGATATCCGCATCGATCAGGAAGCTGTAAAGGCTTATGTGGGCGGCGAGTTAAAGCCAAACGCGGGCGCCCATGCAGGACGCGACTGGGGTTCATTCGATATTCAGAAGGAAGTCATTGATCTTTGCCCCACTGATTGCATGCGCTATGAAGGCGGCAAGCTAGAGATCAACAACAAAGAATGCAACCGCTGCATGCATTGCATCAACGTGATGCCCCGGGCGCTGCGGCCGGGCAAGCAGACCGGATGCTCCATCCTGGTCGGTGCAAAAGCGCCCATCCTAGACGGCGCCCAGATGAGTTCGCTGCTTGTACCTTTTGTAGAGGTAAACAAGGACAGCGGCTACGAGGAAATCAAGGAATATATCGAAAAGATCTGGGACTGGTGGATGGAAGAAGGAAAGAACCGCGAGCGCCTCGGCGAGCTCATGAAGCGCCAGGGCTTCCAGAAACTGCTGGAAATGACCGAGCTCGATCCGATTCCGCAGCACGTTTCCGAGCCGCGTCATAATCCGTATATCTTCTGGAAGGAAGACGAAGTGCCCGGAGGCTTTGAGCGCGACATAAACGAGTTCCGTAAACATCACAAGCGATAGAAGGGGGTTGAGCATGGCTTTTATATCTTCAGGATACGATCCCAATAATCCGATGCAGGATCGGATTACAGATATCGGTCCGAGAAATTACGAGGATTTTTACCCGCCGGTCATCAAGAACAACAAGGGCAAGTGGCTGTATCATGAAATCCTGCAGCCCGGTGTTCTGGTTCATGTCTCCGAGACCGGCGACGAGGTCTATACAGTACGTGCAGGCGGCGCTCGCCTGATGAGTGTATCGCTTATCCGTGAAATCTGCGATATAGCCGACAAGCACTGCGGCGGCTACGTCAGGTGGACCACGCGCAACAACGTTGAGTTCATGGTTGACAGCAAGGACAAGGTCCAGCCCCTGATCGACGATCTGCAGGGCCGGAAATTTCCCGGCGGCTCCTACAAGTTCCCTGTAGGCGGCACCGGAGCAGGCATAACCAATATTATTCACACCCAGGGCTGGATACACTGCCATACCCCGGCTACCGATGCCTCGGGGCCTGTAAAGGGGGTCATGGACGAGGTGTTCGAGGATTTCCAGAACATGAGAATGCCCGCCCATGTGCGCATTTCTCTTGCCTGCTGCCTGAACATGTGCGGCGCAGTTCACTGCTCAGATATTGCTATCCTGGGTTATCACCGCAAGCCGCCAATGGTTGATCATGAATACACGGACAAGATGTGTGAGATTCCCCTGGCCATTGCCGCATGCCCCACCGCGGCGATCAAGCCCAAGAAGGTCGAAGTAGACGGAAAGACCGTAAACAGCGTGGAGGTAAACAACAGCCGCTGCATGTTCTGCGGCAACTGCTACACCATGTGCCCCGCGCTGCCGCTGGCAGACAAGGAAGGCGACGGAATCGTTCTGATGGTAGGCGGCAAGGTGTCCAACAGGCTGTCTGCTCCTAAGTTCTCCAAGGTGGCAGTGGCGTTTATTCCCAATGAGCCGCCGCGCTGGCCCAAAACAGCCGAAACCATCAAGCAGATAGTCGAGGCTTACGCAGCAGACGCCAACAAGTATGAGCGTCTCGGCGAGTGGGCAGAAAGGATTGGATGGGAACGCTTTTTTGAGAAATGCGGTCTTGAATTTACGCATCACCTGATCGATGACTTCCGCGATCCTGCATATTACACCTGGCGTCAGACTACGCAGTTTAAGTTCTAGTAGCTTTTGACCTGCGCCGGTTTTAACGTCAGACCATGAAAAGCAAGCGCTGCGGTGTTGCAAAGGCACCGCAGCGCATCACGCACAACCGAGGAATGGATCAAAATGGCACTGGAATACGAAGAATCCAAACAAAAGATCATCGAAGCCCTGCAGAAGAAGTCAAAAACCAAGTCCAAGTTTTATTTCAGCGACCTGGCCAAGATTCTGGATGCCAAACCCCGCGAGGCCAAAAAGATTGTCACCAAGATGGTGGAAGAAGGCATCCTGGAGTTCTGGTCAAGCGGCAGTACCTCAATGTACGGCCTTAAAGGCACCGGCAAGCAGGCCGGCGCCGAGCATGAAAACGAATAACAGGGTCCGGAGCGCCTTTAGTACAGGCTGGCTCTTATTCCCCTTGTTTTCGCTTTTTTAGTCACCGACCGGGTAGTAACCAGATGGAGGTCGAACAGACTTGTATCCCTCGTGTATTGATCGCCGGTTTGCGCGGGGGGTCAGGCAAGACAGTAGTATCCATCGGTATTGTTTCTGCGCTTGCCCGGCTCGGCAACAAGATTGCCCCCTTCAAGAAAGGCCCTGATTATATTGATGCGGGGTGGCTTGGCACTGCCGCAGGCCGCCCCTGTCATAATCTGGACCCGTTTCTGTTTTCAGCCGACCGGCTGTGCAGGTCTTTTTCCCTTTATTCGCGCGATACTGATCTGTCTGTAATTGAAGGCAATCGGGGCCTTTATGACGGCCTGGATGCCGAGGGCACAACCAGTACTGCCTCGCTTGCAAAGACGCTCGGTGCGCCGGTTATCCTGTGCCTGGACTGTACAAAGGCTACCAGGACAATGGCTGCCGTGGTGCTTGGCTGTCTTCATTTTGACAGGGATATAAACATATGCGGTGTTGTTTTAAACCGGGTTGCAGGGGCAAGGCATGAACGTATACTGAAAACAAGCATCGAGGGAAGCTGCGGCGTACCTGTTCTCGGCGTTCTGCCCAGGCTGAACCCGGAAAATTTTCCGGAACGCCACATGGGCCTTATCCCCACACCTGAGCACAAGCTGGCCGCTGAGGCTGTAGACTCTGCAGCACGCACTGCAGGTTCATGTATAGATCTTGACAGAATCGTGGATATAGCATACAAGGCCCGGGTCAATCCCTTATATCCGGGAACCCGGCAGGCCGGCAAGGACGATTCCTATTATGACCAAGCCCCGGAACCGGTTTCAGAAAGCTTTCCATCCAGTGTACGAATCGGCGTGGTCAGGGATTCGGCATTCCAGTTTTACTACCCTGAAAACCTTGAGGCCCTGGCTGATCAGGGTGCTGATATTGTATACGTAAGCCCGCTGGCGGATCCGGAATTGCCTGCCGTAGACGGGCTTTATATCGGCGGCGGGTTCCCGGAAACCCATGCGGAAAGCCTTTCAGAAAATTCAGGGTTCAGAAACTCCGTAAAAAAGGCGGTCGAGGCAGGTCTTCCTGTTTATGCGGAATGCGGGGGGCTCATGTATCTCGGCACCTCCCTGGTGCTTGATAAAACCTATCCAATGGCAGGCGTGCTGCCGGTTGTGTTCGGATTTTCCAGCCGTCCGCAGGGGCACGGATATACAATTGTCTCGGTTGCCGGCGGAAAAAATCCCTATTATCCTTCAGGAACCCGGATAAGGGGCCATGAGTTTCATTATTCGCGGGTGCTGGAATACAACGGAGCTGACTCGGACCTTGTCTTCTCCATGGAAAAGGGCAGGGGGATTGTCAACAAAAAAGACGGGCTTTGTTATAAAAACGTTCTTGCCACTTACACCCACATCCACAGCCTGGGTATGCCCGGGTGGGCGCCTGCTTTTGTACGGGCCGCGCTGGCTTATAAGAATGATTTGAAATAAAAAAGCCGTGTGCGAAAAAACATGTTTTTTCGCACACGGCTTTATAGTCTTTTTGGCTGCCTTTTATTCCTGTTTTCTTAGTTCCGGACAGCCAACAACGATATTATTCTTCGTGGCACTCGGTGCAGGATTTGGGTCCGCCCTGTTCCTTGTGGCAGCTTACGCAGTTTACGTGAACAGCTGTGTAGTAGGACTCCAGAGCTTCCGCATCAGGCTCCGGCCCCATGAAGTCCTTCGGGGATCCGGCTCCGGTACCGCTGTGGCATTCAAAGCAGCTCTGAACTTCATCGCCGGCCTCCAGATCAGCTATGGGTTCTCCGTTTTCGTCATGGTGGCATTCGCCGCAACCAATGTCGTAGCCGTCCTCTGCAGCGTGCTCTCCGTGTGAAAATTCAACAATTGGCTGCTTGTGTTCTTCAAAAGCCTGCTCATTTTTCATTTTGATCGTTTCGGGCGACTCATGGGATCCGGCATACAGTCCGGCCGCAAGGAGCGTGGATACTCCAAATATGACGGCACAGATGATCGCTATGTTCTTTTTCATTGTGTCCTCCTCTTCTGGGAAACAGGTTAAGGATATATATTCGTGTCAATCCAAATAGATTATCGAGGAAATTACATTATTACCAGCAGCAGGCAAATATGTCAACAAGAATCCTTTTCTGAAAACAGGCTTTTTCTTTATACCTCGCCTTCTTCGGTGCGGCGGCCGAAAACCCGGGCCCCTATAATGCTTATTTCATAAAGCACCATAAGAGGCAGCGACAGCATTACCTGGGTTACCACGTCAGGAGGAGTCAACAAAGCAGCCCCGACAAAGAAAATCAGCAGGGCATACTTTCGGTTTCTCTTTAAAAACGGCACGGTCACCAGGCCCAGCCGGGCCATGAAGGTAATCACAATGGGCAGTTCAAAAACAAAGCCGAAAGCAAGAAGCAGTTTGGATGAAAAGCTCAGATATTCCTTCATGGAAGGAAGCGGCTGGATGTTTTCACCTGCAAAGCCCAGTAGGAATTTAAACCCGAACGGAAAAACAACAAAGTAGCCGAAAAGGGCGCCTCCAATAAAGAAAAACGCGGACACGAAAGTGATGGGAAGCATCAGCCGGCGTTCATTTTTGTAAAGCCCCGGTGCCACAAACATCCAGAACTGGTATATAATAAAAGGTGCTGCCAGAAGCAGGCCTGCCAGCAGGGAAACCTTGAGGTAGGTGAAAAAAGCCTCAGGGATACCGGTAAAAATAAGGTTGTCACCCTGCCTCATTACCCTGATAAGGGGGCGGGTCAATATTTCAAACAGGCGTTCCTTGAAAAAATAGGCTACTGCAAACCCGGCGATCAGAGCGATAAAACACCGGATCAGCCTGTTTCGAAGCTCTTCGAGATGCTCTGTCAGGGGAAGCTTTTCTTCTTCTTCTTCTAATTCAGCTTCTTCTTGCATTATCAGTCAGAACCGTTTTTTTCCTGGTTGGAGTCATGTGCCTTGTCATCCGGGGCATGTTTTGCGTCAGAAGCCCTTGTTTTTTCAGCCTCTGCAGGTTCGCCGTTTTGCTGAGGGCCTGCGGGTGTTTCATCCGCGCGCGCCTTTGACGTGTCTGTCAGCTTGTTTACATCACGGGCTGCGTCGTCAAAAGGCTTTTTTACATCCTTGATTTCATTGTCCATGGAGTCTTTGAAATCCTGGGTGGCGCTTTTGAACTCATTTATCGCCCTGCCCAGTGATCGTGCCAGGTCCGGCAGTTTCTTGGGGCCGAAGACTATCAGTGCCACAGCCAGGACCAGGATGAGTTCGGGCATACCAATACCGAACATATAAGGATCTCCTTGCGAATTGAGTATATGGTGCCGCCGGCCTGCTATTGCAGGTGAGCGGCAATATGTTTTAGTTCAGGGAAAATAAGCTCCCTGCAGCCCAGCTTGCAGGCATCGAGGCTGCCTGGGAGGCAGAAAACCGCGGTTCCGCTTATTACGCCGGCTATTGTGCGCGACAAAAGAGCGGCTGAGTCGATTTTTTCAAAGCTTAATCTGGCAAACAGGGTGGAAAAAGCCCCCATCTCCTTTGAAAACATCGGCTGAAGGGCTTCTATGGTCACATCAGATGCGCTTATACCTGTACCTCCGGTCAGGATAAGACAGTGCAGGCCGTGGTCCGCTATGCTTTGCGCCACAGCGCGGGTGATTTCCCGGCTGTCGTCGGCTATGATCCGATAGTCCGCCACCTGGCAGCCTTCTTTTTCCGCCTGTTTTTTTATCCACTGGCCGCTTTTGTCGTCCTTTTCAGTCCTTGTTGAAGAAACGCTGAAAATTCCAAGTTTTATAATATCGGGTGCGCTGTGTGAGTGTTTTTTTCTTCCCATGTCTGCCTTTTTTAATCTGTGAGCAGATCCACCCGGTCAACTCCGTCGTATTCGGAAAGCAGAACGTTTACAACGTCGGAGTGACGGGTTTCAACAAATTTGCCGGAATAATCGGCCTGTATAGGCAGTTCCCTGTGTCCCCTGTCTATTAACACTGCAAGTTCTATGCGCAGGGGCCGCCCGAAATCGATTATTGCATCCAGGGCCGCCCTTATGGTGCGGCCGGTATAAAGTACGTCGTCAATCAATATGATCTGCTTGCTGCTGATGTCAAAATCAATCCGGGTGGAGCGGACCTCAGGCTGGTGAGCTATGCCGGTCCAGTCATCTCGGTAAAGGTTAATATCCATGTCACCCGTGGGGACCGGAGAAGATGAGTCCGGGGAGATTTTTTCAGCTATGCGTCTTGCCAGAAAAACCCCGCGGGTGTGGATGCCGACCAGGGCGAGGTCTTGTGTATCACCCCGGGCCTGTTTTATCCGGCCGGCCATGCTGTCTATCATGCTGTTTACTTCGGAAGCATCGCAGATTGTTTTTCCGGTGTTCATATACGGCCCTCTTGAAGCCCTGGCGCTGCTGAAAACGCCCTTGGGGCTGATTTGCATCTTATAAAAACGATTGAAAATAAAAGCAGTATATACTATGGATGCCGGTGGGATCAAGATTTTGTTTCACAGGAGACCGGATGGATCGTTGCTGCAGCGGAGTGATTTTAGCCGGGGGGCGCAGCTCCCGGTTTGACGGTGCTGACAAGGCGTTTTTCGAAGTCGGCGGCCGGCCTTTAATCCGGCCGGTGATCGATTTGTTCAGCCGGATTTTTCAGGAAACAATAATCGTGAGCAACGAACCGAAACACCATCTGCACTGGGATGCCTGCCTGTGCACTGACCTTTTTTCAACAAAAAGTTCCCTGACCGGAATTCACACGGGACTTTTCTATGCGCGGACCCCCTGGATTTTTGCAGCAGCCTGCGACACCCCTTTTATAAGAAAATCGGTCGTGGACCTGGTATTATCCGAAATACAAGAAGGCTCAGCAGCTGTGATGCCCCTGACTCCTTCGGGTGCGGAGCCGCTGTGCGCTGCCTATTCAAAGAAAGCCCTGCCGATGGTGGAGCAGTCTGTACGGCAGGAAAAGTTTAAAATCCAGAGGGTTTTTAAAAACATGAGGGTGAAAAAAATTCCGCCGGAGAAGGTAATCGCAGCAGACCCCGATCTGGAGAGTTTTTTTAATATAAATACCGCAGCAGACCTGCAGCAGGCAAAGCGCCGGCTGGAGGAAAGGTGAAAAAACAGGGAGAGATCTCAATGGATCAGAACAGACTGGTGGATAAAATCAAAGAGCATCCGGATTACCATAAAGTGGGTATGATGCTGACTCACCACGGGGTTGTCCGGGGCACTTCCAGAGACGGAAAAGAGGTGTCAGGGGTAAGCCTGAGCGTAAACCGCGATCAGGTAGACGGCATTGTTGAGTCTGAAAAGCAGACTCCCGGCATTGTAGAAATACTCGTTGAAATCACAGAAAAGCGGGAGCTGTCAGTGGGAGACGATATAATGCTGATAGCAGTGGCAGGCGATATCCGCGAAAACGTGCTTTCATGCATGGCCCGCATGATAGATTCAATAAAGCAGATGGTCACAAGCAAAACGGAATACTTTAAATAGTG
>JAWLEU010000051.1:0-13101 GCA_041685965.1 Desulfosalsimonas sp.
GCGCGCAAATCCCGAGGAATGCAGCGTAGTTAGTCGTACGTGAAATTCCGCAGGGATGCAGCGCAACGCAGATATTGGACTTTTTACTTTGCCATCAATCTTAATTAAAGAAGTATTGACACTGCGGGGCTACCTCGCGGATCCGCCGCGCATGTGCGGGCTGTGCACCAGAACGGACTTTTCTTCTTTATCCACGGAAATCGAGGTGTCTGGATACATGGAATACCAGACGCCAATTTTGCCTCCGCCCGGATCCAGAATCCACGCCCCCTTGCCTGAATTATACTGATACCAGACATCAGGATCCCAGATAAACCTCACCTTCCTTTCAAATTCGCTCGTGTTGGGCTCCAGCTCTTGCCAGAAACGCGATTCAAACCTCCATTCAGGATCAACACCCACAATTGCATAAGGCAGATTTGAGCGGCCGCTTAAGTAATACCTGTAATCTTCAGGCACCCTGTTTTTTCTAAACATCTCCGTGACTTCAGGGTCCTGCCGAAGGCTGCCCCAGGGCCCGGCTGCACATCCGGTCATAACAAAGACAGCCAGAATAAGCAGGACAGAAGCCGCAGTCCTGAAAAAATTCAAATAGATCATAAAGCACCCGCTGATTTCTCTTAAAATTGATGCTGACCTAAAAAGTAAGTTGTAAGATGGCGACTTAAAAATTATCCCGGGAGCACATCAGAGCCGGTGTTCAGGCGTTTCTGTAACTGTTCTTCAACAGATTCAAGCCCGGTGATCCCGGATTCAGCATCTTTTAAAGCTTCTTTTGTCTCTGACGAAATAACTTTTTTCAACTCATTTTCAAGCTCTGCCCGCCGCCTGTCAATGGCCTGCTTCAGACCTGCTTTCAACCTGCCGTCGATATCAGAGCCTATCCTTATCTCAGGCTGATACGGGCTGCCTTCCATTTGTGCGGTCACCTCAAACGAACTGATTCCGCTCAGTGTATCAGCAAGCGCTTCTGCAACCAGGTTTCCGCCCTCCCCTGATTTAACCTCAAACCCCGCAGAAGAAAAACCGGCCGTTATATCCGCGCTGAGCAGGCCGTCTTCAATCCTGATTTTGCCATCTGCCGCGTCAATACCGCCTGACTCCAGCAAGACAGAAAAATCATCTCGGTCTATAAACTGCAGATTCTTTATTGGATACTGCCTCAGCTCAAACACAGCAAAATCCTCTGACTTATCAGGATCCGTGCGGTCCAGACTACCCTCTGTATCAAGGCTTGCAGATCCGCGGATCCCGGTGGCTGAAAAGTCAAAAGCAAGGGGCCGGCCCAGGATCTTTTGATCAGACGAGATATCCTTTAATCTCCCGGAAAGCTCCCCGCCGGCCAAGGACGCGGACACCTCTGCTGTTTTCACCCAATATTCGGGAAGGGTCCCCGTATCAAATGAAACATCCACACCTTCTCTTCGCTCAGGCTTTTGCCTGTCCTCGCGCGATCCCATAATTCCTGAAACATATGGGGAAAGCCGCATATACCATGTAAGGGCAGTCTCCACGCCTTCTGCATACTTCGGCCCGAAAATCAGGGCTGACATGTTGGCAATTCCTTCGGCAGAAAGCGAATACTTTTGTGCAAGCTTGCGCGCATCCCTGGCAGGCGCGTTTTGAAGTTTTCTGAAATCTTCTCTGAACCCGCTTTTTGTTTCTGAAATATCTTTTTTTGCCCGGCGGAGCTTGTCCAGGTCCGCCTGGATGTCTTTTTTAACCTGGCGTACTTCTCCTGCAGTGCCGGCTGCACCGAGCAGGCCTCCTGATTTTCCGCTTTCTCTGATTTCCGAAAGACGTTGTTTGTGCTGCCTGAAGGTTTGTTCATCTGGCAGATCTTCCAGCCTTTTTTCAAACTCCTGCCTGGCTGACAAGGCATTCGACTTGAGCTCTTCAGCCTCGTCAACTGTGGAAAGATCCTCGTTTTCCAGTATTTTGCGGGCACTTTCCGCTGAAACCGAGGGCAGTTCAGGCAGCCCTGAGCGAAGTTTCCGGCCTGCTGAAACCTTTTTTTCATCCGGCTTTTTCCTCTTTGGCAGCGCTCCCGAGGACTCTCGCTGTGTGTCAAACTCCATGCCTGTCACAGCCATGTCCTCGATTATTTTCTTTCCCCGGATGAGCCGGCTTGTGTCGAATTTCATCCTTATTGACTCTGCCGCAACTGCATTGCGCATGGGTTTTTCAGGGTTGGTTACTTCGAGGCCTGTCAGTTCAAGTCCGAGCGGCAAAAGGGACAAATCCGCAGATTCAAGCTCAACCCTGGCGCCGACTGCCTTTGTGCCGGCGCTCTGCACCATGGATTTTACGACCGCATCCACGACCAGAAACCAAACTCCCGCCACGACGGCAACTATTGCAGCGAAAACAACAAGACCGGACAGCCGGATAAAACGACTCATGCGAAACTCCTCCATCCTGAAACTTTCTGATATGCCGCATATATCCTGCTGCCCTTTACCATCTGGGCAACATGGGTTTTTTCAATCCAGGCCATGAAATGCTGCCTGTAGCGCCTGATCATTGCGTTGGAACCGAGATAAAGCGGCACAGCCAAAAGCAGGGATGCAACAAATCCGCCCATGACAACCGAATTGTTAAACGAGGTCAGGTGCCAGAATCCTGAATCATAAAGCATGGTCCACAGGCCTGAAAGCGGGCCGGCGCCCAGCACCGCCATTCCAAGCATGTGAAAAAGCGGATCAGCAGCATAAGCAGCAGCGGAAAAAACTATCCAACCCAGGATAAACCCGGTCATATTAACCCGCAGCACCAGTACCAGCAATAAAAGCAGCAAATGCTGAATGGTCAGAAGAGGCATGAACGCAAAAAACATTGCAAGGCAGAGCGCAGCGCTTATCTGGCCCGGGGCGGTTTCAGCATTGAGTACCTTGAGCAGCTTTGCAAGCAGCGTGAGCATATCGGGTATCCTTTTAAGTTTTCAAATCCCGGATAAAACAGCGGCGGAGCCTGTCAGTTAAAATTTTTCCCGGCTGCGGTTTCTCCGTCCAGAAGAGCCCGGACTGCTTTTGCCATTTTTGCCCTGTCTACGGGTTTAATAAAAAAACAGTCCGTATCTTCGGCCTTGTCAGGCCCGCCGTCGCCGAATCCGGTACACAGGATTACCGGAATATCAGGCCGGATTTTTTTTATGTTTGAGGCAAGGCGTTTTCCGTTCATATCCGGCATGGTCATGTCTGTTATAACAAGATCGAATCCCGCCGGGTTTTCAAGAAATACTTCCAGCGCCTCGGTGCCCGAGGTTTTGGACGTAACAGCATATCCGAGGGATGCGAGGCTTTTTTGCTGCATTTCCACTATAAACTGCTCATCATCCACAAAAAGAATCCGCTCTTTTCCTCCGGGCAGCCATCCTTCTGTTTTTTCCTGTAAAGCATCGCCGCATTCCCGGCCCGCGACCGGGAGATAAACATGAAAGCTGCTTCCCCTGCCCGGTTGGCTGTCAACGGATATGCCTCCCTTATGCCCCTTTACTATGCCGTGGACTATTGAAAGCCCCAGGCCTGTGCCAACTCCTTTTTCCCTGGTTGTAAAATAGGGCTCAAAAATCTTTTCCAGGTTGCTTTCTGCAATACCCTCGCCTGTATCGCTTACAGTGATCTTGACGTAGTCTCCCGGCCTTAGTTCGGAGCTGTCCCAGCAGCTGTACTCATCAAGGGTTACCGGCTGCACTCGTATTTCAAGCACCCCGTTTTCCTGGTCCATAGCATGTTTTGCATTTGTGGCAAGGTTGACAATAAGCTGATGTATCTGGGTGGGATCGGCAACAACAATGTGCTGCTCACCGCTCAGTATTGCTTCGCGAACCTCTATGGATGCAGGGAAGGTGGAACGCAGCATCTTCAAAGCCTCTTTTACAAGAGGAACCACCGGTACCGGCGTAAATTCTGCGTCTCCGCGCCTCGAAAGCGTCAAGATCTGCTTTACCAGTTCGCGGGCCCTGTTGCCGGCTGTCAGCACCCTTGAAAGGTTTGTGTGCAAAAGGGTGTCCTTTTCCACCTCCTGGAGGGAAAGTTCGGCATAGCCTATGACCGCGGAAAGGATATTGTTGAAATCATGGGCGATTCCTCCCGCCAGGGTTCCTATTGCCTCCATCTTCTGGGCCTGGCGCAGCTGGGCCTCCAATTCCCTTTTTTCCAGCCTTGCTTTTTCCCTTTCTGTCACATCCCTTGCAATCCCCTTAAAACCCGCTGGCCGCCCGTGTTCATCGCGGACAAGGGAAACGGAATTTTCAATCCTGCAAACTGAACCGTCTTTCCTGATTAGCTCCCAGTCAAAGCCCTTGCATGGATTTCCGGTTCGATATACCCAGTTGAAGGTTTCATATACTCTTCGGGCATTTTCCTCGTCCATGTACTGCCGGTTGTTCATGCCCATGAGTTCATCGCTGGTATAGCCCAGCATTCTGCACATGGAATCATTGAAAAAAGTAAAATTGCCGACAATATCGACTTCAAAATAGCCGTCTTCTATGGTCTCAAGGATTGTTCGATATCTTTCCTCGCTTCTGCGCAGGGCCTCTTCCACCTGCCTGCGCTCGGTTATATCCACCAGTATGCCGTACAAACCTTCCAGTCCGTCTTTTCCGAAAACAGGTCTGGCATTTATCATGCACCAAAGGGTCTGTCCGTACTTGCTGATAAAACGGTACTCCTCGGATAGCTTTTCGCCTGAAAGGAATTTTTGAAACTGCTGATCCCTGCCAGGCAGGTCATCAGGATGTACGAATTCCGTATACTTCCTGCCTATCATCTCATCAGGCTTGTAGCCGAGGATTTTATCGCTATTGGGTGAAATGTAGGTTATTCTGGCTTCAGGGTCCAGGATATACAGGATTTCATGAAGGTTTTCAACTAACTGACGGTATTTTTCAGCAGTTTTGCGGGCGGCTTCCTCACGGCTTCGCAGTTCCTGCTCCACACGCCTTAAGCGGGTATTTTCCTTTTCCAGTTCCCTGACCCTGTGTTCAAGTTCGGAACAGGCGGGTTTTTTCATCATCTCCCCTATCTCCCGGTTTAAACCATGCCCCGGAAAACCGTGGATGCGAAGCTCCGGGCTCACCGAAGCTTCTAAGGTCTTTATGCCGCCCGATTGGCCGGCTCCAGCTTCGGAAAAGCCTTTTCGAGTCTATGGCAATTTACAATTATTGTCAACTAATGCTATGCTTGCATGCGAAATTCCTGTGAAACAAGAACGGGGCTGGGTTTCTATAACGATCCCGATGCTGAAAAATCCGAAATTCGAAACACGAAGCACGAAACAAGCACGAATGACCAAAATATAAAACAAAAACAATTTGTTTCGAATTTCGGATTTATTAAGTCAAAGCCTCCTTCATTGGTTTGATAGGACCAAGAGTATATGTCACCGAACTTACGAATCAGAGCATCTAAGGTATAACCCGGCAGAGACCACCCCATGATCCGCATCAGGGAAGATCTTGAAATACCAGCCAATGAGCTGAAATTTACCGCCTCCTGCGCGGGCGGACCCGGGGGCCAGCACGTTAATAAAACCAGCACCCGGATAACACTTTGGTTTGACGTAAAAAATTCGCCCAGCCTCACAGAGGACCAGAAAAAGCGAATTAAAGAAAACCTGCCAACGCGCATCAACAAAAACGGCCTGCTGCGTGTATCTGCCAGAAGACACAGAAGCCAGGCAGCCAACCGCCAGCAGGCAGTTGAAAGATTTGCCGTTCTGATAGCAGACGCCCTGGAGCAATCCCCGGGCCGCAAAAAAACAAGGATGCCGAAAAGCGCCAAAAAACGCCGCATAGAAGAAAAAAAGCATACAGGCCGCAAAAAGCAGTGGCGCTCAAAAGTCGGGCCCGAAGACGGCTGACATTATTATGTCCGGCTTTAAAGAAAGCCTGCTGCAGTTGAACCGGAATCCGGGTTATTATACAGAACAGAGCCGTCAACGTCCCTCACTGACTTTGTTCCTGTAAGCACCATGCTCTGGACGAGTTCCTGCCTTATTGAGGCAAGATAGTCTGCAGCGCCTTTCTTTCCGCCACCGAGGACCGCAACCGAGAACGGGCGGCCGATCATCACGGCATCTGCGCCCAGCGCCAGCATCCTGAGCACGTCTCCGCCGCTTCGCACTCCTCCGTCAACCAGCACCGAAACCTGCCTGCCGACTGCATCGGCAACATCGCTTAAAACCCTGGCTGTTCCGGGCACACCGTCGAGGACTCTTCCCCCGTGGTTTGAAACAACTATACCAGAAGCTCCGGCGTCAACGCACAGTTTTGCCTCATCAGGGGTCATTATCCCCTTTACAACAAATTTCGCAGGGACTCTGCGGATTATTTCAGCCAGCCTGGACCCGGATTTCGGGCTTACCGGTCTGCCCATCCTGCGCAGTGTAACCAGGCCGGCGGCATCCACATCCATGCCTATCACGGACGCTCCGGAGGCAACAGCCTTTTCGGTCTTGTCAAAAAGCTCTTCGTCCTCCCACGGCTTGATAAAAGGAACCCCTCGCCCCTCAAGTGCCTTGAGCGCAGCGAATCCGCTTTCGTGGATAAACGCGGGCACCCCGTCTCCGGTGCAGCCCAGGGTTCCGTCTTCTGCACAGGCAGATAGCTTGGACAAGATATAGTCGTCTTCCTCCATGCCGCCGCCCATGTTAAAAGAAACCCCTCCTATTGGAGCCGCCAGCACTGGCATGGAAAGGTCAAAACCGAGCAGATCTATGCCGAGATCCGGCTCTGCCGCATCATGCAAGCACCGCATGTTAAGCTTTATTTCTGACAGGGCCCGGACATTGTCTCGGAAACCTGAACCAGTGCCAAGTCCCCCCATTCCGGGGACCTCTCCTGCACACGCCCGGCCGTCGCAAACCGGGCATACCCGGCAGAAGCCCTTCATCAGGCTGCGGGCGTTTTCACGCACTTCCTTCATCTCTTTGTTCCTTTCCGATATTAATTATAATTTAAATCCTCCACCTATGATGGAAGACCCGGAAAGATTTGACCTTTCCGGAGAAAAAAACTAAAGCGCAAACTCGAATCTCAAAGTTAACAGGTTAGCCTCCCATAAGAGATAAACAAATCCGGAATTCGAATAACCGAATGGCAAAACAAAACGGCTCATTATATAGCCGCTTCTTCCAGCATTTGTTCCACTCTGCATCTGTTTCGGATTTTGAATTTTGGTCATTAAAATTTGTTTATCCCTTACGGGATACATGTGCGATATTCGTGCTTCGAATTTCGAATTTATTCCTGCCTCCTTTAAGCAGGCTGCCCGAATCCACGGGTAAAGACTCACTGAAATTCCGGGTGAAAATTAATGCAGAATTTATGAAAGCAGCATTCAGGTCCTGCGCATGGCCATAATCCTGCTGCCCCCGTAAAACATGCCGGCAAGAAACAATTCTGCAGCAAGGGAAACAAAAAAGCCGATCGCCGTGCCCCAGGCGATGGCTTTCGGGGTAAACAAAACTGTATAGGAATAAGCCGCAAAGGTCTCAGACAGGATCTCGTCATTGTGAAAAAATACCAAATGAAAAGCTGCCCTGTACCACGGTCCCTGCATTGCATTTCTTTCCGCACTTATCATCTGCCAGCGCGCGTAGATACTGTCAACACTTTCTGCATCCGACTTGAATACCGGATCGTTGCTTTTTTCGTAATATCTTATCAGGGACTCCAGGTTGCCCTGAAAATACTCGTCAGCAGTCTCACGGAACCCGGCAAGATTTTTTTTAACCTCATTGAAATGGGCGTCCACGCGTTTCTGATACTGATCCATAAAACCGGGGAACTGGATTCCAACCAGCAGTCCGCAAGCAAAAACCACTATGCGCAGATAACCTCTGGCCATTGTTTCCCCCTGTTTCTTCTCAGGCGTGAATCTATAAACGATCGCAGGGAAGATCACCGAGCATTTCTTCGAGGTCGGCATCAATTGCGTCCGCAAGTTCTTCCAGCGAAAACCCGGCGCCGCAGTCACGGCAGCGCAGAAAAATCCTGGGTCATGCGCGCATTATACGCAAACGCCCTTTTTCGCAGGCAGGGCAACCATGTTTTAAAAGCTGTCTGAAATATCTCATCATCTCTTTTGGCAAAAATTTCCGTTTAACTTACTTGACAAAGCCCTCGTTCATATACATTTATTATAGCAGTAAATCCGAATCCATACAACACTTCATGATATCCTAGGCAAGCCGGTGGTTTGACAAAAACCGCGCTGATAAAATAGTCGGGTTGGAAAATCAGACTGCAAAACCTTAAATCCAGCGCTTTTTTTTAATGAAACCAGCCAATAAGGAGAAGACTATGACCCAGAAAAAAAGAAACCCTAGTTTTGATGCCATGATAAAATTTTTTATCAAGCATTACAATATCGCCACCAGACAGGATATAAACAAGCTGTCAGAAAAAATCGACTCCCTGGAGAAAACCATTGCAAAAATGGCTGCCCAGGGCCCGCCTGCCGGTCCAGACAAGGCAAAATCCTCGTCTGACGTGGTTTTAAATGTCATCAGAAACATGGACGGGGGCGCCGGGTTTTCAGATATAAAATCCAGGACTGACTTTGACGACAAAAAGCTGAGAAATATAATTTACAGACTCAACAAACAGGGGAAAATACATAGGAAAAAACGCGGAATTTACGTTTCCGTTTGATTTCCGAAAAAAAATTTTTTCCCTCCGTGCTGAAGGCAGCATTCAGATATCTTCTCTACCCGGGCGGCGGCCTGCCGCAGCCTTTCTAAGAACCCGACGGAACCGGCAGAGTTTGCAGCCTCTCTTGCGTCTGCCGCAAAACCGCCTGCGGCATTGACTTTACCCGGACCACGGGAATATGGTATCAGAATTTCGTACCCAAAAATCCTCAAAATTTAACCCTTAATGTGCGGAGTCTCAAATAATGCAGGAAACCGACGACCCCAGAAATCCCGGAATTGAAACCGGAGGCCGTATCTCAGGCTACCGAGTGGAGAAAATCACAGAACTGCCTGAAATCAACGGCTTCTTCTACCAGTTAAAGCATCTGCCCACCGGAGCAGCCCATATCCACATCAGCCGCCCGGACCCGGAGAACTCATTTTCCGTGGTTTTCAAGACTGTGCCGCCGGATTCCACCGGTGTAGCCCACATCCTGGAGCATACTGTGCTTTGCGGATCCAGGAACTACCCGGTTCGGGACCCTTTTTTCTCAATGATGAAGAGGTCTTTGAACACGTTCATGAACGCGCTTACAGCTTCAGACTGGACCATGTATCCATTTGCAACCCAGAACGAAAAAGACTTCTACAACCTGATGTCTGTGTATCTTGACGCGGCGTTTTTTCCCAGCCTGGACAGGCTAAGTTTCAAGCAGGAAGGCCACAGGCTTGAGCTGGAGCCTGATCCTGAAACGGGAAAACAGCGGCTGGTATACAAGGGCGTTGTATACAATGAAATGAAAGGCGCCATGTCATCTCCGGATCAGGTCATGGGACGTTCACTTTTAAACGCCCTTTATCCTGACACCACCTACAGCTACAACTCCGGCGGGGACCCTGAACAGATCCCGGAGCTCACCCATGAACAGCTGGTGGATTTCCACAGGCACCATTATCATCCAAGCAATTCGTTTTTATATACCTACGGTGATCTGCCGCTTGAAGGCCACCTGCGCTTTATAGAAGACAAGGTACTCAACGGTTTTTCAAAAACAGATCCGGACACCGATGTCCCCTCCCAGCCCAGGTGGAGCGAACCAAAGACAGCGGTCTACTCCTATCCCCTGGACCCTGAAGAAGATGCAGAAAAAAAAGCCCAGGCATGTGTTGCCTGGCTGACTGCAGACATAAGGGAGGCCTTCGAAGTGCTGGTCCTTTCGGTGCTAGAACAAGTCCTCATAGGCAACCCGGGGGCCCCTTTGAGAAAAGCCCTTATAGATTCAGGGCTGGGCAGCACACTTAGCGACGGCAGCGGCCTTGACGCTGAAAACAAGGACACCATGTTTGCCTGCGGTCTAAAGGATGTTGATTTTGCTGACGCTGAAAAAATCGAGGAAATAATATTTAACGTGCTAACCGACCTTGCGGAAAAGGGCGTGGACCGAAGGCTTGTGGAAACCGCCATTCATCAGATAGAGTTCCATCGAAGGGAGATCTCAAACACTCCGTTTCCCTACGGGGTGAAACTGCTTTTGCGTTTTACCGGCGACTGGCTGCACCATGGCGACCCCTCACTTGTGTTAAAGTTTGACGAGCTGGTAAGCCGTTTTTTCCGCGAGCTTGACACAACCGACCTCATGGAAAACCGCATAAGGAAATATTTTCTGGAAAACACCCACAGGGTTCGCATGATACTGGAGCCGGACCAGCAGCTCTACGAAAAACGCCTTGAAAAAGAAAGAAACAGGCTTGCCTCCCTTGAAAAAAAGCTGGGGCATGAGGAACTCGAACAGATAAGACAGGATGCCGAGACCCTGCGCAGCCTGCAGGAGGCAGACGAGGATCTTTCCTGCCTTCCCAGGCTTGAAATGGAGGATATACCCCCTGACATAAGGATTGTTCACGCCTCCGGAAGTCTGCAGCAGGCCGCATCTGACCTATATGACCAGCCCACGTCAGGGATACTTCATTACACTGCAGCTTTCGGGATAAAAAATCTGGACCCGGAACTCATCCCTATGGTGCCGCTGTTTTGCTACGCAATGACCCAGTGCGGGACAACTGAATACGACTACGTGGAACTCTCGCGCAGAATCGATCAGTACACCGGTGGTGCAGGGTTTTCAATCACTGCGGCAAACAGGTTCCAGGATGACAGCACCCCCTGCTTGCCCATAATGACGTTTTCCACCAGGTGTCTTTCCAGAAACATAGAAAACATGTTTAACCTTGCAGGTGACCTGCTTGAAAAATATGCATTTTCCGATTTTGAAAGGCTGGGCCATCTGTTAATGGAAATACGCTCGGACATGGAATCCAGTGTGATCCACAACGGGCACCGCCTGGCAATCTCGCTTGCATCGCGTAGTTTTTCTTCTGCAAGCGCATTGAACGAAACATGGCACGGCATCCACCAGTTAAAGAATCTGAAAGAGCTTACAGAAAACCTGGATGAAAAGAAACTTGAACGAATTGCCGCTGATTTTAACCGCATAGGCAAATCAGTTTTCAGACAGAACAATGTAAGATCCGCCATTATCGGTCAGCAGGAGGATATTGACACGGCAGCCGGGCATGCTCAATCGATTGTAAAAAGGATGCACCCTCCAGAGGCCGGCTGCGGTTTCGACCCGCCGGAATTCTCCTTTGAACCGGGTCTTACCAGGGAAGGCTGGGCCACCTCCACTGCTGTCTCCTTTGTCGCCCAGGTGGTGGAAACCAGCCGCATGGACCACGAAGACGGCCCCGTGCTTGCGGTGATCAGCAAGCTTTTGAAATCAATGTTTCTGCACAGGGAAATAAGGGAAAAAGGCGGGGCATACGGGGGTTTTTCCGTGTACCAGATGGAAAACGGCCTGTTTTGCTTCGGATCTTACCGAGACCCCCAGGTTGTAAACACCCTGCTTGTATATGAGGCTGCAGCAGAGTTTATTAACTCAGGCGATTATGACAGGGAAAATATACAGGAGGCGATCCTTCAGGTCTGCTCAGACATTGACAGGCCGGACCCGCCCGGGCCGGCTGCGACAAAAGCATTCTACCGCAGTCTTGTCGGGCTGTCAGACGAGCTGAGGCAAAAGTTCAAGCAGGGGCTCCTCGAAGTTACCCTGGAGCAGGTACAGGCTGCTGCGGCAAAATACTTCAGCAACCCGACGCAGAAATCCTCGGTTGCGGTTATATCCAGCGAGGATCAGCTGAAAGCCGCAAACCGTGAATTAGGCGACCGGGTCCTGGATATTAAAAGGATATGATCCGGCGGGAAACCGCAGAAGGCAAAGGCCGGGCTCTATGAGTCCGGCCCTGCCAGCAGTTTTTTGAGTTCTTCGGCTGCCTGCTCCGGCAGGTCCCCCCTGGCCTCTGCCACCTCTATGGTATGCTTTCCGAGCTGCCTGTAAAGATCCAGACGCGTCGGAGCCTTCTGCGAGATCTCAGAGATATGCTCCCGAACGGTTTCCGCGTCCCCCCTGGCGATTGGGCCGGTAAGGGCCCGGGGAATGCCTGATCTTTCAATATTGGAAAGGGTGCCGTTTACCAGCGGCTTTAATACCGAAAACGCTTTGGAAGCAGGTACTCCCGAGGCAATTATCAGCTGCAGGGCCAGGTTCATAAGGGTTACCATGTAATTGGATGCCACAACAGCAGAAGCGTGGTACAGCATCTTCCTGTCAGTCTTTATTTCAAAAGGGCTGGCCCCTAAATCACCGGCCATTTTCCAGGCGGTCTTTACCGCCTCAGGCTCTCCTTCCACTGCAGCCATAATACCGGCAAAAGGACTTTTTTCCACATCCTGCGCAGCAAAACTCTGAAGCGGATGCAGGCTTCCGATGCTTGCCCCGCACTTTTTCAACCCTTCGATCTCTGTTGAGGCATGGGCCCCGCTGCAGTGAAGCACCACAGCCCCCTTTGCCACCCCTTCGTATTCAGCTATTTTGCCTGCTGTTTCCCTGATTACACCATCAGGGGTGGTTATCATTATAATGTCAGCTTTTTCCGTAACTTCCCAGGGCAGGACCGAGACAGGCACGTCCGAGCCGGCAGCAGCGGCAGCCCGCTTTGCAGATGAAATGCTGCGGCTTGCAAAACCGGCGGGCCTGTATCCGGCTTCAGCCAGGTAACGGGCAAGCGCGGTCCCGAGTCTTCCGCAGCCAACGACCACATATTTTTTCATAAACGCAGCCCCTTTTCTCTTTACACAAAATTGATGGCTTCGTAAAAAATCTTTATCTGAAATATAGACCCCTTAAAGGAAATTTCAAATCATCGACTGCGGTTTTGAAAATCGAGGAGAATGCGGTATACGGTATTTTTCCTGACCCCGTATTTGCGGGCCAGGTCAGCGGCAAGCCTCGAGGGAGACAGATTTCCTTGGCTGACAGCGGTTTCAATCTCGCTTTGCAGGTCTTCTGTAATCCTGTCTTCACCGCCTTCATCAGCGGACTTGCCTGAGACCAGGAGTGTGAC
>JAWLEU010000052.1:0-12923 GCA_041685965.1 Desulfosalsimonas sp.
TTTCAGCATCCATTAGTGACTTCTGGGACCTGAGCTGCTCGATTAACTGGCTGATACCTGCAATCAGGTTTTTTTTGTAATCAGCTTCATTGCCGCCCGGATCTGAATCCAGTATCCGGGCAAACATGTTGATGCTTTCGGCGGTATTCATAACATCGTGGAAAAAGATTTGTTCAAGCGCCCTTCTGCGCTTTTCATGGCTTATGTCGGTGATGGCAACTATGCTGAAGAGTTCTTCCCCGATTACAAGCGGTGTGCTTCTCACCAGAAGCTCTATGGCTTCCGGGTGATTATGCCTCAGTATCCTGCATTCCCGGATATCCGACTGGTTATTGAGTGCTGTCAGCATTGTTTTTACGCCGCCGCATTTCGAGCAGAACTCCGTAGTGCCGCAGCCACCGTAAGTTTTGCAGGAATTGACGCACGCGAAGGCTTCGCCCGGACGCATGCCGTAGAGGCGTTGCGGGTCCCGGGCATCCACCAGGGACGGGAAAAGCGAGTTGAAAAATACGATCTGCCTGTTTTGATTGACTATAAGAATAATTTCAGAAACGACCGCATCATAAAGAGAGCTGAGAGGACCGAGATAGTCGTGTATGACCGCTTTCTGACGCTCGATCGTCTCCTGGGTGCTTTTTCCGGCCGGGGCGAACTGAGTGGGAGGATTTTCAGTCATCATCAAAAACCCTTTCAGCTTGGGCTGAAAAATTGAATATTAGTCAGAGAGTCCGGGTCATTTACCGCTTTTTTGTGCGCCGAGCAGAGGAATCAGAAAAACAATGCAGGCGCCCAGAAAAACGATGCTCCCGGCGAATGTCAGCATATCGCGGTTTTTCAGGGCCGAGGCGGCAAAAAGTATTGCGCAGATGATAAAAAGAAACCATCCCGCGATCTGGTAGCGGATGTGCTTTTCTTCCTGTTGGCCGCGGTCCTGGTTCATTATGTCACTGTTTTATCAAGGTTTCCTGTAAAGATGCCTTCTGCCGGTGAAAATAAATATATTGCAGCATACTTTTCTTATGTCAAGCCTGGAAACCCCGAAGACCACATTGCGTGGCATTGTTTTAACCGGTCTATTTATGGTTTGGAAGCAGATGGAAAAATCTTTGCACGAATTTTCCGGAAACCACCTCTGACAGGTTGAATTCAGGGGCGGACTGGGCGGTTTTTGATTCCAAAAAGATTTCGAGTATCTCGTCTGACAGGGTCTGCAAGGCCTCAGCCTGCTGTCTGGGCACCCCTGTTTCAGGGCCGGGGCGGTCAAATACCCGGCATACGGCAGGCCTGAACTCATAGAGCAGGCAGCGGCCGTCTCTGACAATAGGGCAGTCAGCGGCCTCTGCCCGGAGGGCCAGGCTGATGGCTTCCTGTCTTAACTCTCGGCCTAATTCACTGTTTAATGAAAATTGCAGGTAAACCGCCTCCGCAAGCGACAGCCTCACCGGCCTCAGGCAGCATTCTGTGTGGTGTTTGCCGCACCGGGCAGCTTCATGGGGCACATCAGACTCTGTGTCTGCCAGCAGATCTTTTACCTGGTCAAAATAGGGTTTTAATTCGAATCTGCTCTCCGGTACCAATGAGGGTTCGCATATGCTTAGCGGCTTTTCTTTTTTTCCGTAAAGGTGCAAAAACCGTTTCTGGGGCTGCTCAGTGGGCCTGGCGCGAAGACCGCGCATCTTTTTTACTGCGCTTTTTCTGTCCAGGCCCTTGCGCAGAAGGTATGAAAACACCACGGTTCCGGTTCTTCCGATTCCCAAACGGCAGTGAACCAGGACTTTTCTGCCCAGATATATTGATTCGTCGAGCCAGTCAAGGGCCTTGTCGAGTTCGTCGAGTTCCGGGTATCCTTCATCCATGATGGGCAGATAATAAACCTCGAACCCGTGTTCCTGTTCCAGTTGTGCCAGCTCCTCGAGTTCCACGCACAGGTTCATTATTGCCTTTACTCCCTGTTTTTTTATGCTGTCGAGTTCGGCCACGGACATAGGGGCGTGCCCCACGGCCAGCTGCGGCGAAACCCAGGTCATGGAGTAGACGTTGTCGTTTTTTTTCTTAAACAGGGAAAAAACCATTTACTTCCTCTGTGATTTCCTCTGCAAGCGATCCCACCTGCTGAGGGGTTTCAAGCCGCATGTCAAGCAGCACTGTTTTGCCCAGAACAATGCCGAGCCTTGATAGATTGACCCCGGTATCCTCCATGGATTTTCTGTCAAAAAAGGCCTCCAGGAAATCGGCTGTTGTGCGAACGGAAAAACCGAAATGCTCAAGAATGAGATTAATAAGTTCGATACGCAGAAACTTCTGCTGCTGATTTCCTCCGCCTCCCTTGAAGCTGAAATGTATGTAGTTGTGCTCAGGCCGGGGGCATGCAACGGTATCGAGCACCGCAAAATGATAACCGAAACGCAGCAGGGCGTGCAGGTATTCCCTGTCCAGTATGGCGTAACTGCTGAAAAGGGTAGATTTTTCAACATCCACAAAAGAGGCTGAGCTTTTAGAGTATGCGTCCCAGTCATAGTGTAGAACGCTGCTGTCCCACTGAACCGCGGGAGACGCCAGTCCTGCAAACAACTGCCTCATGGGCCGGCTTTTGACATGTTCCATCTTGACTGTTTTTATGGATTTGCCGCTGCTGATAAGACCGCTGTGGACATCGAGCACGTGCATTACAAGGGGAATGCCGGAATCCAGGCGTTTGGACATATAACTGTCAAGGCCGCGCCTTCCCACAAGCGAGAACATTTCCCCTACACCGGCTTCATGAACGTAGCGGACAATATCATGAAGGCTCTTGCAGGACCGGATTGAAAAATCGTCTGCCTCGGGATCCTGCAGACTTAGAGGAGAAATAAACCTTAGTGCCTCTGAAAGTTTTTTCATCACCGGCGAATCCGGCTGGTCCGGTTCAGGCGGACCTGTCCGGGTATCGAATAAGGCCCCGTCCAAAACAAGGCCGCTGTCGCCGTCAATGCTTACAATCTGATTGTCTTGAAGAGACATTGCGCCCGGGGCACTGCATATTGCAGTAGTTTTCGATTCTCTTGCCACAGAGGCAAAATGGCAGGCAGGGCTGCCTTTTTCCGCAACCACCGCAGCCACTCTGCCCAGGGCAAGGGTCAGTGCCGGGGGGAGTTCATCTGTCACCAGAACCGCGTTTTGCGGGATTTGAGAAATTGATTTGATATCTTTTAGTTTATGCACCTTTCCTGATGCTCGGCCTGTGCTGACCCATTGTCCGCGTGCCAGTACAGAGCTTTCCGGGTAATCTTCTTGGCGGCAGGGCTTTTCAGGCTCGGACATGCGCAGCGGTCTTGACTGCAGGATGTATATCCTGTCTTTTCCGTCCGCAATCCATTCCACATCCTGGGGGACCCCGAAAAGCTCTTCGAGTTTTTCCCCGATTTCAAACACAGTGGTTAAGGTATCCGGTTCCAATGGGCAGTCATGAGAGTCCTGAACAAGTTCCCGCCTTTTTTTATCAAACCTTGATGCAGCCTGGTATTTTGCGCCTGCAGCCAGTTTTTCCCCGCTGCCGGAAACCATGTGAACCGAGGCCCGGTCAGGGCTGTTGTGTTCAGCGGTGTAGAGAATGCCGCTTGTCTTTGCCCGGATAAAGGGCATGATCAGTACAGCCATTGGGGTCATGGAGTCTGTAAAGCCCCTGCTCATCCTGTAGTAAAGGGCATGCGGGCTGTACTTGCTTGCAGCCACTTCTTTGTAGGCTTGAAAAATGCCGTCAGGCGATACGCCCAGGCGGCTTTCAAACTGGCCTGCGAACGACGCCTGCAGATCCTCTCCGACTGCGCTGCTTCTCAGGGCAAGTTCTGTGTTTTCAAGGCCTTTTTGATGCAGTCCGGCTGTAACCTGCTCTTTGAGCTCATTTGGAGTTTGCGCTTCCATAAGTCTGTTTTGGATTATCCGGCTGACATTATGAATCGTGTCATGGCTGTCAGGCCCGAGCCTTGACAACTGCTGCCTTATAACAGGAAGCAGCCGGTTTTTTTTAAGAAACAGGTTAAAAGCCCTTGTGGTGATAACCAGCCCCGGCGGGACCGAAAAATCATTGTTACCAAGAAGAAAAGAAAGCTCAGCAGCTTTTCCTCCCGCCAGATCCTCGGAAAGCTCCGGGTCAAGTCCGAGAACATATGGCGGGCCGGTTTCGGGATCATCTTCCATAAGGCAGAGGTCTGCATAAAAGGCGTATTTGCGATGGTAGTTGCGCAGCAGGGCGTATTTGAGCGGATTGAATGCTATGAGCGATTCCACCAGAGTCCTGACTTCCTTGTCCAGAAGCCCTGATTGATGCCTTATGTATTCGAGATCGCACACAAGGCTTTTCTGCCTTATTTCCTCAAGTCCTGAAATAAGTTCCAGCGCGCTTCTGTCTCCATGCCGGAGTCGCTGGAAGGCACTGTATTTTTTTTTGATCAGCAGGCCGGGAAAACAGGTTTTAAAAAACCAGTTTTCCAGTGTATGCTTTATCTGGCAGCGTATCTGCTGGCCGCGGGTTAAAGGATGCTGCCCGGCTGCCGACTCTGCGCACCTATCCGGCATCAGGCTGAACTCCGGTTTTCAACTATAACCTGGATTTTTTCTTCAAGCTCGTTTTTGTCTATGGGCTTTACCAGGTACTCCCTGGCCCCGTGGCTCATCGCCTCCCTGGCTGTTTCAAGCGTGGGATAGCCGGTGAGCATCAGGACTTCTATTTCAGGCCGCGCCTGTCTTATCTGTTTTAAAACCTCCACTCCGCTCATTTTTTTAAGCTTGATATCAAGAATTGCAATGTCTGCTTTCTGCTTTTTAACGTAATCGATTGCATCCTGTTCCTCTGTGAATACGGCCACTGAATGGCCCTTTCGTTCAAGGATTCTCTTGATCATTGCTCCCGCGTCCTCTACATCGTCGAGCACCATTATGTTGCTCATCTTGCCGCCTCCGTAAATAGGGTTATGTTTCCCGGGCTGACAGGGGCAGCCCCAGTTCCTCGCATTCTTCCTCGGGCAGTTTCATGTGCCAGAGCGGCAGTTCCACAAGAAATACTGTCCCCGGCCCCGGCGGCATGCCCTCATCAGGCATTGCCTGCACATATTCCTTGGGAGCAGGGCTTAAGACGTTGATTCTGCCTCCGTGGTCCTTGATAATTCCGAATGTCACTGACAAACCCAGACCTGTTCCCTTGCCCACGGGTTTGGTGGAAAAAAAAGGATCGAAAATCCTGTTTAAAATTTCCTGTTTTATGCCCGGTCCTGTGTCGGTAAGGGTTATCGCCACCCTCCTTCTGTGGGCGCACAGCTTTGTGGTGAAACGGATACAGCCGTCTTGTTCTATTGCGTCAAATGCATTGTTTAAAAGATTGAGCCAGACCTGCTTTAACTTGTCCTTGTCTCCCTCGATTTCCGGGATATTGGGGTCAAATTCACGCAGGATCTTCACCCTGTTTAAGCCGAAGGTATGCTCAACTAAAGAGATCACTTCCTGGATCGACTCATTGATATCCACCTCGCTGCGGGTGGTCTGGCTCTGCCTTGAAAAGCCCAGCAGGTCGGAGACAATATTGCTGCAGATCCTGGTCTGTTTTTCAACAGTCCGCAGGTCCTCGGCCATCCGGCTGTCAGGCTCGACATCCTCGAGCAGCATTTGCACGTATCCGAGTATTATCCCCAGGGGTGTGTTTATTTCGTGGGCTATACCTCCGGACAGGCGGCCCAGGTCCTCCATTTTCTGAGACTGCACAAGGCGCTCCTGGTACTGCTTGATGACGCTGATATCCCTTGCAGTTAGCAGAAGTCCGGAAATCCGGCCCTCTGTATACACCGGAACCTTGAGAACATGAAACCATATAACCGTTTCTCCCTGGGTTACGCTGATTTCCTTGGAAAGCGGCCTGCCTGTTTTAAGTATCTGCATGTCCTCATGATAGTTCTGGTCAGCCTGGAACTCGGTGAAAATGTCAAAATCCTTCCTGCCCAGGATTTCTGATTCACTTAGCCTGAAATACGAGCAGAAAGCCTTGTTTACTGCCTGATAGGTGAGATTTTCGTCCTGCAGGGCAACCATGTCGGGGGTTACATCAAGGGTTGTGCGCAGTACTTCCTTTTGCCTGGAAAGTTCTCTTTCAGCCTGCCGGGTCTGCTCCTTTCTCTTTTCCAGGGTCATGGCCATATAATCAAAAGCTTCAGCCAGCTCCTGTATTTCATCGCCTGAATTCTGCTGGTACACAGGACAGTTAAGACAGCTGAAGCCGTGTTTCCGGTTCTGCTCCTGCCGGGCAGTGTCAGGATGATAGGAAGGACACAGAGTGCCGGTAATATACCAGCATCTGCGCCGGGTATCGCCGTAGGCGGGACACGATTCGGCCCCGCATTCGTTGATCTCCCAGCACTGCCTTTTGGGAACCGTTGCGGAATGAACCCCCAGGTTGCCCCTGATTACTTCATTGGCTGACTCGGTAAGTGTCTTTATTCTTTGTGTGAATTTTGATGAAAACCAGGAAGCCACCACCAGGGCGACGATGGTTGCTCCAGCGGTCAGCCCCGCAATCCAGAGGCTCAGCCGGGTTATCATGCTTTCCAGCCTGTGCCTGTGCATCCCGATCCGCACTGTGCCGAGCTCCCTGCCCTCGAGTTTTACAGGCCTGGCAAAATCACGGATTTTGCCTTTTTCAGTGGAAAGAAGCCTGCTTTTGTGAGCGGATTGCGGACTGCTGTTGTCATATACCTCCAGCAGCTGAACGGGGAATCCCTGCTCGAATGTATGCACAAGCACACTTCCTGTACGGTCCTGGATAAATGCATAGGCAAGGTCAGAATTGGCCTCCTTCATCTCGTCGACCAGGTTTTTCAGGCGCAGAAAATCCATGGCCAGCAGGGGCTCCTCCGACCTGTAGGCAAGATTGGAGGCCATTACCCTGCCGCGCTCCCGGTTTTCCCTTATAAGCTCGTTTGAGGCCACATGGGTCCCTATGACTCCCAGGATAAGGACCAGGCAAAGGATTACTGCTGACAGACCTAGACGGAGCTTGGTTTTTATTTTCAGCCTTTGTATGTAAGAAGGCCTCCTAATCATTCAGTCTTCCTTCAACCTTGGTGTTGAGCTGTCTTATGGGGTCAAAGTCTTGGTCTGTTGCAGGTATGATTTTCCTGAAACTGGCCTGCTTCAACATCCTGCGGTGCTCGGGTTTATCCGGATCAAGCCCTGCTAAGGCCTTTTGCACCTTTTTAACCACATCAGGGTCCAGTCCTTTCCTGGCTGCGTAAACCCAGCTGGGAAATCTACGGGTGCTGTCAATAACGCGGATCTCGTCGGGATCCACCCTGTCACTCATCATTTCAAGTGTTCCTTCTCTTATGGAACCAATGTCGGATTGTCCCAGGTAGACCGCCTGGACAACTTTTTCCTGCTTGCCGCCGGGCCCCTTGGCAAAGGAAATCTCCTTGAAATCGTTTCTCGAAATGCCGTGTCTGAAAAAATGGTCCAGGACAAAAAGGTATCCTGCAGCAGAAGAAGGGTCCACAGCAATCCACCGTTTATTTCTGCAATCTTCTATGTTTTTAATAGCCTTGTTGTCAGCCCTGCATATAATCTGGCCCCTGAAGTCAGCATCGCCGCTTTTTTCAACAATCCGGGCAAAGGCTTTTGCCTGGTGACGGTCTGCAATACGGGTATAGACAAGGGGATTGGAAAAGGAAAAATCTATTTCTCCGTCCCCGACCATTTGAACATGCTCTTTAAATGTGTCAGGAAAGACCTGGCGGATGGAAAGTCCGGTCTTTTCATGGATATATTCAATGAGCAGGTGGTGTCTTGAAAACGACACTCTGTGCGAGTACTGCGGCAGGCACGCGTAGGTCAGGGAATCCATTTCCTTCTGTTTGCTCACCTGGCTGCGCCGGCTCAGGTCTATTTCCCGGGCCTCCTCCTGACGATCGCAGGCGGCAGAGAAAAACAAGACACACGCCAGTACGGCAAGCAGGATCCTGACCGGTGATCTTGGAAGCGTATTCATTTTTCCTATTTTAATAACCTTACTGAGGAAAGTCAAACAGGCCGGACAGAAGTGCAGGGCGGTTTACCATTCTATTTTTATTTTCGTACCTGTTTCAACGAGTTCCATGAACTCGTCCATTTCCTTGTTTGTAAGGGCAATACAGCCGTTTGTCCAGTTAATCTCCTTGTTTAAAGGAGCAAACCACTCCATTTTATTAGGCAGGCCGTGCACCATAATAAAGCCTCCGGGAGAAACCCCCTTTTTTTCGGCATTCATTGTGTCGGTTTCATTGGGATAACTGATATGCATTGCGCGATAAAATGATGAGTCCTCTTTTTTGTCGCCCAGTGTGTATACCCCCTCAGGGGTTTTGTTGTCTCCGTGCTGCTGCTTGTGGCCCCTGGGATTTTGACCCAGGGCGACGTCATATTCCCTGATGACCTTTCCGCGTTCCATCAGGTACATTTTACGTTCTGATTTATCCACACTGACCAAATCAACCCCGGCATGTAACAATCCGGGTATGAGCAATACTATGAAAACTGTATATTTAATTGTATGCATGGTTTAGATTGATTTCTTTGAAATACAGTGCTGCCTATCCCCGGTCATCTCCCTGCCGGATTCGCGTGACGCTTTGCCCGGCTATGCCCCAGTTGTCGGTGTCGATTTCTTCTATCACCACCACGGTTGTTTCAGGATTTTTCCCAAGCACGTCTGCAAGCAGCCGGGTGGCTCCGTGGATGAGTTGTTCCTTCTGCTCGCTGGTGGCGCCCTCACGCGTGATTTTTATGTTTACATACGGCATGTTTTAGCTCCCTTTTAAGATCCTATGCTCTGGTTAACTGCTTTTTGCCGGAACCCGGAGAGATTATAAAGGCTGTTATAATTAATGCAGCCCCTGCGGCAGCAGCGTGCCAAGGGGGTGATGCCTGGGTTTTCACGGCAACCACTGAGGTGACGTATAAAGACATACCGCTCCATATTAATCCCAGCAGGGCAATTGCCCGGTGCGCCCACTGCTGCCCGCGCCTGAAGGGAATAAACAGGAGGATGAGCATTGAAAACGAGATCACAAAAAAGCCTGCTGCAGTCATTTTCATAAGGGCCTGAATCAAAACCTGCATTCCCGGGCTTATTTGATCCCAGTTCATGCCTGCGGCCTGCTGATGATAAGGCATAAAGCTCTGGCAGGTCAGATAAACAATTGCAAATACAAGAAAGGCCAGGGCAACCACAAGGTAGATTCCAAAAGCGATTCTGTCTTTTTTGCCCATAAATCACTCCATTTTTTTATTTCACTTTCATGTGCCGGCAGAACCAGGGAAACATTACCATTTTTTCTGTATCCTGATCCAGTGTGAATTCGTTTGATTTCCGATCACAGGCTGCACCGGCTCCCTCCTGAAGGCACCTGGTAAAAAAAGTATAAGGATGATTTCAGTAATGCACCGCAAGCCAGACAGTTTCGCAGTCAGAATCCGTCCATTCCACACGGTGTTTTAAGTGCGCGCCGATTTCGATATAATCGCCCGCCTTCATGACCACAATATCATGCCTGTTTTCAATTTTAATGCCTGCGCTTCCCTTGATAACCAGTACAAACTCATTTTTTTCCTGATCGTACCAGAACCCTTCCGGCGAAGCGTGCCCTCTGGAGACTATGCGCTCTATGGTCACATTCCGATCAGAGCACAATGTGTCGATGAGTTCTTCCGGCAGTTTATCCGGTATGTCTTTGAGCAGAGATCCTTTTATCATATCATGTCTTTGGCGAAGGACCCGGTTTATTAACTGTATTTTTTCCTTCCTGCTTATAACATTAATCCTTGTTTGTTTCCAACCGCTTAATGTGCAACTTTATTGATGAAAAAGGCGCCCGATGTTACAATGAATCTGATATTCATATATACAGCGGATTCTGCCGGAAAAATCCTCGGGACGAAGTCCTGTAGCTTTTGGAATATACACAGTCAAGGTCGATAAGCCTGTAAAAATACCGCCGAAGCGGTGCAGGTAGGTTTTTACGGTGCCATCAAGTTCGTCTCAAATAAAGGAGAAGCCATGAGAGAAATTTCGCTGCCGCGATGGGTTGTTGTCCTTGCCGTTTTTCTGCCACTTGTTCTTGCAGGAGGAGCGGCTACTGGTGCAGCATCACAAAGCGCTTCAGGGAAAAGCGGTCCGCAGGCTGCGTCAACCGGGCAGGAGGATGCCGGAGGAGGTGTTCTTTCGACTGTGTCCGAATACATGGATCGTGCGACCGACCAGCTCAACGAGGCAGGGCAGGGATTTCTTGCGATTCCGGATCTGGCCGGTCAACTGGCTGTCATGGTCCGGAATCCGGATAACCTGATACTCTGGGCAAAGATGGCCGGCTGGATTCTGCTGGTGCTGCTTGCAGGTTTTATTGCCGAGTGGATTGCCAGGCGCATTTTGAAAAGACAGTGCCGCGCAGTGGAAAATCAGCAGGCAGACATCATTCCATTGCGGGTGCTTCTTTCAGCAGTCCGTATTTTTCTTGAAATCATACCCATTGCGGTTTTTGCAGCAGCAGCCTATGCAATGCTGCCCTTTGCGGCCATGAGCTACGAACCCCGGCTGATTGCATTGACTCTGATAAATGCAAGCGTGCTGGCAAGAATCATTCTTGCCGTATTCAGGATTGTTTTGATTCCACGGGCGCCGTCTCTTCGCGTTCTCAGCATAACCGAAGAATCGTCTTTTTATCTCTACATCTGGATTAGGCGTATTGCAGGGCTGGGCGTATACGGTTATTTCATCCTTGAGGCAGTCCTGCTTGCCGGAGCGCCGGAGGCTCTGCACGTTTTTCTGTTGAAGTTTCTGGGCCTCGCTGTCACCGCAATGCTTGTGGTTCTGGTGCTGCAGAACAAAAACGAGGTTGCCGTATGGCTGCACGGTGAAAAGGCGCCACCCGGCAGGGCAGACGAAAAAGAATTCAGGCGCGGGGCACGGCGTATGCTATTGACCCTGCGCAACCGGCTGGGGGACTTCTGGCATATAGCAGCCGTAGTTGTAATCGTGGGAGTTTTTGCAGCATGGGTGCTTGAAATCGAAGGGGCTTTTTTATTTCTGGTTTCAGGGCTTGCCATGACCATTGCTGTGATTGGTGCCGCCTTTCTTCTGGCACGCCTGGTGCATAAAGGTGTGGACAGATTGTTTCAGATAAGCGAAGACATCAAGGCTGCATACCCAGACCTGGAATCCCGGGTAAACCGCTATCAGCCTGCTGTCCGCGGTGTGCTCAAGGGAGTTGTCTACGTGGTGGCGGCCTTTGCCGTACTTCATGTATGGGGCCTGGGGACGCTCGACTGGTTGTTTTCCTCTGCAGGGGCGGTCGTTGTCGGTGACCTGGTAACGCTTTTGCTTATAATCGCGGGCGCTTTTCTGCTGTGGGAGATTGTCAGCGCCTTTATAGAGCGCTCTTTGGCCCGTGAAGCCGCGGAAGGGGGTGGGAACACACGAAAACAGACACTTCTGCCGCTGTTGAAAAACGTGGTTCGAATCGTACTTGTGATAATTGGCGGAATGCTTGTATTGTCGCAACTCGGCGTTAACATTGCACCGCTGCTTGCAGGTGCCGGCATTCTCGGTCTGGCCATCGGCTTCGGGGCCCAGACCCTGGTAAAAGACGTAATCACAGGTGCATTTTTACTTCTTGAAGACGCAATCACCGTGGGCGACTGGGTGGAAGCAGGCGGTCACAGCGGTACAGTAGAGCACCTTTCCGTGCGGACTGTCAAGCTGAGGGATCTTTCAGCTACCGTTCACGTGGTACCCTTTGGAGAGGTAACCACTGTGAGCAATTACAACCGGGACTACGGCTATGCGCTCATCGATGCAGGGGTTGCCTACCGTGAAAACTACGGCCATGTGGTTCAGGCCCTCCAGGATGTTGCGGTTGAACTTCGCAACGACGAACTTTTGGGATCTTATATTATCGGAGACCTGGAGTTATTCGGCTTGAATGACCTCGGTGATTCCGCAGTAGAAATCCGCGTGCGAATAAAAACCCTTCCCATGCGGCATTTCGGGGTTCGGCGGGCATTTCTTGAGCGTATGAAACGGGTTTTCGATGAAAGAGGCATAGAAATTCCCTTCCCCCATCGCACAGTCTGGTTCGGAGTTGACAAGGAAGGTACTGCTCCTCCGATGTACATTGCAGACAGTGACAAAAAACAGGATTTTTCATCGCCTGAAAAACAAGAAACCGGGGAGCCCGGACTGCAGAGCGGCTCAGAGTTAGAGGCCTCAAAGGATGTCTTGGAGGAAAAGGAGCAGGACGAACAGGACGAGGGGCCCGAAGAGTCAAAGCAATAAAAAACTCCGGGCAAAGCAAGCTGCCACGGCCCGGGCGGTTATTGTTTAAACTGGTCTTTTATGCCCCGTGCCCGGCTTATGGCCCAGCCTTGGCCTGCCGCATGCTTCAGCATAACAGATTTTTCCGGGTCATCCGCGCGGATATTATCTGATGTGGCCGATTTTCCAATTGACTCGTTTCAAGGTTTGGTTTAGTCCGGGAAATACGCAGTAGAGGCGACAACTCATTTATCACCCAATAAAAGGTGCAAGACATATGGAGGCTTCTCAGTATCTCACAGTCGCGGTTAAGGCTGCCATGGAGGCCGGGGCGGCTGCTTTGGAAGTCTATGAGCAGGATTTTGAGGTGGAGGAAAAACAGGATCATTCGCCTCTTACCCTGGCAGACAGGCGCGCACATGACATCATTTCAGCCCGGCTTTCAGGCACCGGGATTTTTTTGTTAAGCGAGGAAGGCCGGGAAATATCTTATAAAGAACGCAGGCAGTGGCAGCAGCTGTGGATAGTTGATCCGCTGGACGGCACCAAGGAGTTTGTGAAGAAAAACGGGGAGTTTACCATCAACATCGCCCTGGTTTCAGGGGGGCGGCCGGTGCTG
>JAWLEU010000053.1:0-12691 GCA_041685965.1 Desulfosalsimonas sp.
CCTTCCTGCAAAAATACCGCCGTGGCGGTACAGATAGCTTTTTACTAAAGCGTCATGTTTGATTTTTCTAAAATACAATGATTAAGGTTCTGCTCCCCCTTTCCATTTTCCACCAGAAAAAAGCCGGGAAGCCATGGACGCCCTTCTGGACGTGCAAAGCCTTCCCGGTCCGGCTAGTTTGACAGTTTTTTCCTTTCCGCGGCCACACTTGGAAATTCTTCCATGTTGGTGTGGGGCAGAAACAGCGCTGAGGTGAACTGGTCCATGAAAGCCGTGTTGGTTGAAAAATCCAGGTATGTCATGGCATTGCAGATTTTGCCTGCTTCTTTTCTTCTGCTATCTGAAAGCAGGCCCATGTAGGCCCCTGCAATGCTGCTGTTGCCGTAATAGTGAAACCTGCTGCGGTCCATGTCCGGCAGCAGGCCTATGGATACTGATTTTTCAATATCGAGAACCTGGCCGAAACCGCCTGTGATTATGACGCGGTCTATCATGTCGAAACTCACCCCGACTTCGTTTAAAAGCACGGTAAAACCCGCGTATACCGCACCCTTGCTCCGGATCAGGTTGTCGATGTCAGATTCCGTGAACACAATATCTTCCTCCATTGGTGTCTGATCAGCAAAAGTCAGTATATATGCAGGTTCATCTCCTACAGACCCCATGCGGGGGTGGTCGCCCCCGAGCTGAAATTTGCCACGCTGGTCTATTATGCCTGCAAACATCATTTCAGATATCAGGTCGATCATTCCGGTGCCGCAGATTCCACGGGCTGGAGCGTCTGCCACTGTATGGACATGTGCGTCGCAGGTTTGCCGGTCGATTTCAACGCTTTCGATTGCGCCTTCTTCGGCCCGCATCCCCCAGCGGATTCCACCGCCTTCAAACGCGGGGCCTGCGGAGCAGGATGCGCAAATCATCCAGTCCCTGTTGCCCAGGACTATCTCGCCGTTTGTTCCTACATCTATAAAAAGGGTAAGCTCCTCTGATTGGTGAAGCCCGGTGTAGAGAACCCCTGATACAATATCTCCGCCCACGTAGCTTGCAGGCCCCGGCATGATGAACACCCCTGCGTCAGGGTCGGTTTTGAGCCCTATTTCTCCGGCCTTTAGGACCGGAAATTCGGAAATTGACGGAATATATGGCTCGCGCCTGATATACCTGGGCTCGATTTTGAGCAGAAGGTGAGTCATGGTGGTATTGCCTGCGATGGCAATGTTTTTGATCTCCCTGTAGTCAGCTCCCGCACCCTCGACTGCTTCCTGGATCAGGGTGTTTATAGTGGACAGAACCAGTTTGCTCAGTTTTTTGACCCCTTCTTTTTCAGCGCACACAATACGGTTTATAATGTCGTCTCCGCACGAGGCCTGCCGGTTATGACCTGAGGTTGCAGCAATAACCCGGCCGTCTGTCATGTCCACAAGATAAACCACTATTGATGTGGTCCCGATATCAACAGCCAGGCCCAGGGAATCTGCCTTCAAATTGCCCGGTTCCACTGAGACCACCTCGCTTGAGCAGTCCCTGTGCAGCACGGAGGCCGTGGTTTTCCATTTTTCATCCCTGAGAGCTGCCGCAAGCTGGCGAAGAACAGAAAGTCTGGCATGAAGCCTTTCGGTATCTACACCCTGCTTCTTTAACCCCCGCTTGAGGCGGTCAAGATCGCTTACAGCGTCGTCCAGTGTGGGCGGGGACAACTCCATCGGGATTTTTTCAAGCATGGGGGAGATGTCATTTACAAGTCCCTGCAGCTTTTCGGTTACTTCCCTGCCCATGCCTGCAACCTTTAGCTTTCTTTCTATGGTTTCCTCCGGCACCTTAGCGTAAACCGGTCCCCTAATCCGGGTCTGGCAGGCAAGTACATATCCCTTCTGCTTTTCATTGTCTGAAAGTAAGGGGGTTTCTATTTTTTCAACGTCACCCGAGGTCACGATAAGCTTGCACTTGCCGCATGCGCCTTTGCCGTTGCACGAGGCGTTGATATAAACATCAGCTTTTTTTGCCGCATCAAGAAGGGTCGATCCGGCAGGTACGGAAACTGATTTTTCGTCCGGTGAAAACTCGACACGGAATTCGCGCCCGCTGTCGTCTGCTGTTTTTTCGTTTTTGTCAAGGTTCTGCGCGCCCTTGCTCAGAAACCAGATGGGGC
The DNA here is from genome assembly GCA_041685965.1 of Desulfosalsimonas sp. Lineage (GTDB taxonomy): Bacteria > Desulfobacterota > Desulfobacteria > Desulfobacterales > Desulfosalsimonadaceae > Desulfosalsimonas. The sequence goes on from JAWLEU010000053.1 coordinate 2,150, forward strand.
ATGAGCTTCTGTATTTGCAGTAAAGTTCAGGATCCAGGCATTCCAGGCATTCATCGCAGAAGTATATGTTATGCTTCATGCACTTATAGCTGGTTTCTCTTTCGGGATGGTTTACGCACTTGCCCATTTTCTCCTCCTTTTATTGCTTTTGAAATATCCCGGCGATTACTTTACAATAACCGTGCCACTTAAAACTGATACAGTGGCTTGCCGGGGTGGCGGAGTTTAAGCTTGTGAGGCCTTTAAAAATCAGCGTTATAAGTAACCACTGTAACGTTAAAGTAACGCTTCGGCGCGTCCGGCCAAAAAAAATCAGCAGGCGACCGGCCGGCAATTGCCGGTGCGCCTGCTGATCAAGGGAGGTTGACAATTCAGGAGGACTAATCAACCTGCAAAAAGTAAAGCAAATAATGTGCCATAATTGAGCAATGAAATTCCTTGGAAAAATTTTTAAGATATCGTAGGCTAAAAACCGTGTAATAATAACGGAGACAGCCGTCTGAGTCTCCGGCAACCAAGGTTGAGGTATGCCCATGTGTCTTGCCATTCCGTCCAGGATAATTGATATCGACTCAGAAACCGCAACCATAGACGTTGACGGGGTGCAGCGCAAAGCCAGTCTTATGCTTGTGCAAGGCGCACAGGTGGGAGACTACGTTATCGTGCATGCGGGATATGCAATCCAGGTAATTGATGAAGCTGAAGCCCTGTCTACCCTGAAGCTTATGCGGGAAGTCTTTTTGCCCGGCGATGTAAATGACCAGCGGTGAAACACAAGCCCCGGCTTGCAAATCAGCACCAGTGAACGGCACAGCCCTGAGCGTTACCGTAACCGGTATCGTACAGGGCGTGGGTTTCAGGCCTTTTGTTTACCAGCTTGCAGGCCGGCTGGGGCTGAAGGGCACTGTGGCAAACACCGCAACCGGCGTTCATATACACGCTGAGGGTCGGCCGCGTGAGCTGGAGGATTTTGTATGCCGGCTGCGTACGCAAGCCCCGCCTTTATCGCAGATCACCGGTATCAATAAAATCCATGCCGTCTACAATGGTTTCACCGATTTTTCCATCCGCCAAAGCACGTCCGAGCATAAGCGCACAGCACTGATTTCCCCGGATGTGGCGGTGTGCAGCGACTGCCTGGCGGAGCTTTATGACCCTGATGACCGCCGTTTTGCCTACCCGTTTATAAACTGCACAAACTGCGGGCCCAGATACACAATCGTGGAGGATATCCCCTATGATCGTCCCGAAACCTCCATGAAAAATTTTGAAATGTGTCCAGACTGCCTTGCGGAATACAAAAACCCGGAAAGCAGGAGGTTTCACGCCCAGGCAAATGCCTGTCCGGTCTGCGGCCCCGGCGCGTGGCTGATTGATTCAAAAGGGACCCGGGTTTTGTGCAAGGACCCGATAGAAAAGACGGCGCGTCTTTTAAAACAGGGTTTTATTGTTGCGGTAAAAGGCCTCGGAGGTTTTCATCTGGCCGCAGATGCCCAGAGCAGCGCCGCCGTGGAGCTTTTAAGGCAGCGCAAAAACAGGCCGGCAAAGCCGTTTGCAATAATGGCTGCTGACGCTGCCGCAGTTGATGTATTTGCGGTCATGGATGAAAAAGAAAAGGCTCTGCTTGAGTCCCCGGGATGCCCGATAGTGCTTCTTGAAAAAAGATCCGGGGGCCTGATTGCTCAAAACGTATCTCCTGACAACTCGCATTTCGGGGTGATGATTGCTTATACCCCGCTTCACAGCCTGCTTTTCTCCCACGGGTTCGGGGCTCTGGTCATGACCAGCGGCAATCTGTCAGGCGAGCCCCTTGTGTCTGAAAACCATGAGGCTGCAGAACGTCTTTCAGGGATAGCTGATTTTTTTCTTGTACACGACCGGGGCATACATGTGCGCTGCGATGACTCCATTGTGCGCAGGGCTGAGGGCGGGCCCTTTGTTCTTCGCCGCTCCAGGGGATATGCGCCCTCCCCGGTATTTCTGGACTGCCAGGTTCCTGAAATTCTTGCCTGCGGTGCTGAGCTGAAAAACACTGTGTGTCTGACAAAAGGAAGCCATGCATTTGTAAGCCAGCACATAGGAGATCTTAAAAGCCCCGGCACTCTTGATTTTTTTGAAAAAACAATCTCTCATATAAAGCGCATCACCGATACGGAACCGGGCTTTATTGCATGCGACATGCATCCCGGCTATTTTGCCACCAGGTACGCGCACAAACAAAAGCACCTGCCATGCATTCCGGTTCAGCATCATCACGCCCATGTGGTTTCATGCATGGCCGAGCATCATCTTCAGGGCAGTGTCATAGGTCTCGCATTTGACGGAACCGGTTACGGCACTGACGAAACGGTCTGGGGCGGGGAGGTGATGGTGGCTGAAAGGGCGGGGTTTAAAAGGGCTGCGCATTTGTCGTATGCCGCCATGCCGGGAGGGGATGCCGCAGTTAAGGAACCATGGCGCATGGGGCTCAGCTATCTGACTGAGGCTTTCGGGGCAGACTGGCAGAACACGGGCCTGCGGTTTTTAAGGGAGATAAGTCCTGAATACCTAAGGGTGGCTGCAGAGATGATAAACAGGAGGATAAATTCCCCCCTGACTTCGAGCATGGGAAGGCTTTTTGACGGTGTTGCTGCAATTTCCGGGCTTTGCAGCAGGGTGGATTTTGAGGCCCAGGCTGCGATAAAACTGGAGATGCAGGCCGCAGGCGGTGTTTTGCCGCTGGATAAAACCCGGTGCTACGGATACGAATTTGATGAAACAGATACCGGGATCATCCGTATTCCTGCAGCACCCATGATCCGCGGAATCGTGGATGATCTGCTCAAAGGTGCCTCTCCGGGGATTGTGAGTAAAAAATTTCACACAACCATCATATTTCTGTTTTCTGATGTCTGCGACCGTATAAGCGGGGCAACGGGCCTTAAACGGGTTGTCCTGAGCGGCGGGGTTTTTCAGAATGCTGTTTTGCTGGAAGGGATGTGTGAGTCCCTGAAAGAAAGAGGTTTTTCAGTGTTTGTAAACCGCCGGGTTCCGGCAAATGACGGAGGCATAAGCCTGGGTCAGGCGGTTTGTGCGGCAGAGATGATCGGCAAAGGATCTTTTCCTGGTCCGGATTCGAAAGGTTGATAAGTTATGCTTCATGTTTCAGAATACCGTGACTCCCGGCTTTGCCGGAGTATAGCTGAACGCATAGCAGGCATTTCAAAAAGCCGGATGCGTATAATGGAGGTCTGCGGCACCCACACGGTATCTATTTTTAAAAACGGCATACGCTCTTTTCTGCCGGAAAACGTTTCCCTGGTTTCAGGGCCGGGGTGTCCGGTGTGTGTCACGGCGCAGGGAGAAATAGATGCGGCAGTAGATCTTGCAGGTCGCAAGAATACAATAGTTGCAACTTTCGGGGACATGATGCGCGTGCCCGGCTCAAACTCCTCGCTGCAGCAGGAAAAGGCTGCGGGAAAAGATATCAGAATGGTTTATTCCGCATCCGATGCAGTGGATATAGCAAAGGGCAATCCGGGCAGTAATGTTGTTTTTCTCGGGGTCGGTTTTGAAACCACAGCCCCTACAGTGGCCGCGGCTGTTCTGTCAGCCTCGGCAGAGGGGGTTGAAAATTTTTCCGTGCTTTGCATGCACAAGCTTGTGCCCCCGGCACTCGGGGCGCTTATGCGCAGCGATGGCGTGGATATAGATGGCCTGCTTTTGCCGGGCCATGTCTCGGTTATTATCGGAACCATGGCATATGAGGATTTTTTCTCTGAGCACAGGATCCCGTGCGCGGTGGCAGGATTTGAACCGGCAGACATATTGCAGGGGGTTATGCGATTGGCCGAAATGACGGAAACAAACAGCCCGGAACTGGAAAACTGCTACGGCCGTGCCGTGACAAGGCAGGGCAATCCCGCTGCAAGAAAAGTCATGGACACTGTTTTTGAACCCTGTGATGCTCAATGGCGGGGGCTTGGTTTGATTGAAAAAAGCGGGCTGCGGTTTCGAAGAAAGTATTCGAACATGGATGCGGCAAAGAGGTTTACCCTTCCGGCTTCAGTCGGCAGTATGCCTGACGGTTGTTCCTGCGGAGACATACTGACCGGGAAAAAAACTCCTCCGGAATGCCGGCTTTACGGGAGATCGTGTACTCCTTCCGATCCTGTAGGGCCATGCATGGTCTCAAGCGAAGGCGCATGCGCGGCATATTTTAAATACAGCCGAAGGCTGCGCCGCTGACAGGATTTGCCACACGAACCTAAAGCCGCTGGATCAGGTAGATATAAGCGGGCAGGCGGCAGAGGGTTTTAAATTCGTTAAAACGCGTCAGCATCCGGTTTTTATCCCCGATTTGCTCAAGCGGTGAAAGATACACCGCGCCTTTTGGATAAAAGCGCGCAAGCCTGTTGCGGGTCAGCTCGAGAATCGATGGCAGGTGGGCGTCGGGCAGTCGGTCGCCTATGACGAAATTGGCGGTTATCTCCACGTTTTCGTATCTGCGGTTTACCTCCAGCATCCTGTCGAATGCATCAGCCACTTTTTCCGCGTTCAGTGGTTTTCTAAGGACTGAAAGCGTATTTGAATCACCGGATTCCAGTCCCAGGTTTATAAATGTTGAAAACGGAAGGCTGTTTAGTTCCTCAAAAAGGCTTTCGTGTGCCGCCAGCATTGAATCCGCGCTTCCGAAGAAAAAAAGCCGGGGCCCTTTCATAAAGGATTTTTCGATCTCAAGTATCTCCCATGCTTTGCGGGCTGCAAAGCAGATCATCTCTCTGCCCGCGTGCAGGGCATCGTGCTGGCCGAGAAAAACAGAATTGTAATTGATCAGGTCCCTGTCGTAAAACTGTTTCAGTGACTCGAGCTGATCTGTCACGCTGCTGCGGGAGCGCACTGAAAAGCCCCGGCCTGTTTTTACGCGGCAGAAACCGCAGTTGTAAAGGCACCCGTCTGCAATTGTCACGGGAACGACGTCATATTCCACGTGCCGGGTGTCTGGAGGGAGCACTGTTACCATTCCGCCGATGATTTCGTGCAGACGCCCACCGCGCTGCCCGAGTTTTTCCGGCGTCATTTCCCGGACCCTGGCGAGAAAAGACTGCTCGGCGTCTGAAAGCCCCGCAGGGTCAATATTTTCTATTTGCCGCCGCAGCCGGTGCCACGCGGTGAAAGCCTCTTTCACCTCGCTTCTTTGAAAGGCATTTTCCCCGAAAACCGCATTGGTCTGATAGGGCAGGCATGGGATGTAGTATTCACCGGTATAGTTGAATGCACCGGCATATCCCCCTGCTGAAAAATACTGCCAGTCTCCTCCTGCGGTGCGTTTTAACCATTCAGCAGACGTAAGCCAGTCCCCGCTGCGGCCCTGTATGGTCTTGATTTCGCCGTTTCTGTTGAATCCGAAAATATGGGTTTGGGTGCGGATTTCTCCGTAAAGGCCGTAGCGCATGGGGCAGCTTATTTTTATGTATTCGCAGGCCCCCTGTTTTTCAGGTATTACCGCAATCCTGTTTTCTGTTTGTGTTGTCATCTGTTAAATTGCTGTTCAGCAGGTCAGGTGAAAACCTGCAGCAATGTTTTTACCTTCCCGCCCGAGGCGGTTGAATTCTTTTGCAGCCTCTTCAGTGGGCTTTAATATAAGTTGTATGCCCTTTTTTTCCAGTTCCTTTTCCACCTGCGGATCAGGTTTCATCTGGCCCGGGCTGCCCTGGCCGAGCACCAGGATTTCGGGCTCGGCCCCAGTGATGTCAGACAGGTCTTCGATGGTGACTGTATGTCCGCTTTTCCGCCGCCAGTCAGGTTTTACCTCATTGTTTATTATTTTTAAATCCTGTCTGTATGTAGTTCCGTCAATGCGCATGCTGCCGAAGCGATAGTCCTCAATGCGCATGGTTCAGGCTCCTTTTTTTTAATAAACCATTGATTGCAGTGTAAAAATTTGGCGTATGCCGGCGCCAGATTGTTTTTTAGTCCCTGCCCCTGGGGGCTCGGGTTTATTCCCCGCCGGTGATTCCGGCAAATCGCACTGTCAGGTTTATGTTTATATTTAGCCCTCCCTGGGCGGATACTTCGTCCACAAGTCTGCCTACAACGGCCTGGAGGTTTTCTTCGGATTTCGCTGAGCTGGCTGCGGAGGTCGATTTTTTTACAGTGCGTGTTGCAGGCGCAGGCTTGCGGCCTCGCTTTGACGGCTGCTTGGTGGCCTGGTTTTTAAGACGCGCGGCTTTTACGAATTTTTTCACTTCCGGGTGGTCAGCGACTATCTGTTCGAGGGTATATCTGTTCTTGCCGGTTTTGCGGGTGAGGTCGTATAATGCTTCAGGCGGCAGGGCCGCGGCTTCCGGCACCAGGCTGTAGGTGTAGCCCTTGTTGGTTCTCTTCTTGCGTATAAAAAACCCGAGATCGCATTTTTCGTTGTTGCTCAGCTTGGCAAGAATGCTTGCAATATCCTGGATTTTAATGTTTTTGCCTGATCCATCGGCCACCTTCTGGGTGATTTCAGGAGACCGCATTTCCTCGCCGGTTCGCAGGGCGTCGATGATAAATTCGCTGTTTGTCTTTTTTTCCCTTTCCATGGCTGTTTTTCCTTTTCTTCTATGATTTGCCGGAAATCACGTTCAGTCAAAATCAGAAATTAGAATTTTATTTCCTGTGTAAGTTCTCATATAATTAATCTAATTATAACGCAACAATATAAAATTGTCAACTGAGGTATTTATTTATTTCCGGATGGTTATCCATGATTCTCGGTATATTTCTTTTATACGATTTTTTTTCGATTAACTTATCTATTTTAATCGAATTGCAGCATCCTAAGAAGGCCGGTTGTTTGCACTTGACAGGCTTTTGCCAACCGGAGTATTAACTGGTTCCGGCACCCGGCAGGTAGAACTTTCCGGCTTCCGGGCACATATCCATGCAGGGATGAAAATATGAACCCGGCAGGCAGATTCCGGTCAGTACGGCTTGATCCAGGTTTGTCATATACACGGGAGGCCAGGACAGCAAGGTTATAAAGCTGGACAAAGCGGGGAGGGCGGTTGATTTTGCCGAATCAGAGGTGATATCCCTTGTCTCCAGGGCCGAGACCAGGAAGAACATGATAGCCGGGATACATGAACCCGCGAGCATGCAAATCCCGTCACGGCTCTCCGGATTATTTGCTGCCTGTCTTTAATTCAAGCAGATCAGCCATTTCGTGGATATTGCGCGTGAGATACCACCTGCCCTGGGCGAATACACCGTAATCAGCACCCCCCATTGCAGAGGCGAACCTGGTGGAGTTGGCGTAAAACAGCCAGTTTTCCGTCCACATGCGTTCGATTGTTTCATCAAACGGGCTGCCGCCCTGAAAAGGCCCCTGTGCAACGCCGCTTTCCCAGGCCTCCTGTATAATTTGCGTGGCGGTAAGGGTCTGGGCGTTGGTTTCCTCTATGGTGTTTTCAAGGCGGCGGAAATGCCCCTTCACCCATCCGCCGCTGTGGCATCCCCTGCATGCCTGCTGCATTGTCCGGTTGCGCTCATCCATGGTTTCCTCTGATATTAGAAAATCCGCGGCAGGAGTTCCGTCAAGTGCCGTGGGCAGGGCAAGGCCGTCTTTGTTTTCTATTTTTGTGGTATCAGCGGATTCGGGATGTGCATGGGCATATGGCAGGCCGAAAATGCGCCATGCAAGCCTGTCGTTCATCCTGTGAGTCCTTTCAGACACCACCTGTCCGTCTTTTGCCGTAAGCAGGCTTACGTGGCAGGTGGCGCATGTGGGTGCCTCCAGGTCTTCTCCGAGCGTCCAGGGCACGGCTGAAAAGTTCCATTCGTCAGAGTTTTTCTGCGCGTTGTATATGTTTCCGTGCTTGCTTACGCTGTAGACCTTGTAGGCAGGCACATCCGGGCCCTTGTGGCATTGCGAGCATGTTTCGGGCTTTCTTGCGGTTTCAATCGCAAACCTGTGACGTGGATGGCAGGAAGCGCAGCTGCCCTTGCTTTTGTCAGGGTTGATCCGTCCTACTCCCTGGTTCGGCCATCCCCGGATGACCGGAAAATCCATCGGACCCATGGATGTTTCGCGTTCTTCGGTGTTTTCCACCTCCAGCCGGGTTCCGTGGCAGAACAGGCAGGAGTCCGCATCTGTTTGGTCAGAAGGGGTGTCTTGTTTGAGCTTCATATCCTCAAATTTAAGAGGTCCTGCTGCAGCGGTTACAAGTTGTTGGTATACTTCATTGTCTTCCAGGTTTCCGTGGGCCTGTGACATGATGTTATCAGAGTACTGCTTTCTTTCTGCAGGATGGCACACAGCGCAGTCATCCGGGGTTACAACAGTGTGTACGCGACTGCCTGCATGGTCAAAGCTGTCTGCGTGATCTTCGGGCTGGAGAGTATGGCACTCAGCGCACCCTACCACGGAACCGGAAAGATCTTCGGAGAGGCTTTCAAATGATACTCTTCTGCCGAGTTCAGGTTCTTCCATGGCCTGATCCGGGGTGGTCTGCGACATGCGGCTGTTTTTCCAGTCAGAGACAATCGCAGGAGTTGCCGACTCATGACATCCGAGGCATTGCCGGCTTTTTTGGCTTATTTTTTCATTGTCCTGATCCGCGAAAGCAGCGGAGAAGATAAAAACACCCAGCAGGCCCGTCACTGCTGCAACCCGCACCAATCCGTTCATGGCAGTCTCCCTATTGCTTCGGGTTTTTAATGGTTACAATAACGCCGGAAACAGAAACATGATTATAATACAACTTTTTTAGCAGATTGTAAATTCGGTTTACAGCAGTTGCGTGTGTAAGGCGGGCAGGCGGATTAAACCCTGATTTATTCGTTTAAGCCGGTAAATCGGGGTCGGGTTCGGTATCGGTATCGGGTTCGATTAACGATCCCTATACCGATACCGATTTTAAATTTGGTTTTGCAGTTTCTGTAAGGGTTGCCTTGAGAAACAGCTACGAAACTTTAACCTGGGCCTGATTTTCCCAGAGTCCGTGTATGTTGCAGTAAATGGAGGCAAGCAGGGTTCCGGGCTTGTTGATCTTAAGCCTGGCGGTCACCTTTGGCTCCGTGTAAACAGGACCCTTGTTTGCTCCTTCAGCGCATTCGCCGTGGGCGTTGAACTCGTAGCTGCCTACTTCGTAGGCAAACTTGTCGCTGTCAGGCTTGAAATATACCCGGATCCAGCGTATATGGTGTTCGGTTGTGTTCGGGTGCCCGATTTCCTTGCCTATGGATACGTTGATGTCAAAAGGCTCGTCAGCCTTGACACTGTCCGGGCACTCAATTGCGGGCACATGCTTTTCGTTCTTCCAGTCGCCGGTCTGGAAAAGTTCTCCCATTTTCATTACAAAATCCTCCTTCTTGATTCGGGTTTATTTTATAGTTTTTTCCCCGGAAAATATTGTTCCGAATTCCGGGAAATCGCCTGGAGCCGGTTGTTGATGATAAAGCCAGAAGTATTTTAAAATACGGGGCAAATCATATCAATCCGGAAAACACAGTATTTACGTACATAAAAACCCCTACCGTGCTCTACTGTATTTCTACTTACGATACGGGTTCCCGATTTTACTTAAGTGCTGAAAAAGTTTTCATGATCACTTCATTTAATGCCGGGTGAATGTGCATGCCCGAGAGCAAAAGACCGGGTCTTGCGCCTGCTGCCATAGCATTTACCACTTCCTGGATAACAATCGGCGCGTGCGGGCCTATGATGTGGAAACCCAGCAGCTCTAGATTCTGCCTGTCTAAAATTATTTTTGCGAAGCCCCGGTCCTCGCGAAGAGCCTCGCCCATTGCGCACTGATCGTATCTGGCGGTTCCTACAAGGATTTCGCGTGACTTGCGTGCCTCGGCTTCTTTTAACCCGACGGACGCTATGGGCGGCCAGGTAAATATGGCCCTTGGGGCTGAGGAGTAATCAAATTTCTCCTTTTCCCCCCCAGTGGCGTTGGACCATGCAGTCGAGGCCTCCGAGTTTGCCACGTGGGTGAACATGGCGGTTCCGTTGGCATCTCCGAAGGCCCATATCCCCTTTTTTGATGTCTCAAGGTATTCGTCGGTTTTTATAAAGCCGCGTTCGTCTGTTTCCACCCCTGTTTTTTCCACTAAAAGACGGTCCGCGTTTGACTTTCGCCCCGCAGCTACAAGAAGCTTTTCTGCTGTGACGGTTTTCTGTTTGCCTGAGTCATTTGAACTCAACGCGATTTCCACGCCGGTTCCGACCTGGTCAACCCGGGATACGGTTGTGCCGGTTTCGAGTTTTATGCGGCCGGCCATGGCATTTGCAAGAGTATCGGATATCTCCGGCTCTTCTGCCGGGACAAGCCGGTCATTACGTTGCAGTATGGTCACTTCCGTTCCCATGGCTGAAAAAAAGTGGGCGTACTCGGCCGCAATATAGCCTCCGCCTATAATGGCCAGGCTTGCGGGGGCTTCTTCGAGATCCAGAAGGGTGTCGCTGGTAAGATACTCAATTTTATCCAGACCCGGGATTTCAGGTATTTTCGGCCTGGATCCGGATGCTATGAAAAAGGTTTTTCCCCTGATTGTCTGTCCGTTTATCTCCATGGT
>JAWLEU010000054.1:0-12534 GCA_041685965.1 Desulfosalsimonas sp.
GGCAAAGCCGAGGCCAGGATAGAAGAACTGGAAGAAAAAATCGAATCCCGCGATTTCAAACAGCTTGAACAGGTTATGATAAACGGGGCCACGCCTGAGAAAATCAAGTCAATTTCAAAATACCTTGAATCCCATCCCGACGGGAGCCATGTAAAGGATGCGGAAAAAATGCTCTCGGATATAAGCGGCGAATACTACATTTATATAACAAAACAGCTCGAAGACTACGAAGAAGAGGAAAACTGGCAGCAGTGCGCGCAGCTTTGCGAGGACTACACCAGCCTTTACGACAACAGCTACTCTGACAAGCTTGAAAAAAGGCTTGAAGACTACAAGGAAAAAGTCACCCAGGACAAAAAACTCAAGGCACTGCGCAGAAAGGCTGAAAGCTTCGGCACCGATTATGAGACAGCAATTGAGGTATATGAGGATTATCTTTCGGCATATCCTGACACCGAAATTGCGGGGCGTCTTGAAGGCGAAATCCGGGCACTGCGGAAGAAAAAGCGCCAAAAGGCGGTTGAGGATGTTAGGCAAAGGCTGCGCCTTATGATCGAACAAAGCGGGGAAAGATATACCCTAAAAACCCCGGCAGTGGTGCTTGACAGGGAAACCGGCCTGATGTGGCAGCTTCTTGACACAAGCGTGCTGCAGCCGGAAAAATGCTTCAACTATGAAGAGGCCGGGCAGCACGTAAAAGAATTAGACACCGGCGGATATTCAGACTGGCGGCTTCCCACGCCGGAGGAGATGGCGGAAATTTATAAAAACGAACCCCATTTTCCCTTTCTTGAAAAAAAATGGTACTGGACATCGGAAAGCTACTCAAGCTACTCCGATTCCCGTGAAAAACGGACGATAGTCGATACAGTTGACAACGACCCCGCAGGCAGACAGGACGTCCAACGCAGGGACGCAAGTGAATGCGGCACTGTGCGGGCGGTCCGGGATTGAGGTTCTTATTGCTGGAGCCTTTTTACGGGGGCTCACACAGGGATTTCGCAAACGGGCTTGCAGAGGCCAGCCGCCATGAAATAGAGATTTTAAGCCTGCCCGCAAGATTCTGGAAATGGCGGATGCATGGAGCGGCTCTTGAATTCTTCCGCCGTGTGCCCGACCCGGGGCGGTTTGACGGAATCATGGCCACGAACATGATAAGCCTGAGCGACTTCAAGGCCCTGGCAGGAAAAACATGCCCGCCGGTTTTAATGTATTTCCATGAAAACCAGCTATCATACCCCGCCCCGCCAGGCACAAGGCCTGATTATCATTATCCTTTTACAGACATTACAACCGCACTTGCAGCAGACCGCGTACTGTTTAACTCGGCAAACCACATGGAGCAGTTTTTCGGCAGGCTTCCGGGGTTTATAAAAATGATGCCGGATTTCAGGCCCACATGGGCAGTGGAAAATATCCGTGAGAAAACAGGCGTATGCAGACCGGGGTGCAGGTTTGCCGCAGAGCCGCTTGATCTGGAGCCTCCCGGTCAAGGCCCGCCAGTGATTATATGGAACCACAGGTGGGAACATGACAAAAACCCGGAGGCGTTTTTCAGGGCTTTATACACACTGGCAGACCGCGGAATCGATTTTCAGGCCGCTGTTATGGGCCAGGAGTTTAAAAAACGACCCCCTGTATTTGACGAAGCAGCCAGGCGCCTTGAAGGCAGAATAGTTCAGTTCGGTTGGGTAAAGTCTAAAAACGAGTATCTTCAATGGTTAAAGCAGGGAACCGTGGCAGTTAGCACAGCATTTCAGGAAAACTTCGGCATAGCTGCAGTGGAGGCAGCAAGATTCGGATGCATCCCCCTGGCCCCTCAAAGACTGTCCTACCCGGAAATAATCCCGGCGCAGTTCCACGGGACCCTGCTCTATGACACCGAAGAAGAACTGGTGGATAAACTTGCAGGCATCCTGCTGCAGCCCGCGGCATACGATACCATCAGGCCGAAGCTTGCAGCTGCCATGGCAGAATTTTCCTGGGAAAACAGGATTGCGGATTTCGACGCTGAGCTCGAAGCCCTTATCTGAAGCGACGCTGAAAAATCCGAAATTCGAAACACGAAGCACGAAACAAGCACGAATGACCAAAATATAAAACAAAACCAGCAAAATTCCTCATTTGAATTTCGGATTTATTAAGTCAAAGCCTCCTTCATTGGTTTGACAGGACCAAGAAAATCCGTCACCGAACTTACGAATCAGAGCACTTAGGGTCGGATAAAAAATGTTATTGACAAGTTTTTGTGAATTCTTTATGTATTTTCTACATTTCAGTGGGGCTGTAGCTCAGTTGGGAGAGCGCTTGAATGGCATTCAAGAGGCCAGGGGTTCGAATCCCCTCAGCTCCACCAAAAATATCCAGAGCCTTATAAAACCCGTTGAGCCTCACCCCTTAAAAGCTATCAATCTTGCTGTTCGAGGCGGATTTGATACATACTTCTAAGCCGCATTATTTTTCATCAGATTTCAGGCAATCCAATCCGCCTGCAAGGCTGACTTTGGCCGTCATTCAAACTTTTCAGTTCACTGACTTTAAAAAATATCTGCAATTGTTAAAGAATAAAAGCGTATTGCCACGGAATCTCTTTGCTAAAAGGGCTTGAATGTGCATACCCGGCTCCGGGATTCTTAAAAAACAAAAAGGAGAAAATCATGGACTTGAATGAACCGGCCATAGGTTTGCAGGACATTCTGCAACTTGAAGACTCTCTTTTCAACCCGGGCAACGTATGCATTGTAACAGGCGCCGGAACAGGCATAGGCAGGGCCACGGCAATTGCCGCGGCTGTTAACGGACTCACGGTACTCGGGGTTGACATAAATGAGCAGGAAGGAGAAAAAACCTGCAAAATGGCAGGCGATCTCGGCGGAACCGGACATTTTTTCAAAGCCGACCTTACAGCCGACGCAGACATTGAAAACACGGTCTCCAGGGCTGCAGGGCTCGGAGCCGTAAAATACCTCATCAATATTGCCGGCACCCAGCACATAGACTCTGTAGAAAACTTCCCCATGGAAAAATACGACATGATGCAGCACCTCATGCTTCGGGCCCCGTTTTATCTGTCAAAGTTAACCATTCCCCACATGAAAAACACCTCAGATGGCATCGGAGTGATAGCAAACATGGCATCGGTTCACGGCCACATCACGACCCGTAACAAGCCTGTTTACAACATCACGAAATTCGGCCTGAGGGGCTTGTCACAGTCCATTTCCGCCGAGGGCGAAGGAAAAATCAGATCTTTTACAGTGAGCACAGGCTATGTGAAAACCCCCCTGGCGCTAAACCAGATCCCCCAGCAGGCAAGACAGAGAGGAATTTCCCAGGAGGAAGTGGTAACAGATGTTATGATGGGCAACTCCCGGGTAAAAGAAATGATGACTCCGGTGGAGGTGGCCAATCTTTTCGTTTTCGGAATGTCCCGGCACGGCAGTTACCTGGTGGGCGGCGACCTGCTTTTTGACGGAGGGATGGTGCTGACATATTAGCCAAAGACTTAGTACACGCAGTCATAAACACAGTGACATTAAAATCCCGATAGCAGGTTAACTATTGGGATCTGAGGCGACGCTGAAAATCCGAATTTCGGATTTATTAAGTCAAAGCCTCCTTCACTGGTTTGACAGGACCGAGAAAATAAGTAACCGAACTTACGAATCAAAGCACTCAGGCCGGGGCAGATTAAAATTGGTATTACCATTTTACAAAAGCCTGGGCAATTGCTGCAAAACCTTCAATAACCCCGTGCTCTTATGAATGCTAATTATATAGAAGAGGCCCGCTCATCAAAAAACTTAAATTATCACTTGACATAACCACCACTAATGGAATATTTGAAGTATGGTATGACCAATTATTGTGGTTGTTCAAGCTTAACAATGTGAAACATAATTCCTGTTTCATTTTTTTTGTCAGATGTATAAACACTATTCATCAATCTAATTGGCTTTCATCAAAGAACGAGCGATTCCCGTCCACAGGTGCTGCACCGGGCTCAAAACCCGAACCCGTGCAAACATCCTTATATAACCCTAACCTTTGAGGAGGTGTCTATGCATCGCATTCTTTCCACCATTATTATCGCCTTGTTCCTTGTAGGCATGCCGCTGGGGCAATGCTTAGCAGCGGAAGACGACGTTGACAGGGGCAAGTTCGGAACTGACCCCAGGCACGAAGAGGCCAAACGGATCGACTTTGAAACCTCGGATCAAAAAATCCGCTGGAAGATGGTCATGCCATGGTCCAAGGGGCTTCTTTTCTACGACGTTGCCCAGCATTTCGCTGATTCGGTGCGCCTTGCCTCCGCAGGAAGGCTGGATATCAGGGTTTTCGCTGCAGGCGAGCTGGTCCCGGCCATGGAATCCTTTGATGCAGTCAGCTCCGGATCAGCTGACGTGGGCCATGACTGGCCGGGTTACTGGAAGGGTAAAAACGAGGCCTTTGTAGCATATGCCTCGGTACCTTTCGGACTGGACGCGGAAGGATACAACGTTTGGTTGTATGAGATGGGCGGCGCCGAGATGATGGACGAGCTGTACGGCAAGTTCGACATGAAGGCACTTCCGGGCGGAAACGTTGGCCAGGAACTGGGGCTTTTCTCAAGCAAAAAGGCCACCTCAATGGAAGACTTCAAGGGCCTTCGCGTCAGGACCCCTGGGTGGTACATGGACATCCTGACCCGTCTGGGCGCTTCGGTCTCCCCCCTGCCCGGAGGCGAAATATATCTCGCCCTGGAGCGTGGTGTAATTGACGCAGCGGAATTTTCCACCCCCAGCATTACCTATCCCATGGGTTTCGACCAGGTCACGGATTACGTGATCATGCCGGGCGTACATCAGCCCTCCTGCCAAAGCGCTATTTTCATTAACGACAAGTCCTGGGATAAACTGCCCAGGGATCTCAAGGAGATTGTCAAGCTCGCAGCCAAGGAAACCCAGCAGTGGAGCCTGGCCTGGAGCGAACATCTCAACGCCAAGGCCATCCATGAGCTCGAGGAAAGAGTGGAATTCGTGGAAATGGACAAAGACGCCAGGGCGGAATTTGCAAGTACAACCAAAGAATACCTCAACGAGCTCAAGGAAAAACACCCCGATGTGAAAAAAGCACTGGATTCCCAGGAAGAATTCAAGGAGCTTTTCGCCAGATGGCGCGATCTTCGCAGCGGTGTTGAACCCTACCCCATCGACACATACATCGACGGCAAGATGGGCGACCACTAACCCATCCACAGAAAAATAACAAACCCTCAATCAGCAACCAGGCAAGCCGTAATCGGCTTGCCTGGTTGCCTCCATCTTTGTTCAGTCCAAGGAGCAAGGAGCGCTAAGACATGATAAAAAAAATCTGCAAAGGCATTGACAGCTTTCAGGACTGGTTCGGTTACCTCACCGCAATGCTTATATTTCCGCTGACCGCGATCATAATCTACGAAGTGATAATGCGCTACGTATTCAACAAGCCGACAACCTGGGGCTTTGAGCTGACCACCTATCTCTACGGCATTCACTTCATGCTGGGGCTGGGCTATACCCTTATGTACAACGGCCATGTAAGGGTGGAGGTCTTCGTAACGCTTATGTCAAAGCGCAAACAAAACATTGTCAGCCTTATTTGCCACCTGATACTTCTGCTCCCTGTATTCGCGGTTCTGCTTTACGCATCCGCAGACTATGCATGGACATCAGTCGTTCGTGATGAACACTCATGGTCGTCATGGGGACCCCCGCTTTACCCCTTCAAGCTTTTAATGGCCCTGGGGTTTTTGATGTTTTTTATCCAGGGAATATCGAGTTTCCTAAAAGATGTGCAGACTCTGCGCGGTGTTGACAAATAGAGCAACAGGGCTTCGAAATGTCCGGACGGAATCGGATTTCTGCCAGCAACCTTAACTCAACTATTCAATAAGGTTATCGATTATGTATTTTAGTCCTGAAGTCATGTCTGTGGCCATGTTTGCAACCCTGATACTTTTTATAACCATGGGCCACCCCCTGGCCATAACCCTGGCTGCAGTGGCCACTATTTTCGGCCTCATAGACAACGGGTTCAATCTTGCAATTCTGTTCAACCTGTTTACCAGCAACAGCTGGGGAACATTTAATTCCTATACTCTGGTGGCCCTGCCCCTTTTTATTTTTATGGCCCAGCTTCTTGATAAATCAAAAGTGGCGGAAAAGCTCTTTGAAGTACTCTACCTGGATCTCGGAGGGATAAAGGGCGGACTTGGAATAGCCGTGGTAGTTGTATGCACTGTATTTGCAGCCACCACAGGGATTATAGGCGCGTCGGTAGTGGCAATGGGGCTTCTGGCCACACCGCCGCTTATCAACCGCGGCTATCAGAGGGAAATGGCCAGCGGCATCATCTGTTCTGCCGGCACTCTGGGAATTCTTATCCCGCCCAGCATTATGATGGTCATATACGGCGGCCTGACCGGAATGCAGGCCACTTCAGTTGGCAACCTCTTTGCCGCCTCCATTATTCCCGGCCTGCTACTTGCCGGGCTGTATATCTTTTATATATGGATTCGCTGCCAGATCAATCCCGAACTTGGACCCACTATTTCAAAAGAAGAGGCTGCACAGTACAGTACGGGTCGGAAGCTGTGGTTGACCCTGATATACCTTCTGCCTCCTCTTACCCTTATTCTGCTTGTAATGGGAACAATCCTCATGGGCGTAGCAACACCCACAGAGGCTGCGGGGATGGGGGCTGGCGGAGCCTTCCTCCTTGCCCTGGCCAACAGGTCACTGAACTGGGATGTTCTGCAGCAGGTGGCCAAAAACACATTGAAGACCACCTGTATGGTCATGTTTTTGTTTCTGGCGGGCAAACTCTTTTCCCAGGTTTTTATGAGCATCGGAGGCGGTGACGTTGTTGCCGATCTCCTGGTGGGCAGCGGAATGAGCCCTGCAGTTGCAGTCTTCACCATGCTGTTTATAGTTTTTATTCTTGGCATGTTCATTGACTGGGCCGCGATTCTTTTGATCACGGTGCCCATCTTTCTGCCCATTGCCGTGGAACTGGGCTACCATCCATTGTGGTTTGCCATGCTGCAATGCGTTGTCCTGCAGAGTTCTTTTCTTACGCCGCCCTTTGGCTACGCACTGTTTTACTTTATCGGCGTGGCTCCCCAGGGCTATACAATGATGCACATTTACAGGGGAATTATTCCCTTTGTCTTGCTGCAGGTTCTGGGCGTGATCATCCTTGCAATGTTTCCCAGCCTGATCCTTTATATCCCCTGGCTGGTATTCGGCTCATAAACAGGAAACAAGGAGAATTGCCATGTGGCCGGAATTCCGGAAAATACTTTACGCGACCAATTTAGGCCCTGAAGCCCCTTATGTATTCCGTCATGCACTCAGCCTGGCAGAACAATACAGTGCGGACATCCATATTCTGCACGCACTGGAGCCCTTGAGCGACAATGTAAAGGGGTTGGTCGGATTTTTCCTGTCCGAGGAAAAATTTCAGCAGCAGCGGGAAGAAGCCCGAAGGCACATTTTGGAAAAACTGCATGAAAGGCTGGCCAATTTCTGCAGCCGGGAGACCTGCAAACTAGACCCGAATGTACCGGATCCTGTAAAGAAAATCCAGGTGGTCGAAGGGGATCCGGCTGAACTGATCCTGTCAAAGGCTGAAGAAATAAGCGCAGACATTATCGTTATGGGCTCACACAGGAAAATACGTGAAGGCGGCGGCAAACTTTTGGGTTCCACGGCCCGCAGCGTGGTAAACAGGGCCAGAACCCCGGTACTTACGGTCTATACACCAAAGGACAGACTTGAGGATCTTAATTCTGATTAATCCTTAAACAAGGTGCTTACAGAAAAAAGGAAACATAAAAAAGGAGCATTTATGTCATGCAGGGTACCGGCTTTCCTTCCGAAAGGAATATGCATAGCCTTGACACTCGCACTGATCAGCTTTCTGCAAATCTCTCCGGCACATTCCGAATCCGGTCAACAGCAGCCGCGGTCCGACAAAGGCACAGACAATGGTCTTTCCGGCTACCAGGAGGCGGAGCGTAATCCGGATCAGCAGGAGATGAAAAAAAATGTTGCTCAAATGCAGGAGCGGGTTCAGCAACTGCAGAAGGAAATAGCGGAAATCAGGGATAAGGCCATGGATAATAACCCCGAACTCGAAGACCTGCTAAAAGAACTTGTGCTGACCAGAGATGAAATCATGTCCGAAAACCTTGCACGCGAGGACGTTGAAATGAAGCGGCTGGAGGAGATTGACAAAAAGCTGCAGAATGAAGACAACTCCCGGGAAAAAAAGGATAAACTCCAGCGGGAGAAGAAAAACATCTATCGCGACTATAAAAAGGCGGAGTATCGCACTGAGAATAATCAAAAGGTGCGTGAGCTTAGGGAAAAATTTTACACTGAATTAATGGAAGCTGCAAAGAAAGAAGATCCCGAGGCAGAAGAAATGCTTAATGAATTAAACAGACTCCGGCATCAGCTGAATTTTGCCAGACCGGAAGCTTCACCCGAAGAGGCTTCACCCGATGGTCAGTAGTGATTTTGCACAGGCCATTGTTTGCATGATGGCCCAGGAAAACCCCAAGAGGGAGGCACTGCATAAACCAGCTGGTTATTGACCCGGCTGGATTGAATCCCGGCAGGCATGCATGACGAATCTTATGTGGTTTTCCATGCAGATTCTTGCCTCGGCAGGCTCCCTGTTGCGGATGGCCTGCAGAATATCTGCATGCTGCTTGTTCATTACTCTCAGATTACCTGCTTCGTAGAGGTAAATCCGGCTTTCACTGATCCCGTGGAACAGCAGCTCATAAAAATTTTTCATCAGGTATATCTGGGCGGGATTTCCCGTGGCATTCGCAATTCCCATGTGGAATGCCACGTCTTCCTTTGAGCCCATCCGCCCCTTTTCAACCTTGGCAAGCATGTCCTGCAGACAAAGCTCCAGGCCCTGAATATCTTCATCCCCTGCACGTTCCGCAGCAAGGCCAACCGCCTGAACTTCAAGGCCCCTGCGTACTTCAAGCAGATCCACTATGGTTACTTCCCGGCTTTCTAAAACCTCCCTTAAAGGGTTTTCCGGATGGCACCCCTGCATGGAGCGCACATAAGTTCCCTTACCCTGCATCTGCTCAACAATACCCAGATTCACCAGCTTGTTGATCGCAGATTTAACAGAGGGACGGCTTGCCCCGAAAGAATCTGCCAGTTCTCTTTCCGGCGGGAGCTTTTCCCCGGGCTTGAACCTGCCCCTGTAAATGATCTCCCGTAGCTGATCAAATATCTGATCCGAAATCTTTCTATATCTGACAGGCCTTAAATAGCAGTTTTCCATTGTTCACCCGTTTTTTTCAGATTATCACCGCAGCAGTCCTGCCCCTTTTGTGCGCCGGGGCAGTACATTGTAGATGTTTTACTCCTGTTTCAACATTAAATCAAACAATAAGCACATGTACCGGGCACGCTGAAGGTCTTATTCTTAAAGGAAAATCAGACACAAACACTAAGACCCGTAAAAGTTCCGGAATGGTGTTATCAAATTTTTTTCGTGTTTTTATTGACAAACATTATTTAAATCCCTTATACAGAGGGCTACTATCAGTTTCCATCTATATCTGCCAGAAGGCTCCATACTGTCTGCTTGGCAGCAGCGCTCAACAGCAATCCGATTATCAAGCCTGTTTATGGGCTGTGTTTGTGGCCAAAACTTCCAGTTAACGATAACAAGAAGGATGCAATTAAAAAAGACAGCAAATACAACGGAGGCTTTCAACCATGGGTTACAAGACAATCAAAACCGAAGTTAATGAAAACATCGGCTTTATAACATTTAACCGGCCGGAGCAGTTAAACACTTTCAACTCAGAGCTTGCCGGCGAATTCAACAGCGCGCTCAGGGAGTTTGAAGGCAGCGAGGATGTCCGGGTAATCGTAGTAGCCGGAGAGGGCAAGGCCTTCTGTGCCGGCATTGACGTCAAGGAGCTCGAGGGCAAGCAGTGTCTGGACTACTTCCAATGGGTCAAACAGATGGAGGAGATGAGCCTTACGATAGCGGAAATGGGAACTCCGGTGATTGCCTCTGTACAGGACATAGCAGTGGCAAACGGAGCCGGGGTTGTGGCCTCGGCAGATCTTGCGGTGGCTGCTGAAGGAGCAAGGTTCGGGGCCACAGCAGTAAACATAGGCCTTTTCTGCATGGGACCGGCTGTTGCTCTGTCGCGGAACCTGGGACGGAAAAAGACCATGGAGCTTCTGCTCACCGGGGATATGATAGACGCTGAAGAGGCATATCGCTGCGGGCTGGTCAACAAGGTTGTTGCAAAAGACGCGCTGGCTGAAGAAACCCTTGGACTTGCGCGGAAAATAGCAGGCAAAAGCCCTCTGGCGGTACAGCTTGGCAAAAAGTCCTTCTACAAGATGGCTGACCTAGAATACTCAAAAGCATTTGAAATGGTCAACAACCATTTTGCAATGCTCTGCAGCACCGAAGATGCCCACGAGGGAGTGGACGCATTTTTAAACAAGCGCAAACCCGAATGGAAAATGAGGTAATAAACATCAATTACAGAACTCAAGTGTTTAATACCCGGCCGAGATTTATTCAAACCCAAAATCCCAACGGAGGTCCTTAGATGGCAATGGAGCAGATTTACAGGGAAGTAATGGAGATCAACACCACTGATGACATGGAAAAGCGAAAGGAAGACGCCCGGAAGTTTTTCGAAAAGCTCAACCACATGGATAAGCCCGAGTATTTCAACTGGGCGGAAGAAATCCTCGAAGGCCTGCATGCAAAAGAGCGCGGGGACCAGCCGGCTGTTGTATGGGCCGACATGGCAACGGGCGAGGAAAGAACATACTCGTATAAACAGCTGGCGGCAGAGGGAAACAGGTGCCTGAACTTTCTGCGTAAAAACGGAATTGAGCAGGGACTTAACATGTACATGATGATTCCGATCGTTCCGGAGACATGGTTTGCCACCCTGGCCTGCCTGAAAGGAGGACTCATTAATGTGCCCACTGCCACGTCCATGACAATGCGCGAGCTTCAGTTCAGGTTTGAAAATTACGCACCTGACAGCATAGTGGCGGAAGAGGCGGCTGCGGATACAATTGACGAGGCCCTGGCCGCCACAGGGGCCAAGCCGAAGATAAAGATAGTTCTCGGCAAAAAAGACGGATGGGTCAGCTACAGCGAGCTCGCAGGCGAATCCGACACTGCTGAGGGCGCCAAAATAAAAAAAGACGACGTGCTGATCTGCTTTTTCACATCAGGCACAACCGGGCTTGCCAAGCAGGTGGGCCACAGCGCAACATCCTATCCGCTTGGACATCTGTCAACCGCGGTAATGATTGGCATCCGCCCCGGGGAGGTCCATCACAACCTGTCTGCTCCGGGCTGGGCCAAATGGGCATGGAGCAGCTTTTTTGCCCCCCTTAACGTGGGAGCCACGGTTGCGGGTTTTCATTTCACTGCACTCGACCCCAAGGTATACCTTGACTACGTGTCCAAATACAAGGTCAGCACTTTCTGCGCTCCTCCCACGGCATGGCGGGCGTTTGTGGGGCTGGACCTGAGCCAGTTTGATTTTTCCCCCATGAGGTCTTCGGTCAGCGCCGGCGAGCCTCTTAACCCCGAGGTTATCCAGCAATGGAAAAAATACACCGGAACCGAGATTCGCGATTTCTACGGCCAAACCGAATCCACTGCAATGATAGGCAACCCGCCCTGGATGGAGGGCAAAATGCGCCTGGGCTCCTTCGGGGTACCGTCCTTTATGTACGATGTAGCCCTGGCCGACGACGAGGGCAACGAAATCACAAAAAAAGAGGAAACCGGCCACATTGTTGTAAGGCTCGACCGGTGGAGGGCAATCGGCCTTTTCACCGAATACATAGGCAACCCTGAAAAAATGAGCCAGGTATTTGTAAACAATTTCTACTACACAGGAGACCGGGCCTATTTTGACGAGGACGGTTACTGGTGGTTCGTGGGCAGGGCTGATGATGTGATCAAGTCCTCTGACTTCAGAGTGGGACCGTTTGAAGTTGAAAGCGCCCTGATAGAACATCCTGCCGTGAGCGAGGCCGCGGTGGTTGGCAGCCCGGACCCCAACCGCTATCAGCTGGTCAAGGCGTTTGTAATCCTGTCGCCCGGCTATGAACCCTCGCGGGATCTGGCACTCGAACTATTCCAGCATACCATCGGCATTCTGGCCAAGTTCAAAATTCCGCGAATAATAGAATTCACCACGGAGGTGCCCAAAACAATAAGCGGAAAGATCCGGCGCATCGAGCTTCGCGAAGGCGAGATAATCAAAAAGAACAAGGGCGAAGAAAAAACCAAAAACGAATATTTTTACCATGAGTTCCCTGAGCTGAGTTCCAAGAAAAAATCGTAAACCACGAAAAAAGAGGGGGAAGTATGAAGGAAAGACTCTACAAAAAGGAACTGCGCATCACGGTTTTGTTCGTGGTCGTGCTGATGATATTCGGCCATTTTGCGCAAATATTTAAACTTTTTCCCTCCCTG
>JAWLEU010000055.1:0-12477 GCA_041685965.1 Desulfosalsimonas sp.
AGAGAGCCGCAGGGGCTGGAAACCATCAAAACATGCTTGACACAGCGTTTTTGGGCAAGTATGTATATTGAAAACCGGCTTTAAACGACAATTTTTCGGTCAAATCGTTATCCATTGGTATTTATTTGGAATCCAGCCGTATTAGAGTAGTACGCAGAGAGCCGCAGGGGCTGGAAACCATCAAAACATGCTTGACACAGCGTTTTTGGGCAAGTATGTATATTGAAAACCGGCTTTAAACGACAATTTTTCGGGCGTCACAAAACAACCCTTTTTACCATGCTTTACATTTTGCTCCACACCGGGGATCATCGCCTTATATCGTCTTCTCTGCCACGTTCATCAAGGCAGACGAACCTTGAATATTAACCAGAAAACGAAAGGAGTCA
The DNA here is from genome assembly GCA_041685965.1 of Desulfosalsimonas sp. Lineage (GTDB taxonomy): Bacteria > Desulfobacterota > Desulfobacteria > Desulfobacterales > Desulfosalsimonadaceae > Desulfosalsimonas. The sequence continues at coordinate 390 of JAWLEU010000055.1, forward strand.
TGCAGTGAACAAAGCAGATTTAGTCAACGAAGTTGCAAAAGTCGTAAGCACCAAAAAGGAGGCCCAGGCAGCAGTGGACTGTGTCTTACAAACCGTCACCAAGGCACTGTCAAAAGGCGACAGCGTAACACTGGTAGGCTTCGGCACTTTCAAGCCGGTCAAAAGGGAAGCCCGCACAGGCAGAAATCCCCAGACCGGTGCACCGATCCGCATCAGCGCCCGGAAGGTACCCAAGTTCACCCCTGGCAAGGGTTTAAAAGACGCTCTCAGCTAAATCCGGCACCTTCGCATCCATTCATGCAAAAAGGCAGCCTTCGGTTTTTTAAACCGCGGGCTGCCTTTTTGCGCTTTAATCAATTGTATCGTCAATCAGATGCAGGCGCCTAGCACGTGCCGGTCCCGCAGCTGGAGCATCCCTGATCCATCTGCATGTTGGAAGTAAGAGAAAAACCAAACCCGTTGAAATCAATCTTTACCGGGCTTGCTTCTGCCAGAAAATCCCTGTTTGCTATAAACTTGAAACCGTTGACCTCGAATACCTCATCAGATTCGTTTGGTTCATCCAGAACCATTGCCAGCGAGGGCCCGCCTCATCCGCCGGGGTTTAAAAGAACCCTGACGGGCCTGACGGTTTTGTCCTTGAAAAATTCCGCAATCTTTTCATATGCGGCGTCTGTGACTTCGATCATGTTAAGACCTCCTCGGAATATGTGAATTTAAAAAGACTCTGCATTGCAAAGCTTCTTAAAAGTATGCACGTGTTTCATTGTTGTCAATAAAAATCGGGGTGAGCTGCTTTCTTGACTTGAAGCATGCCATCTGCTATTTGCCTGAATCGTGATAGAACCGTAAAAAGTAAGTTTTTAGATGGCGCCGTAAAAAAACAGAAACATAACAAGAGAAAGGATCAGTCATGGAAAAAACCCTGTCAATCATAAAGCCCGACGGAGTCAGCAGGGGGCTTGCAGGAGAGGTGATAAAACGCTTTGAGCAAAACGGCATAAGGATTTCCGCCATGAAAATGCTGAAAATGGATAAAAAGCAGGCAGAGGGTTTTTACGCGGTTCACCGCGACAAGCCCTTTTTTGACAGCCTCACGGATTTCATGTCATCAGGGCCGATCGTGGCCATGGTGCTCGAGGCAGACGGCGTTATAGAGAAAAACCGCAAGCTCATGGGAGCCACGAATTACAAGGAAGCCGAAGAAGGCACCATAAGGCACGATTTCGCAACAGACATTGAAAAAAACATAGTACACGGCTCCGACTCCCCTGAGACCGCAAACTTCGAAATCAACTATTTTTTCAACAGCTTTGAGCTCGTACCTTAACCCAAAACAATAGCCCCCTTAACCCAATTCTCCGGAATTAAAATTTATCCTCCCAGCCCGGGCCCGCCCCGGGCTTTCACCTTTCACCTTGAACCTTGAACCTTGAACCTTGACCTACCCTTCCTTCCCCTTTAACACAGACAGAAAAGCGTTCTGCGGAATCATAACCTCGCCCGCCATCTTCATGCGCTTTTTACCTTTTTTCTGCTTTTCAAGCAGCTTTCGCTTCCGAGTGACATCGCCGCCGTAGCACTTGGCTGTGACATCCTTGCGGTAGGCATTGATGGTCTCCCTTGCTATAACCTTGGATCCTATGGCGCCCTGGATGGCGATTTTAAACATGTGCCTTGGAATTTCGTCCTTTAACTTCTCGCAGGTCTGCCTTGCCCTCTGTACGGCCTTTTCGCGGTGGACAAGCTGGGAGAGCGCGTCAACGCGCTCGCTGTTTATAAGAATGTCAAGTCTCACAATGTCGGATTCCCTGTATTCCAGCATTTCGTAGTCAAATGATCCGTATCCCTGGGTCACCGTCTTTAGGCGGTCGTAGAAGTCATAGACCACTTCTGCAAGCGGCATCTCAAAAATCAGCTCCATGCGGCCGCTTCCGAAATACTGATAATTGGAGTTGATTCCCCGGCGTTCCAGGCAGAGCTGCATGACCTGGCCCATGTAGGTGTCAGGTGTTATAATAGAGGCCCTGATAAAAGGCTCGCGCACGTATGATATGTTCACTGGGTCCGGATAATGGGCGGGGTTTTCTATCACCATAAGCGTTCCGTCGTTTAAGCCTATCTCGTACTGCACGGACGGGGCTGTAATGATAAGGGAAAGGCCGTATTCGCGCTCAAGTCGGGCCTGGACGATCTCCAGGTGCAGCAGCCCGAGAAACCCGCACCTGAATCCAAAGCCCAGGGCAGCAGAGGTGTCTTTTTCATAGACAAGAGAGGCGTCGTTTAATTTCAGCTTATCGAGTGCTGTTGCCAGGTCGGTGTATTCATCAGTGTCAACAGGGTAAACAGAGGAAAAAACCACCGGCCTGGGCTCCTTGAATCCCGGCATGGGACTGGCACACTGCCGGTCCTTGACCGTGATGGTATCGCCGGACCTGGTGTCGCTTACAGTTTTTATTCCTGCAATCAGATAGCCCACCCTGCCGGCGGTAATTGTTTTCTGCGGTACGCGCTTTACCTGAAATATTCCCACTTCCTCAACCGTGTATTGAGCATGGTTGGACATAAACATTATGCGGTCGCCCGGCTTTATCGTACCGTCAATCATCCGGAAATGTACAATGGTTCCCCTGAAAGGATCGTAGTTGGAATCAAATATAATGGCCTTTGCCGGTCCCTCCGGATCGCCTTCGGGCGGGGGGAGCCGGTGGATAATTGCTTCGAGGATTCCTTCTATTCCGGTCCATTCCTTGGCTGAAACAAGCAGGGCTGTGTCGGGGTCCAGCCCCAGTTCATCATCAATCTGGGCAAGCACCTTGTCTATGTCAGCTGACGGAAGATCAATCTTGTTTATGACAGGGATGATTTCAAGCTCGTTTTCCATGGCAAGGTAAAGGTTTGCAATTGTCTGGGCCTCCACTCCCTGGCTTGCATCTATTAAAAGCAGTGCTCCTTCGCAGGAGGCAAGCGCTCTGGATACTTCATATGAAAAATCCACGTGGCCGGGGGTGTCAATGAGATTGAGCCAGTAAAGGTTGCCGTCCGAAGCCGTATAGGGCAAACATATTGTCTGACTCTTGATGGTGATGCCCCTTTCCCTTTCAAGCTCCATTGTATCGAGCATCTGGTCCCTGAAATCCCTTTTGGATACTATGTCGGTTGACTGGATCAGGCGGTCTGAAAGCGTGGATTTTCCGTGGTCAATATGTGCTATAATGCTGAAGTTCCTTATATTTTTCATATAAAATCAATCATATTCAGTAGTTTACAGAATCGTAAAAAGTAAGTTTTAGATGGCGCCGTAAAAAGTTTAAGATCAAGGCTTGCGCGATTCCGAAGAATGCAGAGTACTTATCCGTACGTGCATGTTTACAAGGCGTAAGCCGCAAATTCTGAAAAATCGCGCGTAACGCAGATATTGGACTTTTTACGGTGCCATCAGTAGTTGGTCAATATGAAATTTGACACCAGCTTATGTTTTGGGGTATGTGAAACAAAATGTGCATATCTACCAACAGGGCAAAGAGCTGTCAAGCAACATGCGGGCCAACTTCTAAAGATTATAAAAAAACGGCGGAGCAATGACTGAAAAAATCCTTGTTGTTGACGATGATTTTGTAATCAGGGACGCCATACAGCAGTACCTGTCACAGCCGGAGTACCAGACATTTGTCGCCCAGACTGCGGAAGAGGCGCTTGAGTTTTTAAAGGAATACTCAATCGACCTGATAATCACCGACATCATGTTAAGCGGTATCAACGGACTGGACCTGACTGAGGCGGTAAAGAAAAGATATGAGACCGCGGTGATCATCATGACAGGATATATCGACGATTATTCCTACGAGGAGGCCATCCGTAAGGGCGCAGACGAATTCGTGATGAAGCCCGTGCAGTTCGAGGAACTCCGGCTGCGCTTAAAGCGCCTTATCCGTGAACGTCGCATGGAACGAGAGCGGCTAGAGATGCTCGACGCATTAAAAAAACTCTCGATCACAGATGACCTTACCAGACTTTATAATTCAAGGCACTTTTATACTCAACTGGAGGCAGAGGTCAACAGGCACAGCAGGTACAAGCACCCAGTTTCCCTTCTTTTGCTCGATATAGATCATTTCAAGGTCTACAATGACAAATACGGCCACCTGGAAGGAGACCGGATTCTCTCCCACCTCGGCGGCCTTATCTCGGAAGGTATAAGAACCATGGATTCTGCATACAGATACGGCGGAGAGGAATTTACCGTTATACTGCCTGAAACAGACTCTGATGAAGCGTGCAAAGTGGCAGAAAGGCTCATGAGCGAGGTAAAGGCCCGGAACCCTGCCCCCGCAGAAGACTCCGCACCCATAACCGTGAGCATCGGTGTTACCCGGTACGAACCAGGGGAATCCTTAACCGATTTTGTCAAAAGAGCTGACAGGGCCATGTATATGTCAAAGGAAAAAGGCAGAAACAGGATCTCCATCCTGCTGCCCTGATTTTGCTGGTGCAGCGCAAAAACTTTTTCACCAGGGCTGCTCAATTAGTACCCTGAGATAAAGGTCCCCCTTGTTTCCCTGCCTGTCCTGTTTTCCGAGATTTTTTAACCTCAGGACTTTTCCGTTACGTGTGCCGGGAGGTATAACCACCCGGTAGAGACGGTTGCGCATTCCCATGGGTATGTTTATCATCTTGCGGGTTCCTGCCGCGGCCTCATAAGGAGTGACCCTTACTGTTTCATAAAGATCAAGGGAATCACGGCCGGTGCTCGGCCGGATTACCTGGAGGTGATCGCTTTTTTTCCGCCTGACGCCCGCCCGGTGATATCCGTCATCTGTACGGTCCGAGGGAAAAAACCCGAACATTTTAAGCGCAACCACCCCGAAGAAAAACCCCCCGATATGAGCCCACCATGCTATTCCTGTCTGCTGTGCCTGAGCGCCCGCAGCGTTTACAAGCTGAAGAATAAGCCACAGGCCCAGAAAGAAAAAGGCAGGTATTTCAACAAAAAAGGGAATAAAAAGTATTGGGATTAAAGTCAGGATGCGGGAATGGGGATAAAGAATGAAGTAGGCGCCCATCACCCCGGCAACAGCTCCGCTGGCCCCTATCACCGGCGTGGTTGATGTCATGTTTAAAAAAAAATGAAACATGCCGGAAGCCAGGCCGGCGGCTACATAAAATAACAGGAAATACACCGATCCCAGGTGATCTTCCACGTTGTCGCCGAATATATAAAGGCTCCACATGTTAAAGAGCAGGTGAAGAAAACCACCGTGGAGAAACATGAAGGAAAACAGGGAAATTACCTGCTGGCCGACCGTAAAGTAGGCAGCCACTTCCCCCACTGTATAGCGGGCAGGCACAAGACCGTAAGTGTATATGAACTCCTGGAGCTGCCCCTGGCCGTAGCCGAGCTGCAACACGAAGACAAGGACGTTGACACCGATCAGGGCGTGGGTGACAACCGGATAGTGCCTTGCCGGTATTGTGTCGCGAATGGGTATCATGTCGGTACAATATACATGCTCAAATCCACTGATCGTGCGGCATGCGTAAGCGCGCCTGAAGAGATGATATTTACGCCCGCCGCGCAGAGGCGCTCGAGCTGCCCGCGGTCCACCCTGCCTGATACCTCCACTGCAGCCCTGCCGCTGATTATATTCATTGCTTTTGCAATGTCATCCGTGCCCATGTTGTCTAACATGATCACGTCAGCCCCTGCTTCAAGGGCCTGTTCGACCTGAGAGAGGTTTTCTGTTTCCACCTCGATTTTTATCAGGTGGGAGACATTTCTGCGGGCCATTTCAACAGCCGGTGCTATGCCTCCGCAGGCTGCGATATGATTTTCCTTGATCAAAACACCGTCATAAAGTCCCATGCGGTGATTAAACCCGCCGCCGATCCGAACCGCGTACTTTTCCAGAACTCTCCAGCCGGGAGTGGTCTTCCTGGTGTCTGTGAGCCTGACATTTGAACCGGGCATTGTGTCCGCATAGGCGCGCACGTTGGTGGCAATGCCTGAAAGGCGCTGAAGGAAATTAAGTGCCGTTCGCTCGCCTGCCAGCAGCGGCTGCATTCCCCCTGACAGTTCTGCAACGCAGGTCTCGGGCTCAATCCGGTCTCCGTCAGAGACGCCCGGATAAAATGAAATGCTGCTGTCTATTTTTTGGTATACAAGTCTTACAAGATCCAGCCCGGCTATCACCATGGGCTCTTTTGCCACTATACCGGCCCTGCCGGAAAGACCGCTCATTTTAAGCGCTTCCGTGGTAATGTCGCCGCTGCCTATGTCCTCGTCTACTGCAAGATCGATCAGACGGTCCACATGGCTGCAAACCGGAGTATTATGGGAAGCATTGGTCATGACTGAACCGATTCAATGGATTTTATCTTTTCCCTGTTGCTTTTGAGCTTTTCTATTTTTTCAGCATTCTCATTGTACTGGTTTTTTACTTTTTCTATCACCGATTCGGGCGCCTTGGACAGAAATCCCTGATTTTCCAGCTTTTTGGACAAACCTTGCATTTCCTTGTCCAGTTTGGCAATCTCTTTGTCCAGGCGCATGATTTCTTTTGAAAAATCTATTACTCCTTCGAGATGCACTGAAACCGAGGCATCCCCGACTATAGCAGTGGCAGTGCCGGCGGGTTTTTCTCCTGCATCCCCGATTTTTATGTCGCTGAGCCGGGCAAGCGTTGAGATCATGTCATTGTGGCCGGCAACTGTTTCGCGGACTTTTTGCTGCCCTGACTGTATCATAACTGAAAGGTTCACAGAGGGAGAAATGTTCATCTCTCCTCGTATGTTGCGCACTGCAGTGATAATGCCCATTAGAAGATCCATATCGTCTTCAGCCTCTTTATCCACTGAAAGCTCCTGATACCTGCTGTCTGATCCGGGTATAGCCGCGGTCATGATAGAACCATCCGTGCCTGCTAGCTTGTGCCAGATTTCCTCGGTGACAAAAGGGATGAATGGATGCAGCAGAATCAATGTATCATGGAGCACCCGCCATAGGGCGGCCTTTGCAGCAATGCTTTTTTCCTCATCATACCTGCCGTAAAGGGCCGGTTTTGCAGCCTCCAGGTACCAGTCACAGAACTCGTTCCACACGAACCTGTACATTATATTTGCGCCGTCATTGAAATGATAATTGTCAAGCGCATCCTTGACATCATCTGACGCGCGCCTGAGCCTGGACAAAATCCAGCGGTCCGGCAGGGAAAGCGATTGGCTTTCAAACACGGGATACGGCTCTGTTATGTGCATGAATGCGAATCTGGCTGCGTTCCAGAGCTTGTTTATAAAATGCCTGTAGCCCTCTATTCTTTTCTCGGAAAGCTTTATGTCCCTGCCCTGTGCCGCAAACGCCGCAAGGGTAAACCTCAGCGAGTCGGTTCCGTAGTTTTCTATCACATCCATGGGATCAATGACATTTCCGGATGACTTGCTCATCTTTTTTCCGTCCTCGTCACGGACAAGGGCGTGGACGTAAACATCCCTGAAAGGAACCTCCTTCATGAAGTGAATGCCCATCATCATCATGCGGGCCACCCAGAAAAACAGTATGTCAAATCCGGTCACCAGTACTGAAGTGGGATAAAAGGTCTCAAGCAGCTTTGTTTTTTCAGGCCAGCCCATGGTGGAAAACGGCCAAAGGGCGGAGCTAAACCACGTATCGAGCACGTCAGGATCCCTTACAAGCCCTTCTGCTCCGCAGGAAGGACAAGAGGAAGGCTCCTGCATGGAAACGATCAGCTCGCCGCAGCTTTCGCAAGTCCAGGCTGGAATCTGGTGCCCCCACCAGATCTGCCTTGATATGCACCAGTCGCGGATATTTTCCATCCAGTTGAAATAGTCGCTTTCCCATTTCTCGGGTATTACACGGGTTTTAGACTGCCTGACCGCATCAATTGCTTTCTGTGCCAGGGGCCCGGTTTTTACGAACCACTGCTTCGACAGGTTCGGCTCCACCACAGTGGCGCATCTGTAGCAGTGCCCCACGCTGTGGGTGTAATCCTCGATTTTTATAAGCAGGCCCTGTTTTTTGAGTTCCTCCACGACCGCCTGCCTGCATTCAAACCTGTCCATGCCGGCAAAATCGCCTGCATCCGCGGTCATTATGCCGTCGTCTGCTATTACCTTAAGGCGGGCAAGATTGTGTTTTTCACCCACAGCAAAATCATTTGGATCATGGGCGGGCGTTATTTTAAGGGCTCCCGTGCCGAATTCCATGTCAACGTATTCATCACGAATCACGGGGATCTCGCGTCCTGTAAGGGGAAGGATCACCCGGTCTTCGGAGATGTCTTTGTATCTTTTGTCATCCGGATGGACAGCAAGCGCAGTGTCCCCGAGCATTGTTTCGGGACGGGTGGTTGCCACCACAGGGCCGCCCTGCCCGTATTTGTAGGGATACATTATATGATAGAGACGGCCTTCGTGCTCCTCGTGCTCCACTTCTATTTCCGCAAGCGCGGTACTGCACCTGGGGCACCAGTTTATAATGTAGTTGCCCCTGTAAATAAGGCCCTGCTCAAATAGCTCCACAAACACCTTTCGAACTGCCTGTGAAAGCCCTTCGTCCATTGTAAAGCGCTCCCTGCTCCAGTCGCACGATGCGCCCAGGGACTTGAGCTGCCGGATAATTGCGCCCCCGTATTTTTCGCGCCACTGCCATACGGATTCAACAAAGCGCTCCCTGCCCATTTCATGCCTGTCAATTCCTTCTGCCGCAAGGTGGCGCTCCACAACGTTCTGGGTGGCAATGCCGGCGTGATCGGTTCCCGGAACCCAGAGAACGTTATCGCCGCAAAGCCGCCTGTAGCGGCAAAGTATATCCTGCAGTGTAATGTTTAGGGCATGGCCCATGTGCAGTACGCCTGTAACATTAGGGGGAGGAATAACTATTGAAAAAGGTTTTTCGTCCTTGTCTTCCGAAGCCGTAAAAAGCCCTTGTTCTTCCCAGTATGCATACCAGCGGTTTTCAACTTCACCGGGCTGATATCCCTTATTCAGGTTTTCCGAATCCATTCTTTTCGCTCCAAGCTTACTGATCTTGTTTTAAAACCAAAAAGATGGGGATTCCTGCAAACCCCCATCTTCGATGACAAGCTGTTTTTGTTTTTTAACCCCGCAAACCTCGACGGCCCGGTCTGCGACCGGTTATTCACCCGTGCTGCGGTTGAGTATAAAATCCTTTATACTCTCGATGTCCTCAGAGACCCTGTTTCTGATCATCTCTTCTATAAGGGTCTCGATTCGTTCACGGTATTTTCTTTCTATCACACGCTCCAGGGCTGCTTCCAGCTGCTGATCAGTGAAAGAAACCTGCCCGGTTTCCGCAGGCACCGAAACAGGCTCGTCAAGCTCTATAAAATCGGCCTGTTCCTCGTTTATCGGGAAATAATTTTCCAGCTCACGCGCTATCTCCTGTTCCGAGCCTGCATATTCGGCCTCGCCTGATTTTCCCTGCTGCCCTGAAAGCTCCAGGGTACGGGAATCCTCGCCAGCGTCCAGCCTGGCTCCCGAGATACCGTTTCTGGCCTCGTCTACAAGCTCCTCAGTGAGTTCAATTATTTCCTCGTCCTCCTTCGAGGTTCCTATAGCGATATCCGAGAGCTCGAGGATCTCCTCGTTGTTGTTGTTATCGCTGTTTTCAGTCATCCGGGGCCTCCATGTAAAAAAAGCCATATACAGGCGAATTTAAAAATACCGTCACTCCGGAAATTACCTTAACATCCTTATGTTGTCAAGGAATTTGGGGACTTGCGGCTGCCGGTGCCGCAGAAATGAACCTGCATTGGTATAATTTGGTTTGCAACCACCGGCTCTGTCGTAATATATCAGAATTCATGGCTATAAGACGATTCTATATTGAACCTGAACAACTGGAAAAACAAGCCCCGCGAATCACAGGAAGACAGGCAAGTCATATCCGAAAGGTGTTGAGACTGCCTGAGGGAGAAGCCATTGTGCTGGTCAACGGCAGGGGCAGTGTTTTTAACGCCCGAATAACCGGTTTTGAACAAGGTGCCGTGCGCGTTGCCGTGGAGGGTCAGGCCGAAGATCACAGCGAATCAGGACTTGATCTTACAGTGGCCCAGGGTTTTTTAAAGGAAGCCAAAATGGACGATCTTCTCAGGCAGGCAACAGAGCTCGGCATAACCCGCTGGATTCCTGTGATTACTGAAAGAACAGTGGCCCGGCCGGATGCCGGCAGACTGAAAAAGCGGATTGAGCGGTGGCGCTCAATTGCGGTTGAGGCAATAAAGCAGTGCGGCAGAAGCACAATTCCGGAGATATACTCGACATACGATTTTTCAGAAGTCCTTGATCTTGCAGAGACAGTTGATCTGCCGGTTTTTTTCTGGGAAAACACGGATTCACCCATTCCCTCGCCTTCCGTTACCCGCCCCGGTTCCGTGCTGCTGCTGCTAGGCCCTGAAGGCGGCTTTACCGAAAACGAGGCCCGGCAGGCGGAAAAACGTGGGCTGCGCTTTGCCTCGCTAGGCCCTCGAATACTGCGTGCGGAAACAGCGGCTGTTGCAGCGTGCAGCCTGGCACAGTATCTTTTCGGAGACCTTCAAAAAAGTCCTTGACACCAACAAGGACATTCCTTATATATCTGACCAAAATCAAGCCGAGGTAGCTCAGTCGGTAGAGCAGGTGACTGAAAATCCCCGTGTCGGTGGTTCAAATCCGCCCCTCGGCACCAATAAAATCAAGGGTTTACAGATTATGATCTGCAAGCCCTTTTTTATTTCAAGGCTGCATGTAAGCCGGGAAAAACTCTTCCTGATTATCTCTCCGCCTTTTCCAGGCAGTCTTGCAGTGCTTCTTCTTCGTTTATCCCTATGCCCACGCCCAGATGAATGTAACCTTCGGGCAAACCGGCGGTGCGTTCATATATAATATATGCAATTTTCCCGTCTGGACGTTGGTCCAGCTTCTCGAACTTGTATTTATCCATTACAATGCCCTCTTCTGACATTTTTATCATTCTTTCTGCAGAAAATGTCACAATACCTGCGGGAGTTGTTTAGATTTACCCTGAGGCAGTCCGCATATATTTTATCCTGCTCTGTAGTCATAAGATAAGCACTGCGGGGACAGGGTTAAGCCTCTGAAGACAAAAAATTATTTTAAAAACCCGCGCCGGGCTGCGCATCAAGAAGGATACCAACCGGACAGTGGTCAGAACCGTAAATATCGTTATTTATAAACGCGTCTTTGATCCGTACCTGTTCAAACAGGTCCCTTGAGGCAAAAAAATAGTCAATACGCCATCCTGCATTATTCTTGCGCGCATTAAAGCGGTAGGTCCACCAGGAGTACTTGACGGTATCAGGATAAAGAGCACGGAAGGTGTCCACATATCCCATGTTTACGATATTGTCCATCCAGTCGCGCTCGATACGCAGAAACCCGGATCTCTTTGAGTTGGCGGTCGGGTTTTTAAGATCTATTTCATTGTGTGCCGTGTTAAAATCTCCGGCTATTACAACGCCGTATCCCCGGTTCCGGTATTCGTTGGCATGAGAAAAAAACGCATCGTAGAAATCCAGCTTATACTGCAGCCGCTCGTCGCTCATCTGGCCGTTCGGGAAGTAAACGTTAAAAAAGACCGTGTCTCCAATGTGCATTTCAATTACACGACCCTCGCGGTCAAAGCGCTCATCTCCGATACCGTATTTGATCCGGTCCGGTTTAACCCGGGTATAAACAGCCACACCGCTGTAACCTTTTTTTACAGATGCATGACAGAAATAAGCCTCATAACCGTCTATCTGACGCATGGCATCCGTGAGCTGATCTTCCTGCAGCTTGGTTTCCTGCAGGGCAACTATATCCGCATCAAGGATATTGAGTGATTCATAAAAGCCTTTTTTCATAACCGCCCGCAGGCCGTTTACATTCCAGGATGCCAGCTTTAGCTGTGTCCTGCTCATTTTCTTTTCTCCGCTTTTGGAACAGTACCCGGTTTTTACACTAAAAAACCTATATTGACATCCTCCCCTCCCTAAAGGAAGGGGATTCCTGACTATGCAGCCAGGCCCGGTACTCTGTCGCCATTTCCCGAAGGTTCCTGCTGCCGACCGCT
>JAWLEU010000056.1:0-12232 GCA_041685965.1 Desulfosalsimonas sp.
CTGTCATTGATGCATTTAGGGTTTTGGTCATTGGTTCGAATTTCGAGCTTCGGATTTCGGATTTCCTGAACGAAAACCTGGTTTTCGTTCAGGCACTAGATAGTACCGGAAAGAGAGGGGTGGGGGGTGAGCTGGCGGCTTAGGGAAACCGGATATAATTCTGCCGGACATGGTAATGCCTGAGACAGCATGTTTAAAAAAACAGGCGAGTCGTATTTTATCGCCAGGCATGTTCGCACCAGGGAGCTTATATCAGCCATTGACAAGGTTCAGGCATCCCACAACGGCTGATACTTCAGGAAAGCTTATGTTTACTAAAACCTGTGTTTTGTTTTTCATATTGTCGATTACACCCGGCCTGTCTGCTGCAGCCGAACTCGTGGATAATGCGGGAAGATTGGTGGACGTGCCTGACAATCCCCGCCGGGTGGTCAGTCTTGCCCCGAGTATAACCGAAATGGTCTTTGCCGTGGACCGGGGCGATCGTCTGGCTGGGGTAACAGAGTTTAGCGATTACCCGGATTCCGCAATGCAAATACAGTCAGTTGGAAGCTACGTTTCGCTTGATCTTGAAAAAATAGTTTCTTTAAATCCCGACCTGTGCATTGCCATAAAGGACGGAAATCCGTTATCGGTGATAAAAAGGCTCGAAGAACTGGATATCCCGGTATATGCGGTTGACCCGAGGGATCTGGATTCTGTTATGGCGGCCCTCAGGGATATAGGCTTTCTGCTCGGCGCGGAAAAAGAGGCGGGCGGAGTGATTTCAGACATGAAAGACAGGATGGAAAAAGTGCGCAGGAAAATTTCCGGGACTTCTAAGCGGCCGGGGGTTTTTTTCCAGATAGGGGTGGACCCTGTTGTGTCTGCAGGCAGTGATACTTTTATACACGAGCTTATCACCGAGGCCGGCGGCCAGAACCTGGCAGCAGAGCATGAAGGATACCCGAGATTTTCCACCGAGGAGGTCCTGGCGCTTGATCCTGAGATAATTATTGTAACCTCCATGAACAGGCAGAAAGCTTTCGACAGGGTGGTGGAGAAATGGAAGCAGTGGAATGATCTTGCTGCAGCTTCAAATGACCGTATTTACCTGGTGGACTCCGACATTGTGGACCGTCCGTCTCCCAGGCTTATAAAGGGCCTTGAAGAGCTGGCCCGCCTGATTCATCCGGATCAGTTCGGGCAGACGGGGCGCAATTGAGATGAGCGGTGTTTTCAGGCGCATTCTTGCCGTTTCCGGAGTGATGATACTGCTGCTGCTCATTGCCGTATTTTTCGGGTTGAGCATGGGCTCTTCAGGTGCGGGGCTATCCGCTGTTGCCGACTCTGTTGCAGGCCTTTTCAGCAGCGGGGAGACCATTCATGACATCATCTGGAAACTCCGTTTTCCCAGAGTAATGCTTGCCGCGCTGGTGGGGGCAGCACTGTCGCTCGGTGGCCTTGTGTTCCAGGCTATTTTGCGAAATCCCCTTGCAGAGCCGTATATCCTCGGCATTTCCGGCGGTGCGGCAATCGGCGCTATTATCGGGATCCTTCTCGGGCTTGCGCGGTTTCCCGGAGTAGGGCTTCTTGCCTTTGCAGGGGGGATGACCACCCTGTTTGTTGTTCTCGGGATTGCAGCCGGCCAGACGGTTGCGAAAAAGGAATCCCTTCTGCTCTCAGGTGTCATGGTCAATGCTTTCTGCTCTGCTGTGATAATGTTTCTGATCTCTCTTTCCACGGATTCCAGGCTCCATAACATAATGTTCTGGCTCATGGGTGATCTTTCCTCTGGCGCCACAGACGATGTTCTGCTGCTGGCCGCGATATTGCTGCCCTGTTTTGCAGCCGTGTTCTGGATGGCCCACAGGATGAACCTGCTTTTAATGGGCGCGGAAATGGCCCAGTCCATGGGAGTCAATGTTCGTTTGGTTACATTGTCACTTCTGGTTATCACATCACTCATGGTTAGCTCGACTGTCAGCCAGTGCGGCCTGATTGCCTTTGTGGGGCTTGTGATCCCTCACCTGCTGCGCCTGCTGATAGGCCCTGACCACAGGGTGCTGGTGCCGGCCTGCATTTTTGGAGGAGGGGCCTATCTTGTGCTCTGCGATCTGCTGGCCCGGGTTCTGCCGAGGCAGGGTGAGATGCCCGCCGGCGTGATTACAGCCATGGTAGGCGCGCCGGTGTTTATCTATCTTCTGAGAAAAAGGACGGGCTCATGACCGCGGCGGTAGAGTCGGAAGAAATATCAGCCGGATACGGGCAGGAGCCCGTAGTCAGGCAGGTTTCCTTTTCAGTGGAAACCGGGGAATGCTTTATAATAATCGGTCCCAACGGCTCCGGAAAGACCACCCTGATGAAAATCATTGCCGGGCTGCACAGAACGGATTCAGGCAGAATACTTATAGACGGCCGCCCGCTGGGCAGCTGCAGGAGAAGCGATCTTGCCCGCAAAATGGCGTTTGTTCCCCAGCAGGTCCCAATGGATTTTCCGTTCATGGTAAGAGATGTTGTGCTGTTCGGGCGCAGCCCTCATCTCGGGACATTCGGGCTGGAGTCTGAAAGAGACAGAGCCATTGCAGGACAGGCCATGGAATTTACAGGTGTGGACCACCTGGCAGATCGTCGCATAGACCAGTTAAGCGGAGGCGAGCGCCAGCGGGTCTTCATCGCCAGGGCCATATGCCAGGAGCCTCAGATCATGCTTCTCGACGAACCCACGGCAGCCCTAGACATCTCACATCAGCTCCGGGTAATGGATCTGATGGAAAAGATGAAAAGCGAAAAGCGGATTACCGTGATCATGGTGTCGCATGATGTAAATCTTGCTGCAATGTATGCAGACACCCTTCTTTTAATAAACCGCGGCAGGATAGTTGAATCCGGATCCCCGGCTTCGGTGCTCACCTATAAAACCCTGGAGGAGGCATACGGCTGCCCCCTTCTGGTTGATGAAAGCCCTCTTGGCTCAATGCCCAGGGTCACACCTGTTCCGGGCCGCTATATCAGGGAGGATCTCAGGGGGCTTGCCCGGTGAGTTCCTCCAGGTTTTGCCTTGCAAACCCGAGTTCCGGATCGAGTTCCAGTGCAATGCGAAAGCAGGCCTTGGCAGACTCGGCATCCCCTGTTTCCCTGTAGTTAACAGCCATGTTTGCATAATCGATTGCAGAAGAAGGGTTAAGGCTCACTGCCCGGGCAAAGCTTTCAATTGCTGCCTCGTGCTGTTTTAACTTGAACCTGCAGAAACCTTCAAGATTGTGCAGATCGATGCGTTCCTCATCATGTGCCAGCCCTGATTGCGCGGATTCAAGGGCTTTTTGGAATTCAGCCTTTTCCTTGTATGCCTGACCCAGAAACGAATATATGCTGGCAACATCCTGCGGATGGGGATTGAGCTCAAGCGCATTTAAAAAGTAGTCTGCTGCCTGGTCATAAAGTCCTGAATCCAGGTGAGCCCTTCCAAGAAAGAACCTTACATAGTATTTTTCTGTCAGAATTTTATCGATTTCACTTAGCTCGGCTATGGCGCGTTCGGGTTCGTGCTTTTCAGCAGTAAGTCTTGCGCAGAACATTCCCACGCTTGCACCTTCGGCCCTTTCCCGGAACATGGCCCCGGGGACCACGGAGAACAGGGCGGGCACTCCTATGCCGGGATGGGTTGTGTCAATGCTTATAACCTCCATTCCGATACGCTCGAGTTCGGCAATGCAGCGCTCAACTTCAACCCTTATGTTTGAATCAGAGAGGTCGGGCAATTGATTTATGGAAACCACGCGGGCCGGTTCGGTAATGAAGCGGGCCTGCTCCATTGAGGCAAACTTCGGCAGGCCGCTGGCAACGTAGTTTGCCCCTGAGTTGAAGTCTCCTGCAAGCTGCGCTGTTTCAGAAAGAGCGCGCGAAAACGCCTTCTGAGGATCAGGGGCGGTGCCTGCCGTCCATACGATTTCACTTTTTTCAGGAAAAGTTTCAGGATCCCATGCAAGCACCCCCACCGTGGGAATGCCGGTGTCCAGGGTGAAGTCAGATGCATATACCCGGATTCCGTTTTCCCTGTACCTGGAAAGCATCTGTTGTACCATGGCATCATCTGCCGAGTCCGGGTCAATACCCGGTACTCTAATTTCCCCGCGGCAGACCTCTGCTGAGACATGCCGCTCCACTATTTCGCAAATGCCCTGGCAAAGGGCTTCTTCCATGCAGTTGCCTGCTGATGTGCCGTTGAACTCGTTTATGGCAAAAAACCATTCAAACGGAATCAGTACCTGTTCTCCGCGGGTCAGGTTAAACCCCTCTGCCCATTTAAATTCCATGCGTTCGAAAACCCTTTGAGCCGCATCCAGGTCGCGGGATGTGTCGTGCACTGATTTTGCAATGTCTGCAAAATCCATGGCCCCTGGGCCCATCTGTTTACGTGTGCCCTTTGAAAAGTTCTGAGGGTTTTGTGAAAAGCTGTAGAAACTGAATCTCTCCACCAGCTCCATGACAGCGCTTGCTTCAGCCTGGCCGGCAGTGGCGCCTTTGCCCATCTGCTTGGCAGTGCCTGTAAGCGATTTCGCGTCCCGGCCGCATACGCTGTAATATACCGGTATACCGAGCCTTCCGTTGTCAATGCGCCTGGTCTCTTCGAGTATCTCGAGATTGAGTGCGTCAAACCTGCGTCTTACATCCTCCACGGTCTCACCGGGTGAGACGGTTTTGTCCTGGTCGTCGGTGTATTTCTTATATGCGTCTTTTAGTGTCAGGCTTGCATACATTTTATGCAGTCTCCCTGCCCATACCATACTTTTTATCAGGCCTGCGCTATGGGCTCTCTTTGTAGCTATTTTTGCAGGCATGATATGGTGGTTCAAACTCAAAAAATGGCTATAAAAAACAGGATGCCTCAGAGTTCGTCTTAGCCGGCCTTTTCAACGATTTTTTCCGCAATTTTTTCAGCAGACCTGCCGAACAGCTCGTCGATTTCCACAAGATCCAGCAATTCGTCGTTCCATTTGATGTTGTTTTCCTGGACTATGTTTTTTATGTGCTCATGCTTGCCGCCCAGCGCCTTTACCCTGGTCTGGAGGTCCGCGTCAGTTCTGAAGTCCACATCGAGCAGGATCAGGTGCTCCACCATGTTGGGCCGGGACGGATCCCCTGAAATCAGAGGTATGACCAGGATGCTTCTGTCGTCTTTTCTGCCCTTGCCCACGTAGACGTTGCCCTGCCTGACTATGATTTTCTTGGTCCCCTTGAGGGTCCTGTCTGTTTCCGCACGGGAAGCAAGCAAAGCAGAAGTTCCCTGCTTGTCTATTACATCAATGGTTGTCTCATCAGTAGGCTCTCCAAGCAGGTTGACGCCGGAGATCTTATAAAGAGTGTAGCCGTTTATTTTCTCAACCACTTTCTGGAAGTTTTTAATCACCATTACGTTGCTTATGGTCAGGTGTTCAACGCTGAAATCGAGCCTGGAAATAACGTCAAACAGCAGCCCCTCGGTTTTTTCCTCGATTCTGCTTGTGCCCACGGTAACGGTCTTTGCCTGGTGCTTGATGGCATCCACCGGCCTGGCCATGGCATTTATGGCCTCTGCCAGGGAGGCAAACAGTTTGTCAAACATGTTTCCTGCAGTGCCCTTGACCCCGAAATCGAGTTCAAAATCCGCGATTGGCAGGCGGCCTGCCAGGTATTTGAGCAGAAGAACCAGGTTGGTTGATTCCTGGGTGGCAAGGGTGGCCGGAAGCCTGTTTTCAGACTGACGCTTGCGCAGCTCATAGTAAAACTGTAGAATCTTTTCTCTGAAAGATTTTTCCAGCGCAATCTCGAAAACATCCATGCCCCGGCCGGCGAATTCGTCAATGGTGTTTCGCAGGTCTTCTCTGAAATCGTGGAGAAACCTGGAGCCTTCATTAATGCTAAGGGCTGCGTAATATCCCCACATATGCCCCACCAGTGTGTTTACGATCGGTGCGAAATGCTCGCTTACCTGGGGCACCCGGAATACGTCTTCTGCATACGCATCAAATCTGTCTTCATGCTCGTCTGTTATTACCACCGGCAGCGCCTTGTGGGAACGGAATATCGCAGTATCTTTTACCAGATCTCCTATCACGCTCCTTCGGGTTCCTGCCGCGCATATTATGATCAGAGGCTCGGAGGAAAGGTCTATATGTTTTTTGTCCTCCACAAAGTCTGATGAAATGGTTTTATAACAAAGCTCGCTCAGCTTTATCCTTATTTCATCTGCAGCTGCCTTGTTCGGCCCGCTTCCCACTGCGGCCCAGTAAGTGCGCTGAAGTGCCAGGCGGTGGGCAGAGGCTCGCACATGGTCCTTCATTGACAGCACACGCTCCATTATATCCGGGAGCCGGATCATCTGCCGGATCTCGTTTGACACGAAGGCCCGGTTTCTTTTTTCCGTGACCTGGGCTATATAAAGTCCCAGTATGGCTCCGGCAATTATCTGGGAATAAAATGCCTTGGTGGAGGCCACAGACATTTCAATATCCCTGC
Source organism: Desulfosalsimonas sp. (assembly GCA_041685965.1). Lineage (GTDB taxonomy): Bacteria > Desulfobacterota > Desulfobacteria > Desulfobacterales > Desulfosalsimonadaceae > Desulfosalsimonas. Next base: position 6,478 of record JAWLEU010000056.1, read on the forward strand.
CGCTGCTTGTATACACCACTCCGTCTGTCTTAAACGTCAGATCCGAGTCCCTGCGGTTTACAATGGATACAGACCACGCCCCCTTTTTTTTGATCATGTCCACTGCCCTGTTGGTGTCCGTGGTTGTACCTGACTGGCTTATGGGTATCAGCAGGGTGTCTGCCATTTGCCTTCCGTCTTTGTCATTGAGTATAAAACCTGACAGTTCAGAGGACTTCAAAGACTCCACGCGCAGTTTCGGGTCATCGGTGTAGTAGCGCATGAGATCCGCGCAGGCCGCTGCAGCCACCCCTGCGGTGCCCTGTCCGATAAAAAGGATTCTGCGGATGCCGCCGCTGCTGATCTGCTCCAGGAGTTTTTCAGGCACGTTTGTGTCATCAAGCCGGATTTCATAGCGCCGGCCGTCAGTGTCAATGAGCTTCCAGCGGTTTTCAAGGGTGCGCCTCACAGAGGCAGGTGATTCTGAAATTTCTTTTAAAAAGTAGTGGTCAAAGTCCTGCCGGTCAATATCGCGGGATGTCAGGCTGGTCTGCCTTATGTCCGATTCAGTGAATTCAATCGGGGTGCCGTCATAAAACATGCCGCGAATCCCTGAAAGACCGCCGCTTGAATCCTGGTCAACAACGCAGATCTGACCTGTAACGATTCGGCCGTCTTCATGTTTTCGTGCTGATTCGCCGTCCATTTTAACGAAAGAGGAAGTCTCCTCCGCAAACCCGTAGACCTCTGAGGTGGGTATGTAATGATCAGGCCCGAGTCCCACATACATGGCCTGGCCGCTTCCCTTGAGCGCCAAAAAGATCTTTCCTGGAGCCAGGTCAGTCTGCATTGAAATCGCGTGGGAACCTTCAAAATCGTTTACTGCAAGTCTGAAGGCCTCTTTGACCGGGTGTCCCTTCTTGATGTAGGAAGCAACGTGAACAGGGATAATTTTAGTGTCACACGTGATTTCATCCTGATAACTGATACCGGAGGCAGTGTGGGCGGCTTTCAGGTTCTGGTAATTATCTATGTCTCCGTTTAAGCTTGCATGAATAATTCCGTTATCGCTGGTATCGACTGAGTTCGTGCAGGCATCCACGGGATGACAGTTAAACTCGTTGATCGCGCCGACAGAAGCCCACCTGGTATGGGCTGAAACCGTAAAATAAAGGTGCTTTGTGTTAAGCAGACTGTGAAAGATTCCGTCATGGCGGATCTGGGATCGCAAAAAAGCGATATTGTCTCCCAGACGGCCTATTTCCGCTGCCACCTTATAGGTAAGAGCCAGCGCGGTCTGCCTTGAACCGTCAGGGGCGTGAGTGTGGCGGACTGAAATGCTTTTGTTTGTAAGCAGGTTAAGATCCGTCCTTGAGCGAAACTCTTCCTGCAGCCCTTTTGCCGAAATCTCATTTTCAAGGTTGGCAAAGGCATCCTCATCAATTACAAACAGCAGGGAAACACCGGCGGAATCCCTTCCCCTGACTTCAAGCCTGTCAATACTGTTAAAAACTGCATTGATCTGCCTGGCTGCAGAAACAGCACTTCTGCCGGGCCCGGACGCGGCAGGCAAGAAATCCTCGAGCTTTTCAAGATTTTCCAGGATCTCGGTTCTCAGGCTCCAGGACGCGTCTTTGAGGGTTTCGATCCTTGTTGAAACAGCATCGAACTTATCAGCAGGCAGTCTGCTCATCCAGGAGTCAAACGCCGCAGACTGTCTGTCAACCATTTCGGTTAGGTTCTTTAAAGTTTGCAAAAGCCTGTTTTTCTTGCTTTTGTCACAAAACAATCCGTAGAAGGCTTCAGTACGCTTAAGATCCCTGATTTGAGAAAAAAGGCTTACTGCAGCGTCTTTTCCTCCCAGGCATTCGTCTGTTATCAGGGAGGGATCTGCGTCGTGTTCAGGCAGGCCGTGTGCGCTGATATCCTCTACCAGTGTATTTATTGATTCCGGGTCGGCATCGGGCGGATCAGGACGTGTTTCGCCACGGCTGAATGCTACCATGCCTGTTAATCCGCATGAAAGGCGGCAGGGCAGATATGGAAAAAGTATGATTGAACCGCTTTTTAATCCAAGAGGGCTTCTCCCGAAATAAATCCGTTTTAGCACGGATGAGGCGGTTTGGGTGATTGTTTGGATAAATCTGGAAATCCTGTGCATTTTGCTCGGCTTCATTTTTCGAGTTCGGCTGTTTTGAGTTGTTGCCGGAAGTATTTTTCGACAATTTCGCGGAAATAGGAAGAAGCCCTGGTGCCGATGTATTTTTCATGGGCAACCAGAACTGAAACTGCAAGCTTTTTCTTCATTTCTTTATGTCTGGCATATCCTGCAAACCAGTCATACCTTATATGTTCCGGGTTATAATTGATGGAGCCTGTTTTCCCGCCTATCTCGTAATTTTCAAGCATCGCCCTGCCTCTTGCATCCGAAAATGCCCCCCTTGCGGTTCCCCTGGTAAGCGAGGTGCGCATCAGGGGTTTTAAAAGCCGCGAGGTATGAGGACTGACCGGCCGCAAAAAGGATTCCGGCTTTTGGCTGTAAACAGTTTTGCCGTCTGCAGCAACCCTGTCAATGAGCCGGGGCTTTACCATGCGGCCGTTGTATATCACAGAAGAGGCCAGCATGGCAGCGTGCAGCGGAGACATCCTTGTATCCCTGTTAAATCCGCATGCAACTTCCGCCCAATTATAAGACTGCTCTGATATGGGTGCAACGCTTCTGTCAACCGGGAGGTCAAATCCGATTTCCCGGTTGAATCCGAAATTAGCTGCGTATTTTTCAAGCATCTCCTTGCCGAGGTGGTCTATGCCGATCTTTCCGAAAACCGGGTTTACGGATTGGGCAAAGGCTGATTCCAGGGTTATTCGGTTTGTATATTTGTTTTGCGTATCTTTGAGCTGGGATTTATAAAGGGTATACTTGCCCCCGTTAAAGGAGATTTCCCTGTCAGGCTTAAATCCGCAGGCCTCGATCGCCGCAGCCGCGGCAATTATTTTAAACAAGCTTGCAGCGGGGAATTCAGCACTCAGGCACGGATTGGCCCCGGAATCTTTTTTGTCATGGGATGCCATTGCCAGGATACGCCCTGTTTCAGGATCCATGACCACGATTGCTATGTGCCTGGCCCATTTGCGGTCAAGCATGGAAACCACGGATTTCTGCAGATCAGGGTCCAGGGTGGTATGAAACCGGTATTGGAGGTCTCCGTATTTTTTTCGGATAACTGTGTCCTGCGGGTTGATAAAATCGGCAGGATCAAGCAAATCTCTGAGTTCTGATCTGTTTATGCTTTTTACTTCAGCTTCTTCTGAGACCTCCTTTCCGCCGGGGTCCGCAAGCACACCCTCGAAAAGATACAGGCCTCCCTTAAGCAGAAGCACCGCTATCAAAAGTATAAGCAGATAACCGGGAATCCTGGCATATGATCTGCGCTTTGCAGCAATCTTTTTATACCTGCGCTGATACCTCTGCCAGGCAGCACTGCTGTTTTGCCGGACATATTTTAATTTCTGGTTTCTGCGTTTGAATAAAATTGTCATTTTCCGGTGTCATCAGCTATTTAATACGGGTTCCCGGAGTCACGGGGCGGTCGAGCACAGCCACGGACCCGTTTTCATAGTCTGTTCCGGCAAGAATCATGCCCTGTGACTGCACGCCTTTGAGTTTTGCGGGCTTCAGGTTTGCCAGAACAACCACGGTTTTGCCTTCAAGTTCCTCTGGAGTATAAAATTGCGCTATCCCGGCCACCATGGTTCTTTTCTCAAACCCGAGGTCTAGTTCAAGCTTGAGAAGCTTATCGGTTTTCTGCACCTTTTCCGCCGATAAAACAAGCGCAGCTCTAAGGTCTATGGCGGAAAAGTCGTCTATGGTTATTTCCGGCATAATATCTGATTGCCGGGTTGGTTCTTCCTGTTTTTGTTCGGGTTCTGCAAAAATCGAGTCAGGATCGAGCCTGGGAAAAAGCGACACCGCCCCGGGAAGCTGTGTGCCCGGAGCTATCACGCCCCAGTTGTCTATTTCTTCCATCAGGTAAAAAGGCTTGCCCGGGTCTTGTGCCAGATGTTTCTGCATGACTGAGGCTGTTTCCGGCATTACAGGATAGATAAGCCCGGAAACCACCCTGAGTCCTTCGAGCAGGCTGCAGATAACAGCTGAAAGCCGGGGGTCTGAAAAATCCTTCTTTGCAAGCTCCCAGGGTGCGGCTGAGTCAATGAACTTGTTCATTCTGCCTATGTATTCCCAAACAGAGGCAAGGGCTTTGTGGAACTCAAAATTATCCATGTAATTTGAGAAATCCCTGATTGCCTCCTTTGAAAAAGCCTCCAGATCGTATTCCAAAAGCGGGTTTTCCGAAGCGTCCCAGTTCGGCACAATTGCCTTGAAGTATTTATGAAACATGGCAAGAACCCTGGAAAACAGGTTGCCCAGGTCATTGGCGAGATCCGAATTGATCCTGTTTATCAGGGCAACTTCCGAGAAGCTGGAATCAAGACCGAAGGTCATCTCACGCATGAGAAAGTATCGGATAGCATCGCTGCCGTAGACATCCTTAAGGTATATAGGATCCACCACGTTTCCGAGGCTTTTTGACATCTTGCTCTCATCCACGTTCCAGTAGCCGTGGACAAGAAGACGCCGGTAGATGTCTATGCCGGCAGCCTTTAGCATGATCGGCCAGTAGATGCCATGGGGCTTTAAGATGTCTTTGGCCACTACATGATGGGCATGAGGCCAGAAGGTCTTGAAATTTTCACCGTCAGGGTATCCAAGGGCTGATATATAGTTGATCAGTGCGTCAAACCAGACATAGGTTACGTAGTTTTCGTCAAAGGGCAGGGTGATGCCCCATTCAAGCCGGGTCTTGGGCCTTGATATGCAAAGATCATCCAGGGGTTCGCGCAGAAAACCCAAAACCTCATTTCTATAGCGCTCTGGCTGTATCGTTTCCGGATTTTCACGGATATAGTCAATGAGCCATTGCTGGTAGCTGCTCATTTTGAAAAAGTAGTTGGACTCCTTTATGTGCTCCGGCTCGGTTGCATGGTCCGGGCATTTGCCGTTATCCAGTTCCCGTTCCGTGTAGAATCGTTCGCAGTCAAAGCAGTACATGCCTTCGTATTCGCTGAAATAGATGTCTCCGGAATCATATATCTGCTGAAGGATCTGTTTGACAACCTCTATGTGGTCACTGTCAGTGGTGCGGATAAAACGTTCATGTGATATGTTATATTCAGGCCATACATCCTTGAAAAGTTTGGAAATATTGTCTGCATAAGTTTTCGGGTTCACTCCGGCGGCCTCAGCTGCCTTGACTATTTTGTCGCCGTGCTCGTCTGTACCTGTGAGAAAAAAGGTCTTTTCTCCTTTCATACTGTGGAACCTGCGGGCAACGTCTGCGGCAATTGTGGTGTAGGTGTGTCCCAGGTGAGGCTTTGCATTCACGTAATAAATCGGTGTCGTGATATAAAAGGCTGATGTCATAGTTTAATAATTCCCGTTTGTATATTCCGTGTTCTCGGAGTTTTCATCAGGCTGATCAGAATTGCCGCGGCTGTTTTCTGAATAACACTGGTGTTCAAAGGCAAGGCAGCACATGAGCCTTCCGCATACACCCGATATTTTTGTGGGGTTAAGAGATAAACCCTGCTTTTTTGCCATCTTTATGGTTACGGGATCGAATTTTGTCATAAACGCGGAGCAGCAAAGTATCCTTCCGCACCTGCCGACGCCTCCGCATATTTTAGCCTGATTGCGGATGCCTACCTGGCGCATCTC
>JAWLEU010000057.1:0-12196 GCA_041685965.1 Desulfosalsimonas sp.
TTCCATAGCCTTCAATAAAGGTATTCTCCCCGTCCATCAGAGGTTCCTCGGACAGGGAGTGAACGGCAATGGCGTTTTCATTGTCCCCCGGGCTGCCCGCGGACTGGCCTGCTGCAGCCACCTCGTCTGTTGAGGAAAGCGCCACTCCGATATTATCAGAACCTACGGAGTTCATTCTTACCGAATCATCTCCGTCCTTCTCGAATGCACTTTCCGGATCACCACCATCAAGATCAAGCCTGGATTTGAAATCTACATCCTCGCCCTTTGTCTCATGAGTCAGGTTCAGGCGATATTGGCCCGAATCATCCGGATCTTTTACAACCGAGGCCTTAACCCCTGCATCAGCGTCATTTATTGCATCCCTGATGCCGTTTAGCGAGTTGTTTTCATCTTCTGTTATTTCCACCTCAACGCCGTTTAACTCTATGGTGCCCCCGCCGAAGTCTTGTGAGTCCGCATCATCAAATCCTGTTTCACTCAGGTATGAAGGCTGCCTGGTGAAAAACGACCTGCCGTTTTCCCCGTCAAGGCCGTAGCCCTGCTCGTGCTGGGCGTTTACCTCTGTTACTATCTTGTGTTCGAGCTGGTCAATGTCTTTACGCAGTCCGGGTATAGTATCATCCCGGATATCTAAAAGCCCGCGGAACTCGCCTCCGAAGCTGTTTTTTCCCACCTGCCGTTCTACATCGTTTGACTTGACACTGAAGCTGAGCTTTCCGTCTACGTATTCAGCCCCGAACCTGCTTGCGTTTTCACCCTGTACAAGGGATTGGCCGCCGGGAAGCTGCATCCCGATCTGACCGTCTCCTGTTTCAAACGTTTCCACTCCAAGGGTGCCTGAAAGCTCTTTTACCAGAAGATCCCTTCTGTCCCTGTCAGAGTTTGCCTCGTGGCCAAGGGTTTCCTTTTGCTTAATGCTTCCGTTTAAATCCGCAAACTCCCGGAGCTTCTGGTTTATGGTTTCCACTTCCGCGTTAAGTGTTTCGTCTATGTTGCCGGACACGTCCACAAGGCCGGATCTTACCTGTTCAAACTTATCAAGCAGGTTTTGGCCCTTGTAAAGCACCTGCTCCCTTTCAACACCTCCGCCCGGATTTTCCGCAAGCTCGTGCCAGGACCCGAAAAATTCGTCGATTTCCGTTGCCAGGGAATCGTCGCCGGTGCTCATTATCCGTTCCAGCTCGGCCAGCGGCTGGGTCCTGGCGCTTTCATCTCCCACCACGCTGCTTTGCTCTGCGAGCTGTCCGGAAACAAACATGTCATATTCACGGTTGACTGAATCCACGTCAACACCCTGGCCGAGCATCAGCCCGCCGATATTTATGGTGGGACTCGGCGACAGGCCCGCTGTCTGGCGTGAATAACCCGGGGTGTTCACGTTTGATATGTTGTTTCCGGTGATCTCAGATTGTCTCTGCTGGGCAAGAATGCCCTTGAGACCAGCCTGCAGCGAAGTGGTAAGACTCATGTGCTACACCCTTCCTGACAAAAGGGCGCCTGAAAACCGCGACTTAACCCTGGCGCCGTTTTCTTTATATGACTCAGAAGATACCTGGTCGCCTATAAAACCCACTGACTGCCTTACCCACTTAAGCGCAGACCAGAAAAAATAGGCGTTTCTCAAATTTTCCGTGTACACTGACTCGGCAATCTCTCTTTCCTCAGGGCTCAGGTCGTCAACAGAACTGACAACCGGCTGAATCTGTATCAGCAGTTCCTCTTTTTTGCGGGTGAGTTCAAGCATCTCATCCACTGCCAGGGCCTTTGCGGCCCTGCGCTCCTGTGTGATGACGCCGCGAAGTATTTTAAGCTGATCTATGAGTTCATGCCTATGCATGGCCGCCTGACTCCATGACATACTTTACGAGACTTTCAGCCACTTTTACCGGATCAGGCGAATAGGAACCGTTTGCGATCTGCTCCTTTACAGCCTGAATCCTTTCCTGCCGCTGTGCGTCCACTGACAGATCGTTCTGGCTGTCCTGGACTTCCCGGAGTTGTTCCGAAAAAACCACCTTGTCGCCTTCCCTGGCCCCGGCCGTTTTGCCGGCCTTTTCTGCAGGCTGCTTTTTCTGCACGTTTTCAACTTGTTTGATAACATGCGACGGATTTATTTTCATCGCTTTTCCCCTTGCCGATTCAAAGCATAAGATCAGAAATTGTCTGTGTTAATACTCTTATCGGATTCCGGTAAAAAAACTTTAGGCCCCGTCATCAGATTCCTGAAACTCAGATTCCTGTAATTGCTCGTACAAAACTTCTCCGAGCCCGAATCCCCCCTGACGGGCAGTGTGGCGAGCAGCCTCCATGTAAAGCATTTCCTCGTAAAAATCCGAGCTCATGTCAGATTCCAGGTAGCCGTCATCAGGAACGGTTTTCCGCATGTTTTGAAACATGGTGTTGATTAAAACCGATTCAAACTCCCGGCATGACTGCCTGAGTGCCTCGGGGTTCTTATCCGTGGAATTTTCCCGTCCTGATTCTGATGCCTGCGCGTTAAAGTCTACACGGGGATCTATTGCCAGGTTCATTTTCAACCGCCTTTCTGTTATCAGATTACCACCAGGTCCGCCTGGAGGGCTCCGGCCGCCTTTACTGCCTGGAAAATTGCTATAACGTCCCTCGGCGAAACCCCTATCGTGTTCAGGGCTGCAGCCACGTCTCCCACGCTGACTCCTTCCTCCATGACCACGAACCCGGCTTCTTCTTCTTCTATTTCCACTTCAGTATCAGGAACGATAACTGTTTCTCCCTCTGTGCTAAACGGGGCCGGCTGCGAAACTCCGGCCGACTCCTTTATTGTCAGCTTGATATTTCCGTGTGCCACCGCCACCGTGGAAAGCCTCACCTCGGAACCCATGACAATGGTTCCCGTGCGCTCGTTTACAACTATGCGGGCTTCGCCGTCCGGCCGGACTTCAAGGTTTTCCAGCCTGGAGAGAAACCGGATCGGCCTTGATTCATAACCTTCCGGAATGTCGACTTCCAGGGTAGTGTTGTCAACGGGTGCGGCAATGTTTTTACCGAAACTCTTGTTTACAGTCTCTGCCATCCTGGAAATGGTTGTAAAATCACCCTGGCGCAAATTAAACTCATACGGCCCTTCCCTGGAAAGGTCAAAGCCGACCTCCCTTTCCACCAGCGCGCCGTCTGGTACCCTGCCGACAGTGGGATGATTTTTTTCCACCGATGCCGCGGTGCCGTCAGCAGACACGCCTCCCACTACAACAGGTCCCTGAGCCACGGCATATACCTCCTGGTCCGGCCCTGCCAGCGGAGTGGTGAGAAGGGTCCCGCCCGAAAGGCTTTCAGCATCTCCCATGGAGGAAACATTCACGTCGATCTCCGTGCCGTTTTTGGAAAACGGCGGCAGGCTGGCAGTAACCATGACCGCGGCAACATTTCCCACATCAATTTCTTCGCGCTCCAGGGTCATGCCCATGTGCTCCATCATGTTGGCCACCGTCTCCATGGTGACCCCGTTATTGGAGCTGTCTCCGGTGTCATTTAAACCCACCACGAGACCGTATCCGATCAGTTGATTGTCCCGGACTCCCTGCAGATCGGCCAGGTCCTTTATCCTGGTGCCCTCTGCGGGGCCTGCGGCGATAACAGACAGGCACAGAAGCACCAGAACCGCTGTTGTTTTTTTCATTTCAAACCCCTCTAAAATGGCCATATAACATCGAGCACCCGGACCATCCAACCGGGCCGCTGCTTTTCACTTACAACACCGTCGCCGAGATACTCTATCTTGGCATCAAGGATGTTCTCAGAGTCTATGGTATTGTTCTCGGTTATGTCATAAGGCCTGACAACTCCTGACAGGCGTATTATCTGGTTTTCATGGTTTACCCGGACTGTTTTGCTTCCCTGGATTTCCAGGTTCCCGCCCTCATCGATGCCGGTCACCCTGGTTGTAAGGGTGGCTGAAAGGCTTTCCTGCCTGGAGGTATTGCCAGAGCCGTCAAACGAATTTTCCGTGTTGGTGGAAAGCAGGCTTGAGGGATCAAGGTTTGCGTACTTTTCCGCAAGCCTTTCTTCATATCCGAAAAGGCTGGAAACCCCCAGGGAGTTCGACGAGGACCTGCTGGTTGAAGTTCCTGCATCTTTTTCCGCGCTGGCCTGCTCGGATATGGTTACCGTGAGAATATCGCCCGGCCTGCTTGCCTTGTTTGCCCCGAAAAGAGAAGACCGGTCCTGCCGGTAAAGTGAGCCGGTTTTACTGGCGGATGAAACTTTTGTTTCCGGGTCTTTTTCCAGAACCGCCTCTTTGGGCGGGCTGCCGTTCTTTTCTGGACCTTCCGCCGGATCAGGGCTTTTGCTTCCTGCGCAGCCGGCGGCTGCAAAAATGGCCACCAGAAGATAAATCATTTTTGTATTCATTTCAAAATTCCACCCGTACCTGTTTTTTGCCGGTTACCACGCAGGAGACCTCCCTTGCCGAACGCACGTTTTTAACCCGCACCACATCGCCCTTCTTTCCGCTTTGCTCAGCCACTCCCCTGGCCTGGAGCCTCATGGTACCTTTTTCCAGCACCATGGTAACCATCTGCCTGCGCTTTACCAGAACCGGCCTGTCAATATCGCTTTTGCTCAGGGCCCGGCCCGCCGAAACAGGCCGCTTTACCCTCTTGCCGACCACATCTTTTCGATTCAGACAGGGGCTGCGAAGATCCGCTATATTTTCCGGCTTCATCTCCACGTCAGAGTCTTCGAGCACGTCACCGCGCCCAAGACTGCCCGCAGCAACCGCAACAGGCACAACAGCCTTTACCCTGCCCGGGATGCTTAAATTTTCAACCACGCGACCGTCGACCCTGACAATGATGTTGACCTTCCTGGTGTCAATGACATTGCGGTCTGAAAACTCAACATCGAACCCGGCTTCCCCCCGGGGTATGCTGACCGGATCCGGGCGGCTTCTCATTTCAAAACCGACCCTGTCTGCTGAAAGATGAGACAGCGCGGATTCAACCCTCTGGTTTACAACCTGTTCAAGCTTTTCAGGGGTGAGGACCTCTCCGTCAGGCCTGACACAGACCCTTTCAGCGCCGCCCCATTGAATTGACTCGTCTGTGCCTGCGGCTTTTCTGACATAGGCCTTCAGGGTAGAGCTTTTAAAGCATTTCTGCTCCCCGGCCTCCGGAGCGGGAAAAAGCTCTGTCTCAGAGAGGCCGCCGGCTTTTGAAGAAGGGCTTATTTCAGCCACGTCTCCTATGGTAAGCAGCTGCGAGCCGGCCACCGCGTTTTTTTTAAACCGGACCTCAAGGCCGTAAGCCTGGGAGCAAAAGCAGCATATGATCAGAAAACACAGTATCAGCCTGTACATGACTTTATCCCACCAGCTGGTTTGTGTGCTGCAGAATCTGGTCTGCAGCCTGGACAGCCTTTGAATTTATTTCATAGGCCCTCTGGCCTGAAATAAGATTTGTCATTTCCTTCATTATGCTCACGTTGGAGCTTTCAAGAAAGCCCTGGGCAATGGTGCCGAAACCCTCGGAAGCAGCCTCACCGAGCACTGGCGAACCCGAGGCGTCTGATTCCCTGTAGAGGTTGCCGCCGATGCTTCTCAGCCCTGAGGGGTTGCCGAACCTTGCCAGTTCAATCACGCCTATCTCTGTTCCACCGGAGTCGTTATCGAGGTATGCCGTAACTGTTCCATCCTGGCCAACCGAGATCTTTGTTGCGTTTTCAGGTATTGTAATTTCCGGGACCAGGGGATCGCCGTCTGCTGTTACAAGGCGCCCGTCCCTGTCTTTTTTCAGGCTGCCGTCCCGGGTGTAGACAGTCTCGCCGTCAGGACGCTCCACCTGGAAAAAACCCTCGCCCTCGATGGCGAGATCCAGGTCGCTGCCTGTTTTTTCAAGATCGCCGACCGTGTGGATCCTGTCCACTGATGCTGTACGGGTGCCGAGCCCTATCTGGATGCCAGTGGGAACCTGCGTGTCTGCAGAAGCCTGGCTGCCGACCGCTCTTTCATTCTGATAGAGAAGGTCCTGGAAATTGGCCCTGCTTCTTTTAAAGCCCGTGGTATTTACATTTGCAAGATTGTTGGAAATGGTGTTGATGTTTGTTTCCTGCGCTTCCATGCCCGTGGATGCCGAATACAATGCAGTAATCATAAACCCGTCCTTGTTAAGAGTTTTTCAGGCTGTTTTTTAACCGACCCTTCCTATCCGGGCTGCCTGTTCCCCGAGGTCGCTGTGAGTCTTCATGTTTTTCAGGTAGGCCTCGTAAGCCCTCTGGGTTTCAATAAGGCCGGTGCTCAGCTCAAGAGCACTGGCATTGGACTGCTCAAGGCTTCCCTGTACCACCCGGGCGCCGTTTCCTGCAGGCTCCTCGCCTGCCTCGCCGTCTGCTTCATACAGTCCGTCAGGCCTCTGGATCAGATCCTGCGGCTCGGCCACTGTGTAGACATCCAGCCTGCCCAACTCTTCCCCGTCAGATGTTATCCTTCCCCTGGAGTCAACCTCCACGTCAGTATGAGGAAGGTTAACCGGACCGTCTTCGCCCACCACCTGAAGCCTGCCGGCAGAGGTAACGAGATTGCCCTGGTCATCTACTGTAAAGTCGCCTGCGCGGGTGTAGAAAAAACCGTCATCTCCTGCCACCTTGAAAAATCCGTCCCCCTTGATTGCCATATCCAGGCTGCGTCCTGTCTGTTTTAAGTCGCCCTGGGAAAAATCAATAAACCTGTTGGAAGTGCGGCAGAAATTCATGCCATTTGCCCCGGTGTTCTGCATATTGCCGTCCACCATGGATTCAAAGGCCATGCCGCCTGCCTTGTAGCCGGTCTTGTTGGCGTTGGCAAGGTCATGGACCGCGGTTTCCATCTGCCGCATTTTGGCCAGTCCCCCTGACAAAGCGCTGTAAATGCCAGATCCCATTTAAAGAGCATCCTTTGTTTGATTTAACTTGAGGTTACGGCGAATTTATCAACTTTTCTGTGTTTCTTATCGGCGGATTTCCCTGATGCTTTAACATGAAACATCCTTGTTTTTGACGCCGCGGGAGGATCTTGCCAGCAAAAGCATCTGTTCCGCCTCTTGGTGCGAGACTTCGAGTATTTCAGATATTTCATCCGCACCAAGCCCGGATCGCTCCAGCTGGACCACATGCCTGTATTTTCCCGAGACATCAGCCTGTCTGTCCTGCATGCTTTCGAACCTATCTGAGAGCCTTTTTTTCAAAAAAGCCTGATCCTGCCGGCTGTCTTCTGCCGGGCCGGCCTGGCTGCCGAGTTCTTCCAGGGCAAAGGCAAGCGCGTCCACCCTGCCGCGTATCTGCTTTAACGCCCTGCGGTTTATAAGATACAAAAGCAGGCATATACCTGCTGTCAACACTGACGCAGTAACCGTTGCAGTTGCAAAAAAAATCATCCCGAACCGCCCCTTAATGCGCTTTTTTTACCGCGTGATGCCCTCAGCCGCTCAATCCGGCCTTCAGCTTGACAATGGCCTGGCTGTGGAGCTGAGATATCCTGCCCTCTGAGAGCTCGAGGATTCCGGCTATCTCCTTCTGTGTGAATTCCTCGTAATAAAAAAGAGTCATTACAAGCCGCTCCTTTTCCGAAAGCCTTTCAAGCATGCCTGAAAGATGCTCTACAAGCTGCTTTCGATCGAGGGATTCCTCCGGGCTGGCCACTTGCTCATCTTCGAGCTGGTCAAGAAATGTGGTCTCGCTTCCTGCAGAAGAGACGTCTAAGACCTCGTGGAGGCTGACGATACCAAGGTGTCCGACCTCGTTTAACATCTGCCGGTAATCCCCGAGTCCCATGCCCATTGCTTCTGCTATTTCTTCCTCGGATGGCTCCCTGCCGTTTTTCTGCTCCAGGCGTTTTACTTCCTTTATCACCCGGTTGTGCTTGTCGCGCATGGAACGGGAAAACCAGTCCATCTTCCGCAGTTCGTCGCGCACCGCCCCCCTTATCCGGGGTTCTGCAAATGTCTTGAACATAACCTTCCTGGATGGATCAAAGCGGGTTGCAGCCTCCATCAAACCGTGCATAGCCGCGCTTTTCAGTTCATCCATGGAAACCGATGCGGGAATCTGCGGCCGCATCCTGTGGACTACAAATTCTGCAAAGTCCAGATGCTCCCTGACCAATTCGTCTCTTTGATCATAAGCGCTTGCCTGAAACATGATATATCTCCCTAGCGGGCCTCGTTAAAAGACAACAGCCTCTTCCAGAAAAACTGCTGCGTGCCTTTTGGTTCATGTTTTTCTGACTGCAGCTCCATGTTTTCCACCAGATCTGTAAATGCGCGGCTTGCGGCCGAGTCGGGATAGAGCTGCGCAAGTGCGGATTGTTTTCTTACAGACTCCGTAAATTGATTGTCCAGGGGAACCGACCCCATGAAATCAATGGAAATGTTTATAAAGCGGCTGCTGACAAGGGTTAACTTGTGATAAACATCCAGGGCCTCGTTTTCCGAGGTCACGCAGTTTACGACCAGCTTGAACCTTCTTTCGCGATAGCGCATGGAAAGCAGCTTCATAAGCGCGTAAACATCTGATATGGACGTGGGCTCAGGGGTTGTAACCGCCAGGATCTCCTGGGCGGCTACATTGAAATAGGTAACGTTTTCAGAGATCCCCGCCTCAGTATCTATGAGCACAACATCAAATTGCCCGTGCAGCGAGTCCAGGCCTTCCATGAGACTCAGCTTGTCTGCGGCCTCCAGGTTTGTGTACTTCTGGACCCCTGATCCGGCGGGCAATATGGTTATGCCCTCTGCAGCAGGAACAAGTATCTCGCTGAGCTGCTTTTGCCCTGAGAAAAAATGGTTCAGATTAAACTGCGGGCTCAGTCCGAAATAGATATCAATATTTGCAAGGCCGAGGTCTGCGTCTATAATCAGGACACGGTATCCCTGCCTGGCCATGACAACGGCCAGGTTTGCCACGCAGATGGTTTTGCCCACTCCGCCCTTGCCGCTTGTAACCGAAATCACCCTTGCCGCGGGCAGAGCCTCCTCCTTTGCGCAGCAGGCGGCATCAGCCCCGCCGGTCAATTCGCGCAGGCTTCCCGCCTGGTCTGTTTTTCTGTGTTGTTCCATTCTGCAACCACCTCGTCGGGTTTAAGAATCATGCGGGCAATCCCGCTGGCATCGGGGACGATAAGATCCTCGGGTACATTCTGCCCGTTTGTCATAAAGCTGAGGGGACAGTCAGCCTTTACCCCCACGTTTAAAACCTCTCCCAGCACGTCACACTCATCTAGCTTGGTAAGCACAACTCCGTGTATGTCGAGCTGCGCGAAACTGTCCATAACCGTAGATAAACCCTGCCGGCTTGTTGCCGCAGACATGACCAGGTGGTTTTCGGTGTTAAGTTCCGGGTCCAGAAAACCTGCAAGTTCCTGCCTGCGAAGCTCATCCCTGGGACTTCTTCCCGCGGTATCCACCAGAATCAAATCCCTGTCCTGATGCCTTCTGAAAATGTCTGCAAGCTGCCCGGGTGACCTTGCAATCTCAACCGGTATGTTCATTATTTCTCCGTAGATCTTTAACTGCTCGGCAGCTGCGATGCGGTAATTGTCAATTGTTGCCAGGGCGACACTTTTGCCGGTTGTAAACATGAAATCAGCTGCTACCTTGGCAATGGTCGTGGTCTTGCCCACCCCTGTCGGCCCGATGAAAACCATGCGCTTCTGGCCCTGCCAGTCACCTGCCGTGAAGTTGGCCATGCTCACGTGCCCGGAGATAAAACCGGTCATGGCCTCATAAAGCTCATCAGGATCACCCGTGGTAAAAGCCGATCCGCTGCCTTCTGCAGCCTCTGCGAACATGCCCGCTGCCTCCGGGCAGATTCCAAGGGCGGAAAGGTCGAGATCCCGACACCGGTCTTGACCTTGCCGGCTGGCGCCTGAACTGATCCTGGAAAGCTCCTTTGTCAGATATCTGACTGAACGCTTCATCTCCTGGATCTCGTTTTGCAGCTCCGGGTCTGCCCCTGCAGCCTGGTTATGCGCAAAGGCGTTTTTTCCGCTGCTTTCCAGGTGAACCTGGAAATCGCTCTGCCTGCGACCGGGCTGCTGCGCTACGGCCTCTTCCATCCCGCCGCCGCTGTCCACGGCTGCTGTAACCTCTATGCCCCCGCTGTTTTTTGATCCCTTTGCCCCTTTTTCAATGCTGCGCGACGACAGGATCAGCGCGTCAGGGCCCAGGGCCTGTTTTACCTTTTCCAGCGCGGAGCGCATGTCTCTGGCTTCAAACACTTTAACCTGCATTTAGTCTCACCGTGCCCAGGGATTGAATTTTGACCTGAGGGGCCACTTCGTTATGGGAAATGACCGTAAGGTCGGGAAAATATCTCTCAGTCAATTTCTTGACATGAAGACGGATCGAAGGCGGGCACAACAGGACCGGAGCCGTGCCGCCCTTGAACTTCTCCAGGTACTTGCCGATTCCCTCGAGTATGGACTTTGCCTTTTTCGGCTCTATTGCAAGCGTGCTTCCCTGACCGCCTGACTGCAGCGAGCTTTGAATTGTCTGCTCCACCTCGTGGTCAAGGGTTATAATGGGAATGGTCTCGCTGTCTCCTGCTATGGAGGAACTGATCTGCCTTGCCAGTGCCTGCCTTACATACTCTGTGAGCATATCGGCATCCTTGACATGCGGGGCATAATCGGCAAGGGCTTCGAGTATGGTCCGCAAATCACGGATTGACACTTTTTCGCTCAATAAATTCTGCAGCACTTTTAAAACTCCTCCAAGGCTCATTAAATTGGGAATCAGTTCATCCACCAGCTTCGGATATGTCTTTGATACATTATCTAGCAAGTTCTGTGCCTCCTGCCTGCCAAGCAGCTCATGGGCGTGACGTTTGACCACCTCGCTTATGTGAGTTGCCATGACAGTGTTGCAGTCAACCACGGTATACCCCGCCATCTGGGCCCTTTCCTTTTTATCCTCTGATATCCAGACCGCGGGCAGGCCGAAGGCGGGCTCGGTGGTGGAAATTCCCTTTACCTTTTCGGTCACATTGCCCGAATCCATTGCCATGTAATGGCCCGGCGCCATCTCTGCGGATGCCACGGGCACCCCCTTGAGCATGAGCCGGTACTCGTTGGGCTTTAGCTGGAGGTTGTCCTTTATATGCACCGGCGGCATGATAAAACCCATTGAAAGGGCGAACTGCCTGCGGATCGAGCGGATGCGGTTTAAAAGCTCGCCGTCCTGCGACGAATCCACAAACCTTATAAGACCGTAGCCCACCTCAAGCTCCAAAAGATCCACGGACAGGAGCTGTTCATAGTCTTCCTCGGCATCTTTTCCGCTTTTTTGGGCCTCGGCGGCAGCCTCTGCTTCCACCTCAGCGGCTGCCTGCGCACTCCGCTGCCTGCCCATGAAAAAGGCCAGGGTAAAAAGCAGGGCTGAAAGCGTCATGAAGGGGATAAAGGGCAGCCCGGGAATCAGGGCGAATCCCATAAGGATTGTCCCGACAACCCAGATGGCGCGGTGATTTAAACTGAACTGGGTTTTTAACTGGCTGCCGAAATCGCCGAGTCCGCCGCTTCTGGAAACCAGGATGCCCGCGCCGGTGGAAATAACAAGCGCGGGAATCTGGCTTACCAGCCCGTCGCCGATGGTAAGAGTGGTGTAGTTGCGGGCTGCCTCGATCATGGGCATGTCCTTCTGGACAACGCCTATTACAAACCCGGCGCATATGTTTATCATTGTGATTACTATGCCGGCTATTGCATCTCCTCTTACAAACTTGCTGGCACCGTCCATTGCGCCGAAAAAATCAGCCTCGCTGGTAATGTTTTCACGCCTTGTGCGTGCCTGCTCCTCGTTTATCAGTCCCGCATTGAGGTCCGCGTCTATGGCCATCTGCTTGCCGGGCATGGCGTCCAGGGTAAAACGGGCGGAAACTTCTGCCACCCTGCCTGCGCCCTTTGTAATCACGATAAAGTTTATAACCACAAGGATTAGAAACACCACGATGCCGACCACGTAGTTTCCGCCCACCACGAACTGCCCGAATGACTGGATGACTTTTCCTGCGGCAAATTCGCCAGTCTCTCCCTTGAGCAGGATCAGCCGGGTGGAGGCCACGTTTAGCGACAGCCTGAAAAGGGTCGTGACAAGAAGCACCGTTGGAAATATTGAAAATTCAAGGGATTTTTGCACGTAAAGGGTAATAACCAGGATCATCAGGGCAATGGTTATATTCAGGGACAAAA
>JAWLEU010000058.1:0-12049 GCA_041685965.1 Desulfosalsimonas sp.
CCCCCCGGGCCGCGCCCGGGACCGAGCACTGCAAATAACTTTTTTCGGCATGCTTAAAATCTTTGATTTCATTTTTTTGAACCTTGAACCTTTAACCTTGAGCCTTGAACGAAGTTATTTAGAAGTCCAATATCTGCGTTACGCGCGATTCCTCAGAATTTGCGGCTTACGCCTTGTAAACATGCACGTACGGCTAAGTACGCTGCATTCTTCGGAATCGCGCAAGCCTTGATCTTAAACTTTTTACGGCGCCATCTAAAAACTTACTTATTACGAAACCGTCAGATTTCATGTGTTGATAAAAATTTATGGTGGTATATAATAGAATGCTGCTGCGGTGTCAATGCCCCGCACACCCGAACCGGGTATAGGGTGGTATTTTATATTCCCTGAATATATAAGAAACAATAATCAAAGGTTTAAGGAAAGAGAAATGATTGAAGAGACTTTGCAGGACGACATCCTGATCCTTACACTTAAAAATCCGAAAACCAACTCAATTAACCGGCAGATGCTCGAGCGCCTCGGGGAAATAGTAGAAGAGGCGGATAAGAATCCTTCTCCCAAGGGGATAATTCTTACGGGTGAAGGCCGCTTTTTTTCGAGCGGTTTTGACCTTTCAATATTTCTCGGTTTTTCGGATAAACAGGAAGCCATTGAGTTTTTCAGACTGGAACAACAGGTGCTTACCTCCCTTTTTGCATGCAGAAAACCCGTTGTGGCGGCATTGAACGGCCATGGAGCAGCCGGGGGCCTTATTTATTCAATGGCTGCAGACTACAGAATTGTAAAGGAGCACCCCAAGATTAAAATAGGCATGTCAGAGATAAAGATCGGCCTTCCCCTGAATATTGCCCAGCACGAGGTTATGCGGTTCGGGTTCGACAGCAATCACAGGTTCAGGGATGTCATGTATTTCGGCGACATGGTTGATGTTTTCCGGGCAAAGGAGATGGGCCTCGTGGACGAGGTGGTTGAGGAAGACATGCTCATTGACAGGGCAAGGCAGATAATCTCGCTGTGGATTGACACCCCGAATCGCCCGTTTATGCGGATGAAGCAGCTGCTTCGCGCGGATACGGTCGCCAGGATTAAGCAAAAAATGGATAAAGAAGACTGGCAGGAAGGACTTGACGGTCTTTTTCGCGATGATGTCCGCCAGACGCTCGAATTTGTCCAGGCAAGCATGAAATAAAGCGGGCATTTTACGATGAATCACCTGGACGACATTCTGCCCTTGGTGTCAAAGCCGAGCAGGTACACGGGCGGAGAGGTAAATTCCCTGGCGAAATCCGGGAGCAGTGTGCGGCTTTCCATGGCCCTGGCCTTTCCGGATACCTACGAGATCGGCATGTCTCATTTCGGCATGCAGATACTTTATCATTTACTCAACTCCAGGCCGGAAATAGCAGCCGAAAGGGTTTTCGCCCCCGGAACGGACATGGTTAAACAGCTTGCAGCCTCAGATATGCCGCTGTTTTCCCTTGAAACGCACCGGCCGCTTGCATCCTTTGACATTGTGGGATTCAGTCTGCTCTACGAGCTCAATTACACCAACGTTCTCACGATGCTCCATCTTGCAGGTATTCCCTTTTACGCCGCAGACCGGGGCGGGAACATGCCCCTGGTTATAGCGGGCGGGCCCTGCACCGTGAACCCGGAGCCGATGGCGCCTTTTTTCGATGCCATGGTCATAGGCGACGGCGAGCCTGTTGTAACTGAAATGGCAGATGCCTGGATGCGCTTAAAAGACGCAGGCGGCGGTGACAAAGCCGAGCTGCTCCGGGCCTGGGCAAAAATCAGGGGCGTTTATGTTCCTTCATTTTTCTCCGCGGATTTTGATGAAAACGGCCGCCAGAAGATCACGCCCCTTTTGCCGGGATACGAAAAAGTGCGCCGGGCCGCGGTTGCAGACCTGGATTCAGCCTTTTTCCCGGAAGCACCGTTGGTGCCTTTCGGCAGGCCCGTGCATGACAGGCTGCGACTTGAAATAGCCCGGGGATGTACGCGCGGATGCAGGTTCTGCCAGGCCGGCATGATTTACAGGCCTGTGCGTGAAAGGTCGCTTTCCAGGCTCGTGGACCTTGCTGAAAAAGGTCTTGCAGCCACGGGATACGAGGACCTCTCGCTGCTTTCTTTGAGCACCGGCGACTACAGCTGCCTGCAGCCCCTGATAAGGGAGCTTTCAGCCCGCCACGGCGGCAGCAGGCTTGCGCTGTCCATTCCGTCTTTTCGCGCCGGAACCCTGAGCTCCGAAATGATGGAAATAATACGCGCAGTGCGTAAAACCGGATTTACCATCGCTCCTGAGGCCGGCACCGAGCGCCTTCGTTCGGTTATCAACAAAAATATTACCGAGGCGGAAATCACCGATACGGTCAAATCCGCGTTTGATCTTGGATGGCAGCTGGTCAAGCTATATTTCATGATCGGGCTCCCCGGTGAAACCAGCCGGGATGTGGAGGCAATAGCAGAATTGGTGCGGCGGCTGCGCGGTACCCGGCCCAAGGGTAAACGCGGCGGCAAAATCAACGTAAGCGTCGGGGTGTTTATACCAAAATCGCATTCACCCTTTCAATGGGCCGCGCAAAAGGGGTCTTCCGAAGCCCGGGAAGTAATTGAAAACTTACGCTCCCGCCTGTCTGTAAGAGGAGTGGAATTCAAGTGGCAGAATCCGGAGCTCAGCCGCCTGGAAGGTATATTTGCAAGGGGGGACCGGAGTCTTGCCCGGGTACTGGTGGCTGCCTGGCGGAAGGGATGCAGGTTTGACGGATGGACTGACTGTTTTGACAACGCCGCATGGACCGAGGCATTTACCGAGGCCGGCGTGGACCCTGAAGCCTTCCTTGGTTCAATTTCTCCGGGGTCTTTCCTGCCATGGGATCATATTGATACCGGGGTCTCAAGGGAGTTTCTTCTGGAGGAATACAAAAAAGCCCTTGAGGCTGAATCCACACCGGACTGCAGGTACGGAGACTGCCAGGGGTGCGGGGTTTGCGATTTTGAAACGTTGATGCCTTACAACGCATCTGAAAAAAACCCGGCAGCTCAGATAAGCGGGCATGAATTACAGCCTGCAGATGATAACGCGGATTCCGTCCGCCACAGAAGGTTGAAGGTTGTCTACACGAAACTGGGGCCGGCACGTTACTTCGGCCACCTTGAACTGGCAGACATTCTTGTAAGGGCCCTCAGAAGGGCCGGGATCAGCCTTGCCTATTCACGCGGCTATCACCCCAAGCCGAAGATCGCATTCACAGACGCCCTGCCGGTTGGTGTCGAGAGCACCACGGAATCTTTTTTCGTTACTGTTGCAGATAAAACCGGCTGCGCTGAAGTTACGGAACTTGTCAACCGACAGCTGCCCGAAGGACTGGAAATAACCGCTTGTGTGCCTGCCGCGGACAAGGCCGGCCCAGGTCCCCGGCTGAGTGCCACATATGAGATCACGCTCCCGGAGGGTGCGTTTTTTGACCAGGACTCGGCTGACTGTTTTTTCCAGACCGCGTCTTTTGAGATCACTGTTACCAGCGGCAAGGGGGCTGAAAAACAAATTGATCTCAAGTCAGCCGTGGACGATCTCTGGATTTCGGCCCCTGATTGTCTTAGAATAAGGCTTGCAGCACAGCCTGGTCCCGTAGTTCGGCCGGGCACTGCAATTCTGCATATTTTCCGGCTTTCCGAGGACGTGCTTTTGCGGGCCCGGATTATTAAACTGGAGGAACATCCTGCCGGGATTGATCAACAAGAACTACAAAGAGGCTTGCATGGATAAGGAACTGATTATTAACGCTCTCGGGCCGGAGATACGGGTAGCCCTGCTGGAAAACGGCGTGCTTTCAGAAATTTACGTTGAACGCCAGGATGAGAGCAATATTGCCGGAAATATTTACAAAGGCCGCATTCAAAGGGTCCTGCCCGGCATGCAGGCTGCCTTTGTGGATGCAGGTTTAAAACAGGCTGCCTTCATTTATGTGGACGATGTATTAAACGGAAAGTCACCCCCGCCCGAAGGCGTGTGTATTAACAATGAAGACCCGGATGCCGAAGAAGATGCTGATCTGATGGGTGAAAACGGGCCTATTTCCTCCATGTCCCCAAGGACAACCGGAACCGACAAGCTTCCCATCGAGGACATGTTAAAAGAAGGCCAGGAAATACTCGTCCAGATCGCCCGCTCGCCCATAGGCAGCAAGGGCGCCCGTCTTACCACATATGTCTCCCTTCCCGGCAGGTTTCTGGTTTTGATGCCCACTGTGGACCATATAGGCATTTCCCGGCGCATAGCAGATGAAAGCGAGCGCAGCAGGTTAAGGGAAATAATAGAGACAATGCGCACCAGGCCATACGGCTATATAGTCCGCACCGCAGGCGAAGGCGTAAACCGCGATGTTCTCGAACGTGAAATGGAATTTCTCGACAACCTCTGGAATGATATCCAGCTTCGCTGCCATGAGGTTTCAGCCCCGGCACTTCTGCATGAAGAGCTTACCGTGACCCTGCGGTGTGTTCGAGACCTGCTTGCCCATGAGGCAGACAGAGTGACCATTGATTCGCCGGCAGTTTACAGGACGGTCAGCAGCTTCATAGAAAAGTTCATGCCCAGGCTGAAAAATTCCGTTGTCCAGTATTCCGGCGAGGAGCCCATTTTTGATGCATATAATCTTGAGGTTGATATTCAGCGCGCACTTAAAAAAAAGGTCTGGCTCAAGTGCGGCGGCTATATAGTTATAGAAATAACAGAGGCCCTTGTCGTCATTGACGTAAACACCGGCCGCTACGTGGGGAAGCGCAATTTTGCCGAGACCGTGCTAAAAACCAACCTCGAGGCTGTCAAAGAGATTGCCTATCAGATAAGGCTTCGCAATCTCGGTGGCATTATCATCATAGATTTTATTGACATGGATTCCCGCGCAGATCAGGAAAAGGTTTACAACACCTTAAAAGAGTCGCTTTGCAGGGACAAGGCCAAGACCAACGTACTTCCCATGTCAGAGCTCGGCCTTATCCAGATGACACGCAAGAGGGTCGTCAAGTCCATTCCCAGAATGCTCTGTGAGCCGTGTTTTTACTGCGAAGGCGAGGGTCTGCTTCTTTCCCGCAGAACCATCTGCTACACTATTTTCCGGGATGTATGCAGGCGTGGCGCGGAACCCGAGACAAGTCGCATTCATCTCAGAGTGCACCCGGTTATAGCCGATCTTCTGCTCGGCGAGGAAAGCGGGCTTATCTCTTCGCTTGAAGACAGGGTCGGCCGCCAGATCTATATTTATCCTGATGATAGCTATCACCTGGAACAATACGATATCACTGAGGTCAGATGAGCCCTGCCCAAAATCGTCAAGGAGCGAGGATATCGACTTTTTACGAAACTGTCGAATATGACAGAATCGTAAAAAATAAGTTTTTAGATGGCGCCGTAAAAAGCTTCTCACATAGGCTGATGTTTTTGCGGGAGGCAAGCCCTGCGGTCGGGATCAGTTTTTTCGCTCCTGACCGCAAGCGCTCAATGTCGCTTCAAAAACCGATCCCGGCCCTGGACTTCCTTGGAAATCGATTTTGAGATGGCAAAGTAAAAAGTTCAAGATCAAGGCGCGCAAATCCCAAGGAATGCAGCGTAGTTAGTCGTACGTGAAATTCCGCCGGGATGCAGCGCAACGCAGATATTGGACTTTTTACGGCGCCATCAAATTTGAATCTTGACAAGAGCGGCTATCTTGGTCTAACAATTTTTTGATTCATATATTAATCTCATGAAGCCTTCGTTTTTAAGCATGGTTTAAAAAGATAATATTAAAAGGTGGAAAAATGAAAAGAACATATCAGCCCAGCAGAATAAAGAGGGCCAGAACGCATGGTTTTCTTAAAAGAATGGCAACCAAGGAGGGCAGACGCATTATCAACCGAAGAAGGGCCAAGGGCCGCAAGCGGCTTGCGGTTTGATCCGGCCTTCAGTGGATTGCCGAAAAGCGACAGGCTGCTCAAGCGCCGCGAGTTTCTTTATCTGTCAGGACAGGGCAGCAGTGTCGGAAACCGTTACTTTGTCGCTGCATTCAAGTGCAACGATCTCGGCCGTCCGAGGCTCGGAATAACCGTGACAAAAAAGACCGGCAATGCTGTAGTACGCAACAGAATTAAAAGGCTGGTAAGGGAATTTTTCAGACAGAATCGTCATCTGCTCCGAGCCGGAGTCGATATCAACGTGATTGCAAAAAAATCGGCTGCTGATGCCACCTCGCAGCAGGCTTATGCCGCGCTGCGGCAGCTGTTTGGAAAAATCGGGGGGCATACTGATTAAATATCTGTTTATGTTTATCATAAAAGCTTACCAGGCGCTGGTCTCGCCAGTTATTGGAGCCAGATGCCGGTTCTATCCTTCCTGCTCTGAGTACGCCCTTGAGTCTTTCAGGCGTTACGGTTCCCTGCGCGGGGGATGGCTGGCACTAAGGCGTCTGGTGAAATGCCATCCATTTCATCCCGGCGGAATTGACCCGGTTCCGGAAGACAGATCGTTTGCCGCTGAAGGTAAAAGCGGTTCAGCTTCCGGTGACGGCAGGCCCCTTTAGGCTTGGGACCCTGCCGGCTTTTGTGAAGTCTTTTCCCTGCGCATCCCTGTTGATCTGCAGCCCTGAAGCGACAACCACGAGCGTCGGAATTAACCACAGGTACATGTAAATGCCTCTGTTCGCGCTTTTTGCTGCCCTGATAACTTTTATTTGATTAAGCTGTTGTGCTTTTTAACCAGGAGTTGACATGGAACACGTTCGTTTGCTGCTTGCTATTGTATTGACAATAATGGTTTTTGTCCTGTGGGAGCTGTTGTTTGTTCCGGAGAGACCCGAAATGCCGCCAGAGGCGCCGGAGCAGACACAAACTGAGAAGTCAGGGCAGTCTTCTGATTCCCGGGACCGGCAGCAGGCCGATGAGGAGAAAAAATCCGACCAGGCCGGCGGCGAAAAGACCGGGGATCGTGATTCAACCGATTCTGCAGGGGTTCCTGCAAAGCAGTTCAACACCATCTCTGTGGAGCATGAACTGTATCGGGCTGAATTTGCCGAAAAGGGAGCAGCGGTAAAGCGTTTTGTACTCAGGGATTACAGGGTCGGCCCGGAGGAAGATGCGTCCCCAAGGGTTCTGGTTTCCGAGGAAAACGAGGAAGGAACCGCCCTTGTGCGTTTTGCCGGAACCGGGCTTCCTGACACCTCAGAGGCAATTTTCACTACTGATTCTGATACTGACAGCCTTCGCATCGGTGATGAGGCAGAAACCCTGTCCTTTTACTGGCAGAACGAAGACGGCCTTGTTATGGAAAAGCGTTACAGGTTTCATCCTGACAGCTACAAGATAGATCTGTCTGTGAACATAGTAAACAACTCCGATCGCGCCGTTCCTTCTGAACTCTTCCTGGACATGACCAATCCCCCTCCAACCGGCAGGACTTTTGTGTTCCAGGGCCCTTTTGCCTACATTGACGGTGATCTGGAAGAGGTCGATGTTGACGACATCGGGGATAAAAGTTCCTACCCAGGCAGTGTCAAGTGGTCTGCAATCGGTGACAGGTATTTCATGACAGCACTTGTGCCCAAGGAGACGGTTGATACGGAAATCCGTCTCAGCAGGGATAATAATGACGATCTTGTGCGGATTTCTTATCTTCAGCCCGGCGGATCCATCGGTTCCGGGAGCAGCCGGGAGTTTGAATACGAGCTTTTCATGGGACCGAAAAGAATGTCTGAGTTAAAGAGCTTCGGCAGGGATCTTGACGAGGCCATTAACTTCGGTTTTTTTGACATTATAGCCAAGCCCTGTCTCTGGCTGATGAATAAAATCCATGACAACGTGGTTTCAAATTACGGCGTGGCAATAATTTTGCTGACCATCGTTTTCAAGATTATCTTCTGGCCGCTCGGCAGCAAGAGCTACCGGTCCATGGCTGAGATGAAAAAGCTCCAGCCGCTTATGACAGAGATCCGCAACAAGTACAAGGACGACAAGAAAAAGATGAATGAAGAGGTGATGCGCCTCTACAAGACCTACAAGGTCAACCCCATGAGCGGCTGTCTTCCCATGGTTGTCCAGATCCCTGTTTTCATAGCCTTCTACCGCATGCTCTATGGTGCAATTGAACTCAGGCACGCGCCTTTCATGCTTTGGATTAACGATCTTTCGTCTCCGGACAGGCTTTTTAGTTTTGATGTTACCATACCTTTCATGGCACCGCCTTACGGGATCCCGGTTTTGACTATAATAATGGGGGCAACTATGTTTTTGCAGCAGAAACTGTCTCCCCCGCCCGGGGATCCGTCACAGGCCAGGATCATGATGTTTATGCCGCTTATTTTCACGGTTATTTTCATTAATTTTCCGGCAGGCCTTGTACTTTACTGGTTGACCAACAATGTGTTTTCCATAGCCCAGCAGTACTATGTCACCCGGAAAATAGTATAATTTTGGGAGGCCTTTATTCATGAGCGAATACAAGGATTTTGAAGAAAAAAGCGTTGATAAAGCTGTTGAAAAAGCCTGCGGCGAATTAGGCCTCAAGCCTGACAAGCTGCGTTATGACATTATTTCTCACGGATCCAGCGGCATTTTCGGTCTTGTGGGTGCAAAAAGAGCCGTTATCCGGGTCTGGCTTCCGGAAGGGTCCTTGTCTTTTGGGGCTGCGGCCGAAAACGGCGGAAATGAATCCGGCCCTGATACACAAACAGAGCCCCGGGCTGATACCACGGACTATGATACAACTGCTTCAGCCCTTGTTGACGAGGCCTTCGGCCCTTCTGCAGATGAGCAGGAACCGCCTGAATCAATTCCCTCAGAAACCGAGGGCATGGATCCTGAAATCCGGCAGTCTGTAATTGACTGGACCAGGGGTTTTATTGAGCGCTTTCTTGCGCTTGTATCCCCGGATTCCGGGATCTCCGTTAAGGAGGAGGGCGATGTCATCAGGTTTGAAATCACAGGCGGAGACAGCGCCAGGTTGATCGGAAAACGCGGGCAGACGCTCGACTCCCTTCATTATCTTGTGGAAAGAGGCGTATACAAGCAATTCGGAAGTTCCGTGCCCATTGAAATCGATGTTGAGGGCTATCTCGAAAAGCGCAGAACCGATTTGACCGAACTGGCTTCCCGGCTTGCTGAAAAGGCTCTTCAGACTGGAAAGCCAATGGTTATAAACAGGATTAATTCCCAGGACCGCAGAGTTGTGCACCTTAGCCTGAGAGAAAACCGGGAGGTTCGGACTCAAAGCGTCGGCAACGGCGACTTGCGTAAGCTTCTGATAATGCCCAAGAAAAAAAATCAGGGCAAGCGCCAGAATCCAGGAGAACAATAAGAGCCCGGTACAAATGCAAGCTTCTACCATTGCTGCCATTGCAACTCCCGACGGCTTCGGCGGAGTAGGAATCATCAAGATATCAGGGCCCGAGGCAATAAGCCTTGCTGCCCGTGTTTTCAGGCACGGACAAAGCCGGGGGTCCTCCGGCACCTCTTTTTGCGCCGGAAAGGAGGAATTTTCCAGCTGGCGGCTTTATTTCGGTCATATTGTCGATCCAGAAACTTCGCGTATTATCGATGAAGTCATTCTTGCGGTTATGAGGGCTCCTCACTCCTACACCAGGGAGGACGTGGTCGAAGTTCAGGCGCATGCCGGCCCGAAGGTTCTATACAGCATACTTGAGCTTTTGATAGCATTGGGTGCCCGGCCGGCGCAGCCCGGCGAGTTTACCCGCAGGGCCTTTATCAACGGCCGCATTGACCTGACCCAGGCGGAAGCAGTTGCCGATCTTATCAATGCCTCCTCCGATGCTGCAGTTGACATGGCTGTTTCTCAGGTTTCAGGAGGTCTCAGATCGGTTATAGAACCTGTCAGGGATGCGGTTATTTCCGCTCTGGGCCGTATTGAAGCGGCTATTGATTTTCCGGATGCAGTTGAAGACGAAATCAACACCCCGGGCCTGATCAACGCCCTTTCCGAGGAGGTTCTTGAGCCCGCTGGAGAGCTTATAGGCTCATATGATGCCGGCCGTTTTCTGCGCGAAGGACTCAAAGCCGTTATTGCCGGTGGTCCCAATGTAGGTAAATCGTCTTTGATGAACCGTCTTGTCAACCGTGAGCGGGCCATTGTTACTGATATTCCGGGCACCACCAGGGACTGCATCGAGGCGTCGCTCAGAGCCGGGGGCGTAAGTGTCGTTCTTGCTGACACCGCCGGTCTCAGGGACGATCCGGAACCCATAGAGCGCCTTGGCATCGAGAAAACCCTTGAATACATTGGTTCCGCAGATATTGTACTTTTTGTTGTCGATGTCTGCGCCGGGTTAGGCTGTTCTGACCTTAATTTATACAGTCAGCTGCCGGAAGGGCGAAAGATTGTGGTGATAAACAAGTCGGATCTTGCCGGTTGCCTGGAAACTTTTGAATTTCCTTCCGCGTGGGAGGATTCACCGCGAGTTTATGTTTCGGCTCTTACCGGCGAGGGCATTGACCGATTGATCTCGGAACTCGCTGATATGGCAACAGGCTCATCAGATTTTGCCAGACCCGGGTTCGTTCCCAACTGGCGCCAAAAGACCCAGCTCGACAGGTTGCACCGGGCAGTTTCCGGAGCTGTCTCAGGTCTGAGACATCAGCGTTCTCCCGAGTTGATTTCCATTGACCTGAGGGAGGCCTTAAGTGCCCTTGATGAAATCACCGGCCGTTATGTGGAACCTGATGTACTTGACCGTATTTTCAGTACTTATTGTATAGGAAAATAAGGATTTGTGTTGTCTGATATTTCTGCACAAACCAAGGCATTGTTTCACGTGAAACATATGCCTATGCACACGCCCTGATCAGGCCGGTTTGTCCCGGCTTTTAGGAGGAGATTTATGGTACCGGATTTTTCCGAATTTTTTGAAAAATATGAAGCATTTGCCAAAAGCGCTGACCAGGCTTTTGAGCGCATAAAGCAGTCCTATCCCGAGGAGGTGGCTTGTGAGCCAAAGTGCACTGACTGCTGCTATGCGCTTTTCGACCTTACCCTGATAGAGGCTTTGTATTTAAACTACCAGTTCAACAGGCTTTTTTCAGGTTCCGCAAGGGAGGAGATGCTTGAGAAGGCAAATGCTGTTGACAGGAAAATTTACAAGTTAAAGCGGGATGCTTATAAAAGATCCAGCGAGGGAGTAAATGAGGATAAGATTGTGCAGGAGATGGCAAAGGAGAGAATCCGCTGTCCCCTGCTCAATGATTCAGATCTGTGCGATCTCTATGAGTTCCGCCCGATTGCCTGCAGGATCTACGGGGCCCCCCTTGCCATAGGGGGAAGTGCGAGAACATGCGGAAGGTCTGGTTTTCAGCAGGGGTTGCAGTACTCTGTTATCAACATGGACGCAATTCACGAGCAGCTGCTCAAGCTGTCTGCTGAGCTTGTACGGTTCATAGGCTCCAGGCACGTAAGAATGGGGGACGTATTGGTGCCTGTTTCCATGGCGCTTTTGACAGACTACAACGAGGAATACCTCGGAATCCAGGGTGATTCAGACTCCGTGGAAGAGAGTTGAGGAGGCAGAAAAATGAAGCTTAGCCAGGAGCAAAGAGAGAATCTCAAAAAGGCTGTTTTCGAGGGCATGTCCGAGAGAAGGCAGAAGCATATCTTAAAGCGTGGATATGAAAAATGGGATCCGTTCGAGGAGCCAAAGGATCCGCTTGATATTCGTATGGACCGCTCCCGTCGCACCATGAACGACCTCATACGCGAGTTTCTGCAGACCTGGGATATATCCGGGCACGGTCATGACTATAGAAAGGGCGCCCTTGAAATATGCCTGGGCATTATAAACGAGGATGAGCGCTATCTCGGCATGTTTGAATTTTCCTGCTGGTACAGGGACCTTCTTGACCGTGAGGCTGAGAAAAACAAGTAAAAGTAGATTGTCTCGCGTTGCCTCCGGTCCCTTCCTGTTCTTTCGGGACGCCGGTACAGCCCGTGCTTGTAAGTTTGTTTTTTCTGAATCAGATACTGATTCTTCGGCGAAACTGAAAAGAAAAAAGGATCGGCTGTCCC
>JAWLEU010000059.1:0-11876 GCA_041685965.1 Desulfosalsimonas sp.
GCCTATGGTTATTATATGGATGCCGTCGCAAAGGTCCTTTAAGCCTTTTACAGTATCTGCAAACAGCTCTATGCTGGCCTTATCCTTGTCCGGGGCCTTTGCAAGCTTCTGGATCACCCAGTCCGGCACCAGGCCGGACCTTAAATGCCGGTTTAAAAACCGTGCCATGCCCGCCGTGCGCAGGATGAGAACTTCCGCTATTACAGGCACATGAAAGGTGTTGGTGCGTGAGAGAAACTTGTCAAATTTTTCCAGATCGAAAATCGGGGTGGTGAGGAAATATCCGGCGCCCATTTTTGTCATCGCCTCCATTTCCCTTAACTCCAGGTCGGGAACGTTTTTGCCCCAGGAGGACTCCACGCCTGAGCCGAGAAAGAAATCGGGCTGGACCTCGATTTCCTGTCCTTCCACGCTTCTGCCGTCTTTGAAGTGTTCGAGCACAGACTGGAGCTTTCCTGCATCCACGTGGAAAAACATCATTTCCTGGAGGCTGTCTCCGGTTATGCGGTAGTCTTCGGTAAAGACCAGCAGGTTTTCTATGCCGGCATGATGCGCTGAAACAAGATCCTTTTGGAGCTGGATGCGGTTTTTGTCCCGGGTGGTGGTCTGGTAGATGGATTCGAAACGGTTTTCCTTGAGTGTTTTGCAGGTTGTGATTGTGTCTCCGACTATACCCTGGAACTCGACTTCTGAGAGAGAGACACCGTCGACCCGGCCGCGGATAAGGTTCAGACTCTTTACAAGATCCTCAGGTTCCTGTTCAACAGGAGCCTGGACTTCGGTGGTGACCACGAACTGCTTTTTTTCAAGGGCTTCTTTTAATCTCATGAATGCCTCCTCGAAATTGAGGGTTCCGGCAATGCGGGGCCGGATTTATGCAGAGCCTATAAGACGCGCCACCTCCTCTCTTAATTGGGGCAGGGGCAGCGGTTTTGAAAAGCAGGCATCCGCTCCGTGTTTTTTCATCTGTTCGAATTTTTCCTCGTCCAGGTAGGCTGACAACACGATGATCTTTGTATCGCAGGTCTCATTGCTGGACTTGATTTTCTGGCAGACCTCGTAGCCCTTGATATCAGGCATCATTATATCAAGGATCAGAAGGTGCGGCCTGAAGTGGTTTACCTGGAGGCCGGCTTCAAAGCCGTCTGCAGCTGAAATAACCTCGTAGTCGTGTTCGTCTTCTTCCAGTGACTGTACGATGCTTTCAACAATTATCGGGTCGTCGTCAACCACAAGGATTCTTCTGCGGTCTTCATCCTCAACGTTTTCAGGGATGGGTATACCCTGTTTTCGCATGAATTCTTCCAGATCCTTGCGGTTGATGCGGCGGTGGCCTCCCGGAGTGCGGTATGCCTTGATGTGGCCTGCGTCGATCCAGTTGATGATGGTTTTGGGAGAGACGTTGCAGTATTTACTGGCTTTAAACACTGTAAAGACTTCGTCCATGAGGGCCCTCCTCCCTTTGAAGAAAATGTTGACTTTTTAAGTTTTATATTAATTACAGTTATTATGCGTGTCAAGAAAAAAATTAAACAACCATAAAAAATTTTATAAATCATTATTATTAAAGGACTAAATTTTTATCGCAGAAGTTCCCGGCGACATATTTTACAGAGATTTATAATAATTATAATTATTACAATTTTTTTTGAGACAAAGTAATGCATTGGGCTGCGCGTTTTTCAGACAAAAAAAGCCCGTCCGGAACAAAGATACAATTCCGGGCGGGCAGTCTGGAATAAGGGATTGGAAAACCCGGGCGTGTCTTAACTGTAGGAGGGAGGTTCGACTTCGTAGATTACGTTTTTTATGCCAGGGATGCCTTCGATGGCGGCGGAAATTTCATCCGCTATCTCCTGTTTCATCTTTTCCCTGAGGTAGGAATCGGTCTTGGGGTTGGTGTATCCTGTTTTCCGGATTGTCTGGGTTTCCGCGCTGATACGCACGATGCCGGCGGTGGCGGTAACCCTGACCTTGAGGTCGGGCCTGCAGTGGCTTTCAATTGCAGCCTTGACTCTTGTGCTCAGGGCCAGATCAGCAACCGCCTTTCGCGATTCCGCCGTGGGCTGGAAGGTTTTTTTGCCTGCGGCGTCGCAGATGATATCAGCCGCCTCGTCTATATTCATGCGGTGGATATTAACCGTCATATCGTAGTAGTGCGGGTCTGTGATGTCTATCTTGTATAAATAACTTGCCCAGCGGGTGCGGGTGTTGTCCTCAGAGGTTATATGGCGCATGGCCTCTTTTTCGCTTATGTTTCTGGTCTGTCGCATGAACTCGATCCGGTCTGCCATTTCGGCTATTATGCGTATGGTTAACACGTGGCTTATATTGGGCAGTAAAAGATGGGAGCCGTGACCATGGTATACAATGTTGTCGTCTTTGGCGTGCTGGAGCAGGGCTGCCTGAATGTATGAAAGGTATTTTTCCCTTCCCCTGGTGAAGCGCTCAAGAACCGAGGGAGCGTCATGTATAGACTGGATAAGCTCCTTTTCCGGGACGTTGTAGAGCTGGTTGGCTTCCTCGATGATTGTCTCGCGGCTCAACAGGGTGTAGCCCATAATTTCGGCTGTCTTTTCGGCAACTTCTTTGCCGTGGCTGAAACAACCCCGTGAAATGGTGATGATGGTCATTTAAAAACCTCCGTTGCTGATTAAGTATCCGCTTTTAAACCCGGTGCAGGATCCCGGGCATCGGGCGCGTCCGGTATTAATACTTAATATTAAGAGAAACTTGTTTATGAGTCAATCCATATAACCGGAATTGCAATGATTGTAAAGTTATTAATCGCATAAAAAAGCCGGCTGAACAAAAGCACCGCCACCGCGGTCTTCAGCCGTATACGCAGTGTTTCAGGTATTTGGATAATCCGGGAGGGTTGAAGCAAAGGGCGGTAAATCCGGGTTTTCGGGGAAAGGATTAGCACAGAGCATGAAAGACAGTACCGGATGCCCTCAACACTCCCTTTTCAGGAGGGCATCCGGTCTCTGTTTATTGTGTTTATTTGGTAGTGTAAATTTAAGTCCTCACCTGCGGCGGAGGACCCGGAAAGCTTTGACCGTTCTGCACCTGTTTCGGATTTTAAATTTTGGTCATTTGAATTTGTTTAGATATTCGTGCTTCGAATTTCGAATTTATTGCCTGTATTTTCCTGTAGCCTTTTCTCAAGGAAGCTTCCCGAGCCCCCCTATATAGGTTGAACACCCGGTTAGTACATCATTCCGCTCACGTAAACCCCGGCCCCGACTAAAAGGTCGGTGTCCGGAACGCGGTAGATGTAGGTGATCTTTTTCTGTGGGGTGGACTTGCCCGGCTTGGGCCACATGTATTCTATCCATCCTTCTCCCCTTTCCCGGGCAAGGTTGACGAAATGCACGAAAAGGGCCTTATCCGTGGGGTCGGTCATGAGAAGAACATGATCCTTCTTGGTAAGTTCGGGCCTGAAGGGGTGAGCCAGCATTTTGCCTTCCAGGTTCATGAGAAAGACATAAGAGTCTTTCCATACAAAAGGGCCGTCCTGGTCGCTTATCTGCTCTATGGCCTCCTCCTCGCCCTTTGAGTTGATAATAGCTGCAGCGTCCCGGCACATCTCCACGCATTCCTCCTTGGTCGCCGGTTCTGCGGCCATGGCCGGAACAGCGGTCATCATGCACACAAATATGGTTACAAGAGACAGGGCACGGGTCATGATTTCACCTCCTGTTTATGAAAGCCCCCTGCCTGGGGGCTTTCCGATTTTTTAAAAAGATGACGGAATGATTGTTCCGCCGGTTTATTTTTTTTCATGCAAATCCCCGGGGTTTTGATTGTTTATAATCAGCTGATCCAGGGCCTGCCCACGGGAAGAACGTCACGGCCGAAAACCTGCGCATAGATTACATGGGCCATCATGTAGAGGGCTGAAAGGGCGCATGCCATAAGTTCATATCCGGCTATCACCGTGAACTGGTCATATCCGAAATGTGCTATGTCCAAAAGGATAAAGCCGATTAAAAGAAGAGTGAATGTCACCGCCATTGCAGAATGAATTCGCATTGCGGGAATCCACATTATAAAAGTGTAAATGGTCCAGCCTATCAGAAACCAACCTACATCGGTGCCGCTGGAATGGTATATGTTGAAGTGGTTCATTATAAAGATCACTCCCAGCGAAATCCAGAAGGCTCCGTACGAACAAAATGCACTGAACCCGAAGTTGTTTCCCACGTTAAATTCCAGGAACCCCGCAACGAGCTGGGCAATGCCTCCGAAAATAAAGGCCATTGCGATTACCGGTCCTACTTCACACCATCCTACATTGTGGAACTGAAGCAACAGAGTTGTGATGCCGAATCCCGCGAGTCCTACAACTGCCGGATTTCCTTTGGGCGATTCTGCCTGGGCCATGTTGGTCCTCCTTAGGGTGAAAGTGAAAAAAAATAGTCCGCATATTATCCATTCAGGTCTGCCGAGACCTGTTTACTGGAATTAAGGCCTGCCTGTTTTCGTTAAAAACACTGTTTAGCTTTGACTGTAATGGTTGTAAAGAAAAAAAGGGTTATCTGCTGTAAACGGTTCTATAGCAGGGTTTAATCGGTATGTAAACCGAATTTGACGGTTTTTATCGGATGCAGAGAAAAAAGCGCCAGGAATCAGCGGGTTGAGTGAGGATTGTGCAGGTTGTAAAACCTTTCAAGGGCACGGGGGCTTGTGCCTGCATAAAAAAAACACGCAAGCAGGTTGTTGCGGACGAGAGCGTAGAAGATACCCTCTTTTTGCCAGCGGCGGGCAGAGGTCTTAACATTTTTTTTAAGCAGGGCTGTTTTCAGCTTTTTTTGCTTTACGCGCTGCATTATTTCTATGTCTTCCATGACGGGTATGCCGGCATAGCCGCCAAGGTGCATGAAGGTTTTTTTTTTGAAAAATACCGCCTGGTCTCCGTACGGGATGCGGGTGAGGCGGCATCGGATGTTTGCCAGGGTCTCAATAACCCGGAAAATCTTTTTTCCGCTGTTTATGCCGAGATAAAAAGCACCTGCCGCGATTTCCGGTCTGCGGCAGGCGTCCAGAATATCCTGCAGGGCGCCCGGGGGCAGTAGAGTGTCTGCATGGACAAATACAAGTACGCCGGCCCTGCCGGCTTCTGCGCCTGCGTTCATTTGCTTCGCCCGGCCCCGGAAAGCGGTGATTGTGCGGATTTGTTTTGATTTTACGCGCCTTATTGTCGAGCCTGAAGGATCGCCGTCGACTATTATGATTTCAGCGGACAGCCCCCTGCACATCCCGGTAAGGTGCATTACCGTGCCTTCTATGATATCGGATTCGTTTAAAACCGGCACTATGATCGAGACCGCCGGGGCAACATCTATGCTCATACAGTTTCCGCCTTGCTTGTTTTGGCCCGGAGAGTGAAGGATTAAATTATTTTCAGGTTTTCAAGCACCTCGCGGGTGTGTTTCATCCTGGCTGCTGTATCTGCCCTGGCGCAAATGTCTTCTGCCAGGGCCTGCAGGTCCCGACCGGTATCGATATCCCTGAGTTCCGTTATTATGCCCGGCTCTATGCCGTTTTCCCGTAGGCGCTGAAGAGTTTTTTCGAAAACTTCGGGCGATCCCCAGTCAATCCCTTCAAAAGCCTTGCTGGTAATCCCTGTTTTTCTTGCACCGATCAGATAGTATCCCCCGTCGGCTGCAGGGCCTATAACAGCCTGACGCGTCTGAAGGGTTAAAAAGGCCTGGTTGATTATGTTTTCGTTAAGATCCGGGATATCTGATCCGACCAGTATGATACTGTCAAAACCTTCGGCTGTGCAGCTGCAGAGGGCGTAATGCATGCGTTCGCCCAAAGTCGCACCTTTCTGGGCAATTAGCGGGGTGCTATTTCCGAGCCAGCCTCTTACAAGCTCCGCGTGTCCGGCAGGTTGGTAAAAGATCCGCAGGGGCAGGTCCATGCGTTTTAATGTGGCCAGAGTGTCTGCGGCAAATGCCTTATACAGCATAAGGGCGCCGTGCGCTCCGGTGTGTTCGGCCATCCTGGTCTTTACAGTGCCGTATACCGGGGCCTTGACGAAAAAAATAATGCATTGTGACTGGTTGGTTTTTTCCATTTCAGTAATGCAATATATAACCCCCCGGCAATGCTTGTCAAAAGACCTTTTCAAAATATAGCGATTATCCTTGGAACGCAAGGATACGAGTGAATAGTCAGGCACTTTTATACATCGGTATCGGGATCGAAATCGGTATCGGGATCGAAATCGAGACCCGATCCCGATACCGATCCCGATTTACCTTACACCGGGAACTTTGCAGCAGAAAGCACGTAAAAATTGACACCATCATTCCCCGTAATTACCATTCCATTAAGCTTTGATGGCACCGTAAAAAGTCCAATATCTGCGTTACGTGCGATTTCTCAGAATTTGCGGCTTACGCCTTGTAAACATGCACGTACGGCTAAGTACGCTGTATTCTTCGAAATCGCACAAGCCTTGATCTTAAACTTTTTACGGCGCCATCTTAAAACTTACTTTTTACGATTCTGTCAAATTTGTTTCGATATTCGATATTCGAATTTCGGATTTATTCCCTGTATTTTTTTCTGCCGCCTTTTTTAGGAGGTCGCTTGGACCACCTGTTATGCGTGTGGAGACTCATCTGAATCCGGCAAAAGAGGCTCTTTTATACCGTGAACATGCTTCTCATAAACAATGAAATGTTTTTAAGGCTGGGATTTTTCCTGGGAATCTTTTTATCCATGAGCGCCTGGGAATCAGCCGCGCCGCGCCGTGCGCTGCAGCAGAGCAAGTTTACCCGCTGGGCAAACAATCTCGGCCTTACTTTTTTCAACTCGTTTGTGCTCCGTATTGTTTTTCCGGCCGCAGCGGTGGGAGTGGCCGTGATTGCTGCGGAAAAAGGATGGGGGCTTTTCAATGCCCTGACCCTGCCCGGGTGGTTGGGCGGGATTGTTTCGATTATTCTTTTGGACCTTGTCATATATGCCCAGCACGTAGCTTTTCACAAGGTGCCCCTGTTATGGAGACTGCACAGGATGCACCACATTGATCTCGATATTGATGTGACCACAGGCGCAAGGTTCCACCCTGTTGAAATTTTTGTTTCAATGGGTATTAAAATGGGTGTTGTGGTGATTCTGGGGGCGCCGGC
This sequence comes from Desulfosalsimonas sp., assembly GCA_041685965.1. Taxonomy (GTDB): domain Bacteria; phylum Desulfobacterota; class Desulfobacteria; order Desulfobacterales; family Desulfosalsimonadaceae; genus Desulfosalsimonas. The sequence continues at coordinate 7,146 of JAWLEU010000059.1, forward strand.
ATGGGCGGTGGTTGTTTTTGAAATCCTTTTGAACGGCACCTCGATGTTTAATCACAGCAACATATCGATGAACCTTACAGCAGACAGGTGGATCAGGCGGGTTATAGTGACTCCTGACATGCACAGGGTTCACCACTCGGTTTTGATCCGGGAGACAGACAGCAACTACGGGTTCAGTCTTTCCTGGTGGGACAGGCTGTTTAAAACCTACCGCGATCAACCGTATGCCGGCCATGTGGCCATGAAAATAGGGCTTGCCAACTACAGGGATCCCAAATGGCTGAAATTTATATGGATGCTTATTGTGCCGGTTTCCAGGGTTGAGCGCTGATAATATATCCGCGGTCCGGGTTGACAAAAGAGCCTATTTTATGCAGGCTGCCACCGGGCCTTGATCCTGAGTGTAATGGGGGCAAGGAGGGTCCGGATTCAGAGGGGCGCCGGGAAAATTAAAACCCGATAACGCGAATCCGGGTGTATCGGGTGTTGCTGCTTAGTAGTTTCTTCTTTTGGTCCCGCGTTTTTTGCCCTTTTTTCCGCCCGGATCCGCTGGCCTGACCTTTATATCGTTGCCGTCCAGGCGGTTTCCGTTTAAAGCCTTTATGGCCTGGTCCGCCTCGGAATTGCTGGGCATCTCAATAAAGCCGAATCCCTTGGGTCTGCCGGAGAACCTGTCCTTGATAAGTTTTACGCTCTCGATTTCTCCGAAATCCGCAAACATGGTTTTTATTCTTTCTTCTGTTATGCTGCCGGGCAGATTTCCTATGTAAATGTTCATGCCAAACCCTTTCGCCCCTTGCAGGGCATTTGCTGGAAAACAGGCAGCGCCCGGTGTCGGCGGGAGGGTGCCTTGTTAACTGATGTGTTGTTTTGCGGAAATACGTTTTTGCGCAGGTTTTTGAAAAGATAAGGGGCACCCTTGATATTGAAGGGTGCCCCTTATTTTAAATCTACGGTTCTAGCTTACAGTGACATTTGCAGCTGCAGGGCCTTTTTGCCCCTGCTCGATGTCAAAGGAAACCCGGTCGCCTTCATTGAGGCTTTTAAATCCGCTTGCGTTGATCGCTGAGTGGTGAACGAACACATCTGGTCCGTCTTCCTGCTCGATGAATCCGTACCCTTTTTGATCGTTAAACCACTTAACTGTTCCATTGGCCATGTCTACATCCTCCTTTCTATGAATTGATCAAGATTTTTATACTGGAGGATGTGACTCCCTGGCGCTGAGCTGTTCCTTCAGAAAAAAACCGCACCGCCCATACAAGGCGATGCCGCGTTGAATAAAAGCAATATAACACGTTTGACCGTGAAAGCAAGCTATTTATTTTCAGCATCGGAATTTATTTTTGATCAAGGCCGGTCTTGTGCTGCAAACCGGCCTTACGCATTTTTGCGGTATTTGTTGTTTGTATCAAAAATCCACCCACATATCCGCTTCCGAACCGCAGTGGCTGCACACCGCTTGTCCCTGCACCGAATCACTGGTTTTTTCCTTTGATACTTTCGCCTTTTTCTCCAGCTCCTGCTCCGGGACATCTTCCGGGACCAGCTCGCAGGTGACCATCATCTCGGCTTCACTTCCGCATTTTTCACAGTGGCAGATCTGTTTGAATTGCTTTTCCATTATTGACCTCCGTTTTTACAAGGGCTTTGTGTGTCAGGGTTTGCTTATCAAACCTGTCTTTCGGGTTAAAAAATAATCAGCATAAGGCTGCAGCGCCAGTTTTCCCTGCAATAATTTAGCGTAGGACTTGCGAAATGCATGAATTTTTCCCTTAAAATAATTTTCTTGACATCTTAGTGAATCGAATTTTAATATTTGAATCAAATTCAGTAAATGAATTTAACTTCAGTTTATAACCGAGGGCGCCGCCTTCTAAGTCTGCACAGGAGAGATTCATGGATTTTGCCTTCACCAGAGAACAGCAGATGTTTAAAAAGGAAATCATCAGGTTTGCCAAAAAGGAGATCGTTCCCAGGGTGCAGGAGCATGATCTAAAGGAGGGGTTTGACTTTGAATCCTTCCGCAAGCTTGGAGACTTCGGAATCCTGGGGCTTCATTTCCCGGAAGAATACGGCGGGTCAGGCGCTGACGTGGTCACCACGGTCATGGCAGGAGAAGCCCTCGGGGAGGCCGGGGTCGACGGAGGTCTTACACTTGCCTACGGAGCCCATTCATTTTTGTGCGCAGACACTATTTTCAGGCATGCGGGTGAAAAACAGCGGAAAAAATACGTCCCCGGGCTGGCCAGCGGTGAATATATAGGATGCATGGGCCTGACAGAGCCGGATGCGGGCTCTGATGTTGCATCCATGAAAACCACTGCAGAGAAAAAAGGCGACACTTACGTGTTAAACGGCAGCAAGATATTTATAACCAACGGCCCGATTGCGGACGTGGCGGTTATATACGCCAAAACAGATCCGCAGCAGCAGCACGGAGGTATTTCCGCTTTTATCGTGGAAAAGGGAACCCCCGGATTTTCTGCCGGCGCGCCGCTTATCAAGATGGGGGTGCGCACCTCGCAGACATCCGAGCTGTTTTTGGACAACTGCGAAATCCCTGCTGAAAACCTGCTGGGAGAAGAAGGCCAGGGTTTTAACATGTCTCTGCAAACCGTGGAGTGGGACAGAAGCGCGCTTCTGGCCCCGTTCGTGGGAGCGGCAAAATACATGCTCAATGAGTGCGCGGATTATGCCAAAAAGCGGGAGCAGTTCGGACGGCCCATAGGAAAATTCCAGGCCACCAAACACAAGCTGGCAAACATCAGGATTTTTTATGAGGCAGCCAAGGGCCTGGTCTACAAGATAGCCTGGTGCAAGGACCAGGGCCGGCCTTTAAATCATCTTGAAGCCGCGGTTGCCAAGTTGTTTGTGGGCGACTGGTGCATTGGGCCCGCCAATGACGCCATGGTACTGTTCGGCGGCTACGGGTTCTGCCATGAATACAACATGGAGCGCATTTTCAGAGACAGCCGCCTGGCCCCCATAGGCGGAGGGACCTCGGACATTCAAAAGCTTATTATTTCCAGGCTGATTTAGCAGCGCGAAGCTCGGGGGGAGCTTTATTTACAGGTAAACCCGGGAGAGGGCATATGGATTATGATTTTACAGAAGCAGAATTAGCATTTTTTGCAGATATTAAAGAGCGGGTAAAAGGAAACGGAAGTATTGATGCCCTTGAGCGCAAAGACGCCTCGGGCGATGCAGGGCAGATCCGCAGGCTGCTCGGTGCGCTGGCTGATACCCAATACCTGAAACTCGGGCTTGAGCCGGTTGAAGGGCTAAGCGGACATCTTGCCCTGATGGGAGCAATGGAGGTGTTTGCAGATATTTCGCCTTCTGCGTACCTGTCAGTTGAGGCATCCGGCCGCCTTTTCGGGCGCGCTGTCAGCAGGTGGGCGGACCCGGAGCAGAAACAGAGATACCTTGAACCTGTTCTTGCGGGAAAGGCCATGGGAGCACTTGCTCTGTCAGAGGCCTCCATGAACATTGAAAACGATCCCCTGGCCACGACCGGTGAAAAACAGGGAGACTCTGTGATTGTAAGCGGTGCCAAGCAATACGTTATAAATGCGCCTGTTGCTGACTGGATTGCTGCAGCAGGAGTATGCGGGGGCCGCCATGCACTTTTTGTCATTGAAAAGGAAACCCCCGGATTGATGATAGATCCGTGGCTTGAAACCATGGGGTACCAGGGAACGCCGATTTCCGGGGTTACCCTGGATCACTGCGAGATTCCCGCAGACCGGGTGATTTATCCAGAAAAGGACGTTAACATGCCTGCGAAGGTCCGGATGTGGGAAAACCAGATCCTTCTTGGCGCAAGCCTCGGACTTGCAAAAACCGCTTTTGATTCAGCCAAAGATTACGCAAAGCACCACAAAAGCGGCGGCAGGCCGGTTATTGCCTACCAGGAGGTCGGATTCAAGCTTGCTGAAATGCTTACCATGCTGCAGACGTCCCAACTACTTGCATACAAGGCCGCATGGTCGCTCGAATCAGAACCTGCTGAGTCAGAAGGGCTCATAATGTGTGCCAAGGTTTTTTGTACCGAGTCATGCGAGCGTATATGCAGCGAAGCCTTAAAGATCCTGAGCGCAACGGGCTATATCCACGGAAGTCCCGCGGAGCGTGCATACAGGTGTGCCAAGTTCGGCCAGATTGCAGGCACCTCAACTGAAATTGCAAGGGTGAAAATAGGGGATGCCGCGCTCGGCTACCGGAAATAGAAAGGATGCACATGCCCCCCGGAAAAGAAAAAAACAAACAGGCAACTATGTCCAGATCCGCCCTGCGCAGGCAGAGGGAGCGAGAGCAGCGCTACAGGACCATTCTTGAGGCTGCTGAAAGACTTTTTGCCGAAGAGGGCTATCACGCCGCCAGCATGGAGCAGATCGCGGACGCCGCCGAGGTATCAGTGGGCGCGGTTTATTTTTATTTTAAAAACAAGGAGGATCTGCTTATCCAGATGATGGACGAGATAGGATATCTCATGCGATCCATACTCGGGCATGAATTTAAATCACGGGGGGCCTCCATGGAAGGTTTCAGGCAGGCGGGATATTCGTTTTTTGAAAAATTCTGCACCCGATACCCGGCGCGGGCGGCAATCATGTTCAGGGAGTCAGTGGGCAAAAGCACAGATGTGGAGCAGCACAGAAAGGAGCTTTTCGATAAGTGCACAAACGACGTGCTAAATGCTTTAAACACCGTGTGTGAAAACCAGGG
>JAWLEU010000060.1:0-11766 GCA_041685965.1 Desulfosalsimonas sp.
AAGGCTTTTTTCACCCCTGAAAACACCGAACGCCCCGAAATACACGGCGGTTTTGCAAAATCCCACTGGTGCGGGAAAACAGAGTGTGAAACAGCAATAAAAGACCGGCTGAATGTAACGATACGCTGCATCCCATTCGATGCCCAGCCTGAAAAAGGCAAATGTATAGAATGCGGCGCCCCTGCACAAACAGGGCGCGTTGTATTCGCAAAGGCTTACTAGCAGCCCGGCCCACAGGACCGGGCGGAATTAATATGATCAGAATTACCGACATCCTTGAAAAGGTCACTGAGTATTACCCGGAAGCAGATGTGGACATCGTGGACCGGGCCTACATCTACTCTGCCAGGGTGCATGCGGGACAGATGCGCCTCTCCGGTGAGCCCTACCTTTCTCATCCCCTTGAGGTTGCAGACATCCTGGCTGACATGAAACTCGACCCGGTGAGCATAGCAGCCGGGCTGCTCCACGACGTGGTGGAAGACACCCACTCTTCAATAGAGGAGATTTACAACATTTTCGGCGAAGACGTGGCCCACATTGTCTCAGGGGTTACAAAGATAAGCGTACTTCCGTTCAGCACAGACCAGCAGCGGCATGCAGAAAATATACGCAAAATGATCCTTGCCATGGCAGATGATCTCAGGGTTATTCTGATCAAGCTTGCAGACAGGCTCCATAACATAAGGACTCTTCACTATCACAAAAACCCTAAAAAGCAGCAATCTATAGCCCAGGAAACACTTGACATATACGCCCCTATCGCCTCAAGACTCGGTATTTACTGGCTCAAAAACGAGCTCGAGGAAAAAGCCTTTTACTATGCAAATCCGGAAGAATACCAGCGCATCCAGAATCTTTTGGAGAAAAACCGCGAGGAGCGCGAGCGATACGTATCCACGGTCAAGACCCTGATAGAGGAAAAAATGTCTGAATCCGGTATCGCCGCAACCGTGACCGGAAGGTACAAGCAGTACTACAGCATATACCAGAAGATGATAAGCCAGAACCTGGAATTCGAGGAGGTCTATGACATAATAGCCTTCCGCATCAAAGTTGAAAACGTGGCACAGTGCTACGCAGCCCTGGGTCAGATTCATTCAAAGTGGAAACCCATTCCCAAAAAGATAAAGGATTATATCGCCGTTCCCAAACCCAACATGTATCAGGCGCTCCATACAACCGTTATCGGACCCTACGGCGAGCGAATGGAAATCCAGATCCGGACCCGGGAGATGGATTATGTTGCAAAATTCGGAATAGCCGCCCACTGGAGCTACAAGGAGGGCAAAACTCAGGGCATCACCACGGAAAACACTTTCGCCTGGATCCACAACCTGGTGGAAAACCAGAAAAACTTCGGCAACCCGGAGGAATTTCTTGAAAACGTCCGCATTGACCTGTTTCCTGACGAAGTCTTCGTATTCACCCCCCAGGGAGAGGTCAAATCCCTGCCAAAGGGGGCAACTCCAGTGGACTTCGCCTATCAGGTTCATACGGAGGTGGGAAACGAGTGCACAGGAGCAAAGGTAAACGGCAGGCTGGTGCCGCTTCAATACGAACTCAAGACAGGCGATATAGTTGAAATCCTTACCTCCAGGGGACATCACCCAAGCAAGGACTGGCTCAACTTCGTAAAGACCGTCAAAGCAAAATCCAGGATACGCCAGTGGATACGCAAGCAGGAAAAGGAGCGGAGCCTCAGTCTGGGCCGGGAACTCTGCGACAAAGCCTTCCGAAAGCACAAGCTCAATTTCTCTTCAATGGTCCACACCCCGGAAATGGAAAAGGCGGCAGAGGCATTTAACTTCAAGTCAGTGGAAGACCTGATAGCAAATGTCGGCATGGGCAAGATCACCCCCCTTCAGATCATAAGAAAGCTCGACCCGCAGGCGGAAGATAAGAAGGAAACCGGCCTGATGGACAGGCTGATGCGTCCCAGGGACCGCAAACGCCGGGAGAAGGCTGAGGACGGGGTATCCGTGCAGGGAATGGATGATATTCTGATCAAGTTTGCCAAGTGCTGCCAGCCGGTTCCCGGAGACCCCATAACCGGCTACATCACCCACGGCCAGGGGGTTACTGTTCACAGGAGCGGGTGCGTCAATGCCCTTAAGCTGAGCCCTGACCGTCAGATCGATGTGGAATGGAAAACTGAAAAAGGCAGCCAGTTTCCCGTTTCTCTAAAAATCACGGGATACGACCGTATCGGGCTGCTTGCGGAGATTTCCACGGAAATAAGCAAGGCGGGCGCCAATATCCATGACGTCCGCCTGGAAAACCGCGGGAACAAGTATATTTACGGAGATTTTACCATCCTGGTAAACGACCTGCAGCACCTGGACAATGTGATGGGAAAATTAAAAAAAATATCCACGGTGCAGGAGGTAAAAAGGGTATAGAAAAGCAAGCCTTCCTAAGGGGCCTTTGCCACCAGCCCGCTTCTTATGCAGCTGGTGCATACTGTCATTTTTTTCACGCTTCCCTGATGCATTGCCCGCACCCTTTGCAGGTTCGGGGTAAAGCGCCGCTTTGTGACATTATGGGCATGGCTGACGTTGTTGCCCACCAGAGGTCTTTTACCGCATATATCGCAAATCCTGGACATACCTAACAGCTCCTTTCAAACAAAATTCTATTCAAATCAAAACATAAATTTATGCCCTGTTTTTTTTGGTTTGTAAAGAGCTTTTTTACTGCCGGGGCATCACGGGTGCCGAATCCTGGCCGGGCCCGCCTGACCTTGTGGGCTGACGGATGACACCGTCTTCTTCTTCGCCTTCCATTTCAGCTACGCGCTTTTCACACCGCGCAATGTATTCGGCAGCATCATCTCTGTACTTTTCAACATCAGGATAAGTGCTGACAAGGTTTTCGAAACGGTTTAGCGCAGCTTCGTACTGTCCTGACTTGAAATAAAACCTGCCTACATAGAATTCGTGGCCTGCAAGGCGCTGCCTGCATTCTTTTATCCTCGGATCAGCTTTTTCGGCATATTCGCTTTCAGGAAACCTGGACTTAAGACGGCTAAACGCCTCGAGTGCATTCTGAGTGGGTACCTGGGTTCGGTCAATGCTTCTTATGCGTTCATAATGACACATTCCGATCCTGTAGATAACATAGGGTATCTCCTCATCGCCGGGGTGCATTCGCTCGTAGTACTCATAGGCCGTGCGCGCCTGTTCATACTCCTCCAGATTATAATGCGCGTCAGCAATACGCAGTTCCGCGGTCTTGGTATACCGGCTGTAAGGATACCAGTTTTTCAGACGTTCATAGGACTCAATCGCCTTTGAATATTTTTCATCCTCGAAATACTGCTCTCCTTCTTCAGCCAGTTCAGGGGCTGTTTTTTCCTGATCCTTTCCGAACCATCCGGCGCAGCCCGCCGACCCCGTCAACAGGGCGGCGCACAGCACCACGGCAAGAGCTTTAGTTACAATTCTGCACATGGCGTGTCCTGTTTTATTATAAATTTGGCGAGGGTATTTAAATCAAAAGAATCAGGACCCTGAGTCAATATAACCGGCGGCTTCCTCGGCTGCAATGGCTCCGTCGCTTACCGCAGTTACAGCCTGCCTCAGGGGGGTATCCCGAACGTCGCCTGCTGCGTATACTCCCGGTACAGAGGTCTGCATTAGATGATCCGTCTTTATAAAGCCCTTTTCATCCATATCCACCGCTCCGCCGAGAAAATCCGTGTTGGGGGTGATTCCGACCCAGATGAAACAGCCTTCCACCGGCAGGTCAAATTCGGTGCCCGTTTTGATGTTTTCCACCCTCAGGGTTTCAACCCCTGCATTTCCGCCCTTTATCTCAACAGGGCGGCAGCTCCAGAGGATCTCGATTTTTTCGTTTTCAAACGCTCTTTCCTGCAGGATCCGTGCTGCCCTCAGCTCGTCGCGGCGGTGGATCAGATAGACTTTTGAGGCAAATTTTGTAAGGAAAATGCTTTCCTTTACCGCGGTGTCGCCCCCGCCGACAGCTGCCACTTCTGCGTCCTTGAAAAACGGAGCATCGCAGGTGGCACACGTGGACACCCCCTGCCCGTAATAATGGTCCTCTCCCGGTATCCCTATTCTTTCGGGATGAGCACCAGTGGCAAGGATTACGGACCTGGCTGAAACCTCACCGCCTGTAAGCCGCAGCTTTTTGACAGGGCCGGACAGATCCAGGCCGATTACCTCCTCGGTTACAATTTCGGCGTCATACCGCTCCGCCTGCTCGGTCATCTTCATCATCAGCTCCGCGCCGCTGATGCCTTCAGGAAATCCCGGATAATTTTCCACCAGGTCGGTTACAATCAACTGCCCTCCCGGCGCCGCCTTTTCCAGGACCAGCACCGAAAGCCGGGCCCGCGCAGCGTAGATGGCTGCACAGAGCCCGGCCGGGCCGGCACCCACGATAACCAGGTCGTACTGAGTTTTTTTCATCCCGCCCCGCTACAAGCTTTTGTTGATGGCATCCTCGAGCTTTGCCTTCTGTACCATGCCCACAATCTGCTCCATTTTTTCGCCGTTTTTGAACAGGATCAGGGTGGGGATTGCACGGATGCCATAGTTGCTCGGCGTAGAGGGATTATCGTCAACATTGCACTTGACGATCTTGATCTTTCCTTCGTAATCCTTGCTGATTTCCTCGAGCACGGGCGCTATCGCCTTGCAGGGACCGCACCAGGGCGCCCAGAAATCCACCAGCACAGGCTGATCCGCCTTCAAAACTTCCTGATCGAATGTATCGTCGCTGATTTCCTTGATTGCTTCGGCCATTTTTCTTCCTTCCTGAATCATTTTGCTGTTTTCGGTTTCCGCCGTAAATTGCAAACACACGATGTGGAAAATGCAATCACCGCCGCAAAAAGCCGTAGCGTTTCCATTTACTACAGCATCTTTATACATGTCAAGATAACCATCCGCGCCGGTTTTTCAAAAAAACAAAAATATTATTCAAAACCGTGATTAGCCGGAGCCGCAGACGAACACTTACAAAATTCATTGACGTATATGGTATTGTTTATTATCATTTTGTGGTTATACACTTTGGATAATTAATATTTTTAATTTTTCGGGCAATATTTCACGGCAGGGGCAGACAATGGTTGAACTTGATTTTGAAAAGGGCGGAGGGCTTCTTCCCGCAATCGTCCAGGATTATGAAACCGGGGAAGTTCTCATGCTTGCCTACATGAACCGGGCTGCGTGGGAAAACACGCTGAATACTGAAAAAGCCACTTATTACAGCCGTTCCAGGGATAAGCTGTGGGTAAAGGGCGAAACCTCCGGACACATACAGAAGGTCAGGGAAGTACGGTTTGACTGCGACAGCGACACCATACTTCTCAAGGTTGACCAGCTCGGAGGCGCGGCCTGCCACAAGGGATACAAGTCATGCTTTTACAGGAAAGTCGTGGACGACCGGGCGCAAATCGCAGAACAAAAGATTTTTGATCCAGAAGAGGTTTACAAAAAATGACAGAGACACTCAAACTCGGCATACCCAAGGGAAGCCTGCAGAAGTCAACCATCGAACTTTTCCGGCGCTCCGGGTGGAAAATCAACGTCAACGGCAGAAGCTACTTTCCCGATATTAACGACGAGTCCATGGAATGCACTCTCTGCCGCGCCCAGGAGATGTCTGTATACGTTGAATCCGGCACCCTGGACACCGGACTTACCGGCAGGGACTGGATCGCTGAGAACAACTCTGATGTCCATGTAGTAACCGACCTGGTGTATTCAAAGGTCTCGGCCAGACCGGCCCGCTGGGTGATAGCCGTTGCAAACGACTCGCCTGTTGAAAAAATCGAGGACCTTGCCGGCAAGAAGATAGCCACCGAGCTTGTCAATTACACGCGTCGCTATTTCGCGGAAAAATCGATAGATGTAAGTATTGACTATTCCTGGGGTGCCACAGAGGCCAAGGTTGTCTCCGGCCTGGCTGACGCCGTGGTTGAAATAACTGAAACCGAAAGCACCATCCGGGCCCACGGATTGCGGGTCATCCACGAAATGATGCAGACAAACACCCAGCTGATAGCCAATCACGAGGCCTGGAAAAATCCGGAAAAACAAAAGAAAATCGAGCAGCTTGCCCTTTTATTAAAAGGCGCCCTTGCCGCCGAAAAAATGGTGGGCCTGAAAATGAACGTCCCTGAACCCGGGCTTGAAAAGGTCGTCTCCCTGCTGCCGAGCCTGACGGCTCCCACAATAGCCCAGCTTTACCACAGCAGCTGGTACTCGGTTGAATCAGTGGTAAGCTCGGACACGGTGCGCGACCTGATTCCGGTTTTAATGGAAAACGGTGCTGAAGGAATCATCGAATACCCGTTAAACAAGGTAATCTAGGTGACAAATTCCGTATCCGTAATTGCCGGTAAAACACTGCCATGAAAATCACCTCGGCCTCATTTGACAAAAGCGCAGCATCCGCCGGCCAGTACCCGCCGGCGGAGCTGCCGGAAATAGCCTTTGCAGGCAGATCCAACGTGGGCAAGTCAAGCCTTATAAATACGCTGTTAAACCGCAGGCATCTTGTAAAGACAGGTTCAACTCCCGGCAAAACCCGCTTGATAAACTTCTTCATCATAAACAACGCTTTTTCCTTTGTTGATCTCCCGGGCTACGGATATGCCAAAGTCCCTGCATCTGAAAGGGAAAAATGGGGAAAAATGGTGGAGACATACCTGAGCACCAGGTCCACCCTCAGAGGCGTGGTGATTCTCCAGGACATCCGGAGAATGCCTGGCGAGGAGGAAATCCAGCTTCTCGACTACCTGGGCCACCACCGGCTTCCTGTTATCATGGTGCTGACAAAGGCCGACAAGTTCTCAAGGAACAAACAGATAACCCAGGCCCGCCGCATACGGCAGACCCTTGAGATGGAGGAGGATGAAACGCTTTGTTTTTCGGCAAAATCCCGTCAGGGTACAGACATCCTGTGGGAAATGATAACAAGCCTGCTCGACATGCAGGACCGGGACCGGACAGAGAAATGAATGAACAGACAGATAACAGACAGCAGGATTTCCGATCCGGGTTCGTTGTAATTGCAGGTGCCCCGAACTCAGGCAAATCTACCCTTTTAAACCTTCTGGTGGGAGAAAAAATATCAATTACCTCGGCAAAGCCCCAGACCACAAGAAACCGCATAGCAGGCATTGCCCACAGGGACGGCTTCCAGATAGTTTTTCTCGATACCCCGGGGGCGCACAAAAGCGAAAAGATTCTTAACAGCAAAATAGTTGAAGTCGCAATGGCTGCCATAGACGAGGCGGACCTGGTGCTCATGCTTGCCGATGCCGCGCGCCCTGATTCGGCATCCGAATCAATTATAGTTGAAAAACTAAGGGCCAAAACAAACACGCCCGCAATACTGGCCTTAAACAAGATAGACCTTGTGGAAAAGCCGAAACTGCTGGAGCAGATCGACCGCTGGTCCAAAACATTTAATTTCGCGGAAATCGTCCCTGTGTCTGCAAAAAAGGGCACCCAGATACAGCAGCTCGAGGATGCAATGGCCAAGCTTCTTCCTGCGGGTCCGGCGTATTACCCGGAAGACGCAATCACCGACATGCCGGAACGCTTCATAGTATCGGAAATGATCAGGGAAAAGGTATTTGAGGCAACCGGCCAGGAAATCCCTTATTCAACAGCAGTTACCATTGAAGATTTCTCAGAGGACCAGGAAGGCGGCCGCATCAGCATTCATGCAGCCATACACGTGGAGAGAAATTCCCAGAAAGGCATCATAATCGGCCGCCGCGGGCAGATGCTCAGGCAGATAGGAACAGCTGCCAGGCATGACATTGAAAGCCTTCTGGGAGCCCGGGTATTTTTAAAGCTGTTTGTCCGCGTTGAAAAGAACTGGAGCAAAAATCCAAAGGCAATCCGGAAACTCGGATACTGATGGTGGTCTCATTTCACCCCTGCTACTGTGCTGACAAAAACAGGATCTGCGCCGGCAGGGACCCGGATGAAGAAGATCTGGCCCTGATAAGGGCAGCCCGGGCCGTAATCCTGCCTCAGGGATGCAGACGATCTCTTTTTGATGCAGCCCGCAGAAACTGCAGCCGGGTGTTTCCGGATTACACCGCCCGCTTTGCCTGGCCTGATAAAACCGGGCAGATCAGGATGTTTTCGCACCTCGGCGCCCCTCACCCTGAAACCGAGGTTTTCGAAAGCCTGGGGGACTACCGCAAAAGATACCGGGCAAAAACCAAGCCCGACTTTTTTGACTTTCCGTTTGTATTCAAATACAATGGACCCGGCGAGGGATCCGGCGTATGGCTTGTGGAAAACCAAGAGCAGATACACAATCTTTTCAGGCAGACAGCCGCGTGGGAAAAAACAGGGCAGTACGGGTTCATGATACAAGAATACGTCCGGACAGGTGGCAAGTGTCTCAGGGTGGCCGTGATTGGAAAAACGCTGGTTTCCTACTGGCGGCTTCAGCCTGATCCCGAAAAATTTTATGCCGCCGCCTCACACGGGGCACAGATCGATCACAGCCTGCATCCCGGCCTGAAAGAAGCCGCGGAAAAACAGGTTCGCATCCTTTGCGCGAAAGCCGGAATCAATCTGGCGGGATTTGACCTGATATTTCCTGCAGGAAACAAAAATTCCGGACCCCTTTTTCTGGAAGTAAACTATTTTTTCGGCCGCCGGGGGCTAGGAGGCTCAGAGGAGTTTTACAGACTTTTGTGCATGGAAATAGACAGATGGCTTGCTGAAACGGGATAAAGATGTATATACCGGAAGAAGAGGAAATAAAAAAGGAAAAGGCAAAAGCCCGCCAACTAAGGGCAAGCCAGTGGTGGAAGCGCAAATGCGCCACTGGAATCTGCCATTACTGCGGCAGGCAGGTTCCGCCCCGCGAGCTGACCATGGACCACATTGTTCCGCTTTCACGAGGCGGTAAAACCAGCAGGGCAAATGTAGCGCCATGCTGCAAGGAATGCAACACAGGCAAAAAAGGCCGCCTGCCCATGGAATGGGCCGGCGGCGGCTGATTTTAGTCAAACGCTCCCAGCGGCCGGTCAAATGTGTAACGCGCAGGGAGAATCACAAGCCTGTCATAGGCGGGCCCTACATTGCCGCCAAGTGCTGAAAACGGCAAAGAAACCACAAACGTGGCAGATCCGAGCACAGTTGACGCAAAGCCGAGGGGCCTGGCTGCAAAAACATCCACCGCCATGGCTGCACCGTCTTTGGAGGTGTTGTCTGCATCCACATCATAGGCCAGCGCGGGTGAACCAAGCAAGCCGGCAGCCACGGCAGAAATCAGTAAAAAAAACATTATCTTTTTCATATGAAACCCTCCTTTTTCCGCAGGGGTTTGGTTCCCGGTTCCTGCTGATGCCAACTGCCCCGCAACCCTGCCCGGTCGGGCAGGCCTCCTTGACATCGGACACGATTCGGATATAAAAAAACAAGACTCTGTGTTACACATTAAGCCATAAAGACTTTGAGGTCAATTTTTTTATAAAAAAATCAACTGTCAAGACAGGCCGCATTCGGGTCTTATTCACAGCCGGCGGCTGTGAATGAGCTTTACACGGCACTCAAAGGTGTTTTACCCTGTGGCTGCAACCTGATCAGGATCCGGCGTTATAAAAATATGCTTCGCGAAATCGGAATCAAAAATTTTGCAATCATCGATGATCTGCGGGTCAGCTTCGAAAAGGGCTTAAACATAATAAGCGGTGAGACCGGTGCGGGCAAATCAATCATAATCACCGCCCTGAGCACACTTCTGGGCAGCCGGGCGGATGCGGCCATGATCCGCACCGGTTCTGATACTGCAGAACTCGAAGCCTTTTTTGAAGTGGACCCGTCAGGACCTGCTGCCCGGATTCTTGAGGAACAGGGCTACGATGCCGTAGACGAACTGCTCATACGAAGAATACTGTCGAAAAACGACAGGCACAGGGTGTATATCAACGGCCGGCTCGCAACCATGCAGCTTCTCTCCAGGCTGACCGACAACCTGGCCGGCATATCCGGCCAGCACGAACACCAGCGGCTTTTAAAGGAATCAGAGCACCTGCGCATACTGGATCAGTTCGGAGGACTCAACGAACTGCAGAAATCAGTATCCGAATCCTACAGGGAAATCCAGCCCCTGATCCGGAGCCTTGAGGAACTGCGGGAACACAAAACCAGGCAGTCAGAACGTCTGGAACTGCTGCAGTTTCAAAAAGATGAAATAGAGTCCGCTGATCTTTCTCCGGGGGAGGAAGAAAGTATCAGACAGGACTTAAAACGCCTGAAAAACGCGGAATTTCTTTATCAAACCGTCGGAGGGGGCATAGAGGAACTCTACAACCGTGAAGGCGCAGTGTCGGAGCGCCTGAAGTCCGTGCAGAAGGACATAGAAAAGGCTTCCGCCATAGACCCGTGGCTTGAGGAAGCAGCCGGGGCGCTGTCCGATGCTGCAATACGGATTGAGGACACTGTGGATCAACTGCGTGGTTATGCAGACGGCATCGAGTTCGACCCTGCCCGTATAGAAGAGCTCGAATCAAGGCTTGATACAATAAACAGACTTAAAAGAAAATACGGTTCCACGGTTGAAGAAATACTGGAATATCTTGACTCATTGGAAAAACAACTCTCGGATATCGAAAACATTGACGGCAGGATTTCAGAAACTGAAAACCAACTTTCAGAAGCCGGGGACCGCCTGTTCAAGCTTGCATCAGAGCTTTCAGAAAAACGCCGCTCAGCCGCGGATGACCTTGCGGAAAAAATGGAATCCGAGCTTCAGTCCCTGAAAATGGCAGACACCCGTTTTTCGGTAAGCTTCAGGGAAAACACCCCCGGGCCCGAAACCCCGCAATGGCTTTGCTTTGACGGAAAGGCCATGTCTGAAAGGGGGGCTGAACAGCCCGTATTCATGATAGCCCCAAACCCCGGCGAAACACCGAGGCCTCTTTCAAAGATAGCCTCCGGAGGGGAGCTTTCCCGGGTAATCCTGGGGTTAAAGGCCATACTTGCAGATACGGAAACAGTTGAAACCGTGGTGTTCGACGAGGTTGACGCGGGCATCGGCGGAGAGGTGGCAGAGGTTGTGGGAAGAAAGCTCTCAGGCCTGGCAGGATCCAGCCAGGTGATATGTATAACCCACCTGGCCCAGATAGCAAGATTCGGGGATCATCACTTCCGCATAACCAAGGGTGTTTTCCGGGGAAGGACCGCCACGCGGATTGACAGGCTCGACGAGTCAGGCAGAATAGAAGAAACCGCCCGCATGATAGGCGGCGAGGCCATCACTGAGACCACCATGGCGCATGCCAGGGAGCTGCTCAAAAAAGCCGGCGGAAACTAATGCCCCCGCCGGCGTTAAAAGCGCTGGTTAAAAATCCACCCCTGTTTCCAGAAACGGCCCTGAAAAATCCAGATCAATCTCAAGATCGTCATCTTCAATATCATATGCGTCGTACCTGTATCCGCCTGAGACAAACACGGGGCCGACAGCATCCACCTTCAGGCGGCCGATCAGGCTCAAAACCTCGTAGTCGCTGTATGAGATGCCTCTGACTTCGGCCTCAAGGCCGAGCCGGTCAAAAGGCTGCACACCCAGGCCCAAATAGATCATGGGAACTGGTATGGTCTCTGATTTCTTTTCCCGCCCTGTTGATTCCTGCTCGATCACTGCTTCTGCATCTATGATCCTTGCATTAAGCCCTGCTTCAAGATTCAGGGTGTTCAGGGTAAAACCCCTGAGCAGAGGCACGTTGTAGAACAACCCGATGTCGTAGTGATCCAG
>JAWLEU010000061.1:0-11565 GCA_041685965.1 Desulfosalsimonas sp.
TACCTGAACCACGACCTGGATGACGCGGTACGAAGCGGTGTGATCTCAAAGTCAAGGATTCCTGAAACCTGCGTGAAAGTACTCGGCAGCACCCATGCTCAGCGGGCAACCACTATGATCCGGGATCTTATATATTCAAGCCGGGCAGCAGACGGGAATTTTGAACTGGGGTTTTCCGAGGGCGTTTTTTCCGCCATGAGCGTTTTGCGGCAGTTTCTGTACGAAAACGTATACCGTTCCGGAAAAGTGCACGCGGAGTTCATCAAGGCAAAAAAGATCATAACCGAAACCTACACCCATTTTTTAAACAACCCTGAGCATCTCAGGGATCACATGAGTGCCATGGAGATGAGTTCTGCGTATTTCATCGGCTTTCCGACCGAGCGCATTATCTGCGACTATATTGCCAGCATGACAGACCGCTATGTGCTCAACCTCTACAATGATATCTTTGTGCCGGTTCCCCTTGTATAGGGAGGATAACTGATGGTTTCAGTGGACAGGCTTGCTTTTGATCAGTCCCTGCAGAGGGTGATAAACAGCCTTGAGACACTGTACAGGGAAATGGACCGCGAATACGAGAGCGCAGCCTCGGGCTACGGGTTCGAGTGCGCAGGCTGCAGCGACAACTGCTGTCTTTCCAGATTTTATCATCATACCTTCCTGGAATACATCTACCTGCGCAAATGCTTTGCAGAACTGGAAGAATCGCGGCGCAAAGAGATCAGATCCAGGGCTGAAAAATACGTGGAAGCCCTGGACCAGAGGGAGTCCAGCGGCGATGAAACCTTTTTCCGCATGATGTGTCCGGTCAATGAAGCAGGATGGTGTGTTCTGTACGCGGCGCGCCCCATGATCTGCAGGCTCCACGGTCTTCCCCACGAGCTTGCTCCTCCGGGCAGACCAAAAATGATATTCGGCCAGGGATGTCATGAATTCGTATCAAGGTGCGGTCATCTGCCTTATGTTTCGTTTGACAGGACCCGTTTTTACATGCAGATGTCTGCACTGGAAAGAGAACTCAAATCAATCCTTGGCATTTCAGGCAAGTCCAGAAAAACAGTTGCCCATATGATATTATGCGATGAGGTCGAGAGCTCATGAAACATATCAATGCAAGTGATGCAGATATACCCGGCCGCCCTCTTGATGAAAACGAACGCTTTTCCTTTGGCTGCCACCCCGGGGTGGAGTGTTTTAATCAGTGCTGCCGCAACCTGAATCTTTATCTTTACCCCTATGACGTGATCCGGCTTAAAAACCGCCTGGAGATTTCCTCAGGCGATTTTATCGACAGGTATACTCACGTGATTCTGCGCGAGGAAAGCCATTTCCCGCATGTTTTGCTTGCCATGGCGGAAAACCCTGAAAAAACCTGCGTTTTTCTGACCGAGGAGGGTTGCACGATTTATTCAGACAGGCCCCAGACCTGCCGGGCATACCCGGTGGAGCAGGCCGTGTATTTCGATGAGGGAAGGCCGAAGCTTCTTCATTATTTCAGGCCGCCCGATTTCTGCAGAGGCCCGGAGCAGGACCGCCAGTGGACTGTCAGGTCCTGGGAATCCGAGCAGGGAGCGGGGTTTTACAATCAAATGGCAGTGGAATGGGCAGAAATCATGGGGCTGTTTACACAGGATCCCTGGGGCGGCGAGGGCCCTTCCGGGCAGAAAGCCAAAATGGCTTTCATGGCTGCCTACAACGTTGACGAGTTCCGGCGGTTCGTGCTTGAAAGCAGCTTTCTTTCAAGATTCAAGGTAAAGCCGGATGTTAGGGTTAAGCTCGGAAAAGATGATGTGGCAATGCTTCGCCTGGGGCTGGCCTGGATCAAGCTTGCCGTTTTCGGTATCCGAACAAACCAGTTGTCGCCGAAAAAATAGGCGGTCAGAATACCGGGCCTTATACAACGTTGGAATACCGAACAATGCAGTCAGCCTCCGTGTTATCGGGTACTTCCAGGCGTGCAGCGTAATCGTCTATTATCTCGTCGGCAACAGGATTTTTTCTGTCCCTGTTTCTCTGTCGGCACACCTCTATCGGGACTTCGAAATATACTATCTCGACCCGGTAGCCGGCGCTGCGGGCCATTTCGACGAGCGGGCGGCGGTGTTTGCGCAATATATTGGTGTTGTGGACCACCACGCTTTCGCCTTTTTTTATGGCTTCTTCTATCTCCATGTTATGCAGGGCCAAAATCAGGTCAAAGCCTCCGGGGCCGTTCTGGATGTTTCTGTCACCCCAGAGTTTTTCCCTCCAGTCATCCAGGGAAACCATCCTGTCAAATCCGGCCTGCCTTGCCCAAACGGTTTTGCCGCTTGCAGGCAGGCCCACCGTGATTGTCATGATTTTTTTTTCAGTTCCCGCCATTTGTCCAGCCGCTGTTTGATAAGCTTTTCGTCCCCCCTGTCAGTGGGATGATAAAACAGGGTGTCTTTCAGTTTTTCAGGAAGATGGTCCTGGGCCGTAAATGCATTTTTATAGTCATGGGCGTATTTGTATCCGCTGCCGTAGCCCAGGTCCTTCATCAGCCGCGTGGGCGCATTTCTTATGTGATGCGGCACCGGCAGGGATCCGGTTTTTTCAACTGCTTCCCTGGCCCTGCCCCATGCTGCATATACGCTGTTGCTCTTGGCAGCTGTTGCCAGGTACACGGCTGCCTGGGCAAGAGAAAGGTCTCCCTCTGGTGATCCCAGGAATCTGTAAGCCTCCATTGCGTCCATGCTGACTGAAAGAGCCCTTGGATCCGCGTTGCCGATATCCTCGGATGCAAACCTCACCATGCGCCTGGCTATATAAAAAGGATCCTCCCCTGAGGCAATCATCCGGGCAAGCCAGTAGAGAGCCGCGTCAGGGTCGCTTCCGCGCAGGCTCTTGTGAAAAGCGGAAATAAGGTTGTAGTGTTCCTCGCCTGACTTGTCATAGGAAAAAGATTTTCGCTGAAGGGCGGTTTCAACGTGTTCCAGCCGTATTTCCGCCGGTCTGTCCGGTGCTTCGGTGCCTGCAAGGTCCATGGCTGTAATTTCAAGGGCGTTTAACGCAGCCCTTGCGTCTCCGTCCGAAACCGAGACAATGTGTTCTGCCGCCTCATCCGAGATCCCGGGCCCGGTATTGCCCAGGCCGCGCCTGCTGTCTTCCAGGGCGCGATGTATTAGCGTTTTCACCTCTTCGTCTTCAAGTCTGTTCAGGGTGATCACCCTGCATCGCGACAGCAGCGCGGAGATGACCTCGAAGGAAGGGTTTTCGGTGGTGGCACCTATGAGGGTGATGAGCCCGCTTTCCACGTGGTGAAGAAAGGCGTCCTGCTGGGATTTGTTGAAGCGGTGGATTTCATCCACGAAAAGAATGGTTCGTTTTGCATGAAACTTTTTCTGGTTTTCAGCTGTTTCAATGACCGCCCTTATGTCTTTTACGCCCGTGAGAACCGCGGAAAACTGCACAAAATGGCATCTGGTCCGGGCGGCAATAATCCTTGCAAGCGTGGTTTTGCCGCTGCCGGGCGGCCCCCACAGAATCATGGAAAAAAGGCGGTCGTTTTCAACAGCGTTGCGGATCAGCGAGCCAGGGCCCACTGCGTGCTCCTGGCCTATGAATTCATCCAGGTCCGCCGGCCGCATTCGATCCGCCAGCGGGCGGCCGGCAGCGCTTGCCTTTTCTGCCTGGTAGTCAAACAGGTCCAATCGGTGCCCCTTGGTAGAAGAATTATAAAATAAATCCGAAGCACGAAATCCGAAATTCGAGACAATATCGAATGGTCAGAATATGACTGTCGAAAACACAAATGCAGAATCAATCGCCGCGGTTTTGAGAACTTGATATTCGGATTTCGAATTTTTTGTTTTTTATTTGGCTTTTGCCGGTTTTTTCTTTTTCTGTGGTCTGCGCTTCCCGCTTTCTCCGCGTTTTCTCAGCCAGAGCCTGACCGGCACCATGTCAAGTTCCGCGGATTCGCGGATCCTGTTTACGAGATAGCGCTGGTATGAAAAATGTACCCCTTCAGGGTAGTTGACAAAACATACAAATGTGGGGGGTTTGATGCCGGTCTGGGCTGCGTAGTAGAATTTAAGCCGCTTGCCGCGGTGCATGGAGGGTTCTGTGCGCTCTGTGGCCGATTCTATTATCCGGTTTAGCGGACCTGTGGGGATTCTGCGGCAGTACTGGGCATAAACAGCGTCTGCAAATTCAAATATCTTGCCCACCCGCCTGCCGGTGAGCGCGGATACAGTCAATACGGGTGCAAAATTCAGATATCCCGCCCTGTACCTTATTTCTTCCTTGATACGGGTAAATACCTTGTCGTTTTTTTCCACCAGGTCCCATTTGTTTAAAAGAAATATGCAGGCACGCCCCTTTTCATATGCGTACCCTGCGATCCTTACGTCCTGTTCCGTTATTCCTGCCTCAGCATCGAGCATAATAAGGGCTATATCGCAGCGCTCCAGGCTTTCCAGGGCCTTGCCCACGGCGTATTTTTCCAGTCTTTCGCTGACCTTTGCCTTGCGGCGCACACCCGCAGTGTCGATCAGCAGGTAGGGCCTGCCGTTTACCTCGCACGGCGTGTCAATTGCATCCCTTGTCGTGCCTGCGCTCATGCTTACTATGATGCGATCTTCCCCTAGTATCCGGTTTACAAGAGAAGACTTGCCTACGTTGGGACGCCCGAGCACTGCCATCTTTACGGGCTCTATAGAAGTTTGCTTTCCGGTACGCGGCAGGCGGGCTGCCAGGTCGTCGAGCAGGGCCGTGATCCCTCGGCCGTGGGTTGCAGACACAGGGTAGAGCCGGTCTATGCCCAAGGCGTAAAAATCGTGTAGATTGTCTTCTCTTTCCGGGTTATCGATTTTGTTTACCGCGCAGAACACCGGAATGTCGAATTCACGCACCAGATCCGAAAGGTCCCTGTCGTATGCGGAAATTCCATGCGCTCCGTCGAAAAGCAGAATCAACGCGTCTGCATCCGCAATTGCTCTTCGGATCTGCTGGTGAGTTTTTTCCGCGAACTCGTCTTTGTCGTTGATGAAAAATCCGCCTGTATCAATCAGATCGAATTCCACTTCGTCCCAGGAGGCCGCCGCACAGATCCGGTCTCTGGTCACGCCCGGAAAATCATCTACAAGGGCGGATCTGGAGCGGGTCAGGCGGTTGAAAAGGGTGGATTTGCCGGCATTGGGCGGTCCTGCAATTGCTACAACTGGTTTCATGAAGGCTTATATTTTATAAATAATTCGTTTTTCTGTGATAATTATATCCACGTACTTGTCGTGGGATTCCATGGGAATTGAAGATACTATCTGTGCCTCCATGGCCAGAGTCACCTTGCGCGCGGTGTTGGGCAGCATGGGGGCGAGCCGGTCGTAGCGGCCGGCACCGCTTCCTAATCTTGCTCCCTTTTCATCAAACGCAACTCCGGGCACAACGGCAATATCAACACTTTTAAAGGAAACTGGCTTGCAGCGCTCAGGGTCCGGTTCCAAAGACCCTTGCAGCCCCTCGCGCATGTCCGCCTCAAGGCTGCTTATTTTAAACAGCCTGGGATTTTCGTGATGCTGACGGCTGAAAAGGGGGATGGCCACGTCCTTGCCTTTATCCATGCAGTTTTCCACAATGCTTTTTGCAATTTCTTTATCGCCGCTGCCGGCATAGAAAAACACTGTGTCTGCTTCCTTGAAATTGGCGAATTCGAACAACTGATCACGGATGCGGGCCTTTTTTGCATCAAGTTCCGATTCAGACAATGCGGCGACACGGGATTCGACTTCCCTGCGAAGTTTCAGCTTTTTTTCTCTGGCATCTTCCATGACGATTCTCCAAATCCGGCAGCACAAAATAACTATAACCTAAACCCGCGCAATTTGCAATAATCATTGACGAATCATCGCGGCCGTGGTATTTTTGCCAAGTTTTTGCAGAAAAATTCCCTTTTATTTTAATTGCTTAATATAGGTATTCTATGCTGGAAATCAAGTACATGAGGCAAAATTTGTCCGCAGTGAAAAATGCCCTTGAAAAACGGGGCGAAACTGCGGACCTGTCCGAGTTCGAGCATGCGGACGCTGAGCGGCGCAGGATTTTAAACGAGCTTGAGCAGCTCCGGCACCGGCGCAACGTGGTTTCTGATGAAATCGCGGCCATGAAGAAAAGCGGAAAAAACGCAGACGACATGATTGACGAGATGCGGGAGGCAGGTTCAAGGATAAAGGAGCTGGAAAAACAGCTCGCTGATTTTGAAGAGCAAATAAGCTCAATCATGTTTAGTATCCCCAATGTTCCGCATCCCAGTGTTCCAGAGGGCAGGGATGATTCAGAAAACACACTGGTGAGAAAATCCGGGGTCCTGCCTGAGTTTGATTTTGAGCCGCAGCCCCACTGGACCCTGGGGGAGAATCTGGGGATCCTTGATTTTGAGCGGGCAGCAAAAATTGCGGGCGCAAGGTTCCCGCTTTATATGGGAACGGGGGCCCTGCTTGAGCGTGCGCTTATCAGTTTCATGCTCGATCTGCACATAAACGAGCACGGCTACAAGGAGGTTCTGCCTCCGTTTATCGTAAACAGCCACAGCATGACCTGTACAGGTCAGCTGCCCAAGTTCGCGGAAGACCTTTTCAAGCTTGAAGACTCTGACTACTTTTTGATCCCGACTGCCGAGGTTCCGGTTACAAATATCCACCAGGAAGAAATCATGGACGAGGGCTGGCTTCCGGTTCGCTATGTTGCCTATACCCCTTGTTTCAGGGCGGAGGCAGGGTCCTACGGAAAAGATACCAGGGGCTTGATCCGTCAGCATCAATTTAATAAAGTGGAGCTTGTAAAGTTCGCTTCCCCTGAAAACTCCTACGACGAGCTCGAAGGGCTGCTCGCGGATGCAGAAAAGGTTCTGCAGCGCCTTGAGCTGCCTTACCGGGTGGTCCTGCTGTGTACAGGGGACATGGGTTTTGCCTCTGCAAAAACCTACGATATCGAGGTGTGGATGCCGGCGCAGGAAAAATACAGGGAAATTTCCTCCTGCAGCAACTTCGAGTCCTTCCAGGCGCGAAGAGCGGGAATACGCTACAGGCCGAAAGATAAGAAAAAGACCGAGCTGGTCCACACCTTAAACGGTTCAGGGCTTGCTGTGGGCCGTACATTGGCCGCGTTGCTTGAAAATTGCCAACAGTCAGACGGCAGCGTCGTCATTCCGGCTGCGCTGCGTCCTTATATGGGCGGCAGGGAAACCATATCGTTTTGAAACCCGAAGATTTTCCAGAAGATATAAGACCCCATCTGATCCCGCAGCCAGCGGGAAAGCTGATTTATCGCTGTCTAGAGTGCAGCGCGGAGTTCGGCATCCGAAACCTGCTGTATATCTGCCCGCAATGCGGCAATGTTTTGCTGATCTACGATGCTGATTTCAGCAGGTTGAAAAAGATTCCCGGCAGCAAGTGGCGCAGAATTTTTGATTACCGCAGGATGCTCAATATTCCGGCCTTAAGCGGAATTTACAGGTATCATGAGCTTATCGGACCGGTTCTTCCCCTGGAATCGATTGTCTGGCTTGGCGAGGGTCACACACCGGTTGTGGAGGCGAATGCGCGCCTGCAGTCTAAAGCGGGCTGCAGGTTTTATTTTAAAAACGACGGCCAGAACCCGAGCGCCTCTTTCAAGGACAGGGGGATGGCAAGCGCCCTTAGCTATATCAGGTATCTGCTCCAGCAGGGCCATGTATCAGATGTGCTTGCGGTATGCGCATCCACGGGGGATACTTCAGCCGCTGCGTCGCTTTATGCTTCTTTCCTTCATCCGGACGTAAAATCCGCAGTGCTTCTGCCGCATAAGCGGGTCACGCCCCAGCAGCTTTCCCAGCCCCTGGGCAGCGGGGCAATGGTTTTTGAAATCCCCGGGGTGTTTGACGACTGCATGAAGATAGTGGAACACCTGTCTGAAAATTACAATGTTGCGCTTTTAAATTCCAAGAACGCATGGCGGATCCTCGGCCAGGAATCTTATTCCTTTGAAATCGCCCAGGGGTTTGAATACGACATGAGGGGTATTTCCGTGCTGGCCCCAATCGGCAATGCCGGCAATATAACCGCCATAATGAGCGGATTTTTAAAGCTGCAGGATCTCGGCATAATAGAAGAACTACCCGGAATCATAGGGGTCCAGTCTGAACACGCCAACCCGGTTTACAGCTATTTTCTCGAGCCTGATCCGCAAAAAAGAAAATTCGAGGCGGTTCAGGTCAAGCCCAGCGTGGCCCAGGCCGCCATGATAGGAAACCCGGTTTCCATGCCCAGGGTGATCCGGCTGGTCTCGGAATACAACAGGCGCGCAGCAGGGCAGAAAATTTTTGTGGTGCAGGTTTCTGAGCAAGACATCATGGACTGGCAGCTGAGGGCCAATAGAAACGGACATGTGGTCTGCACCCACGGAGGCGAGTGCCTTGCCGGCCTGGCTGCTGCGAAAGCCTCCGGAAAAATAAGCGAAAATGAGAGCGCCGTGCTTGATTCCACGGCTCACGCCCTGAAATTCGCGGATTTTCAGCAGATGTACTTTGAAAACCGGTTTCCGGAGGAATACGGGATTACCCCAAAAGATGAACTGATTAACACCCCGGAACTGGTTCATCCGCGGGACCTCAAGCAGGTCCCGCAGCCCGGCAGACCCCTTTCAGGCGAGTCTCTGGAGGTTTTCGTCCGGCGTACAGCAGAAGAAATTGCCGGTAAGCTGGATCTTAAAAAGGTATGACCCGGATGAAAGCTTGTTGTTTGCCTGCCTGGTACCGCTTATGTATCTGGATTACGGCTTTCGTGGTTTTAAGCCTGCCGGTGCTGGCCAGTGCGGCTTTCTATGAAAAGGACTACGAGGTCAGATCCTTCATGGGCAAGGACGTGCTCTGCGATCCCTACGTTGTTCAGGAGGATGACTATGTTATAAAGATCTTAAAGCAGCGCGGCGACATCGCCCACAAGGATTTTCCGAAATTTCTTGAAATTTTCAAGCATATCAATCCTGATGTAGGAGATATAGACAGGGTTTATCCCCTGCAGAAAATACTGATTCCCCTGCGTATACTTCCGCCCGGCACCCTGGAGGGCCAGGAGAGCGGTAAGGTAAGCATCCCTGTTATTACAATTACTAATCTGCCCCGTGCCCTGAAGAGCAACTCAGAGGTCTACAGGGTCAGATACGGTGACTGGGTTTCGCGTCTGATAGCAGAGCGGTTCGGTAAATACGGAACAGAGCCATATGAAAAGGGCCTTGAGCTTTTCAGGAAGCTGAATCCCGACATAGAGGACCTTGATAAAATCAGGGCGGGAAGTGAAATCCGGCTGCCCGACCCTGATATCCAGAACAGGCCCTGGTATGGCGATTTGTTTGAAGACCGGGAGGATACCGAACAACCCGGTGAAAAGATGATAGAACAGCTTCTTGCAGGGCATAACCAAGGCATGAAAGATGCCTCCCGGGATGCAGGGGTAAAGGAAAGCCAAAAAGATGAGAAAGAAGAGAAAAAAGACAGAAAATCCGCTGCCTCACCTCCCCCGGTGCAGTGGTTCAAGGATATTTCCGTGTTTGAAACTGCGGCAGAAATCGTGGATGCAGAGATTATAGATAAGGGGTATTATTTTTTTCCGCAAAAGCAAGGAAGAGACTTTCGACTGGAGCTTTCCCGGAGCCCTGTTATTGAGCTGGACAACGGCA
This sequence comes from Desulfosalsimonas sp., assembly GCA_041685965.1. GTDB lineage: Bacteria > Desulfobacterota > Desulfobacteria > Desulfobacterales > Desulfosalsimonadaceae > Desulfosalsimonas. Next base: position 9,676 of record JAWLEU010000061.1, read on the forward strand.
AAAAACTGCTTTTTACCAGAAGAAATGCGTTGTCGCCGGGCGAGCAGATGATTGTTCAGGATTACTGGAAGGACCTTGACGTGGTTTTTGTCCAGGGCGACCCGGAGCTTTTAACGGTCCTGGAAAAACTGATCAACGCCATTGATCCCAGGGGATACGAAAAACGCGCGGACATAGACGACAGCGGGGTTTCAATTGCGGTGCGCGGCAGATTCATATATAATAGTATAAAAGAGGACTCAAGGGTCTGCTTAAACATAGTATCCGAGTCTGACATGCGTACTCCCCCGGCGGTTTCAGACTATGTTGCCCGCCATGACATCGAGCTCAGGGAATGGGTGGAAAAAGACGATAAATCCGGCTGGATTTTAAGAGAGCCTAGGCGCAATATTTCTGACAGAAATTTGCCTGCCGCAGAAGCCGGCAGCCCGGAAAAGCTGGTGGAGGCAGTAGGGGAGATGCTCGGTTTGCGATATCACGATAATGTAGAGATCTCTTTTCCCTATGGCGGCTTTCAGGTAAAGGCATCTGTTGCAATGCTTTCAGGTGAGGATCAGGCAGAGATACTAGTTGACTACGGCAGCTTGAAGGGGGATGCGGTGGCTGCCATAGAAGAAAGCGGGTTCAGGGTCCTGCAGATAGAAGGCGGGCAGGATGTTGAAACCCTGCTTGACTCACTTACAGGCATCCTGCCGGTTGATTCGGAAAAGGACCCGATATTCTGGACTGCCGATCGTCCGCGGATATACAATACATCTGTTCAGATTCCGGGGCGGCTCGTATCATCTTCTGAAAAAAACGGCGAAGGCGGTTTGCTGGTAACCCGGGCAAGTCTTGCGGACGCTCTTGTTGATTACCTGCATGAGGATGCAGGTGTTAAGGTGATAAGACTGCGCCGGTAAAATATCAAAAGGAAATCCCATGATGAAATCCAATACTGCATTGAGAATAATCGTATGTGCTCTGATTTTTGCTTTTCTGGGCGGCTGTGCCGGCAATAAGGGGCCGAGCCAGCAGGAGCAGAAGGCCGCTTCTTCGAGAAACCTCGGAGAAGCACACATGGCAGAGGGTAATTATACAAGGGCGCTTCGCGAACTGCTGAAGGCTGAAAAGATGAACCCTGATGACCCTTATGTTCACAATGACCTTGGGTTGACATATCTGGCGAAAGACAAACCGGAAAAAGCGGTTGAGCACTTTAAAAAGGCCATCGAGTTAAATGATGAGGAGTATTCAGCCGCCCGAAATAACCTGGGCTCGGCCTACGTCGCCATGGAAAGCTGGGACAATGCAATAGATTGCTATGAAGAGGTTGCAGAGGACCTGCTGTACATGACCCCTCATTACCCTCTGAGCAATCTCGGATATGTCTATTACAAAAAGGGCGACTATCATAAGGCTGAGCAGCACTACCTTGAAGCCCTCGAGATGAAGCCTGATTATCCGAGGGCCCTGCACGGGCTGGGCAAAGTCTATCTTGCAACCGGAGATATGAGCAATGCCATAAGGAAGCTTAAGCGGGCAGTGGATAAAGCCCCTGAAGTGGCACCGTTCTACATGGACCTGGGCCGGGCATACACGAGGGCTCACGAGTACAACAAGGCAGTACAGGTCTATAAAAAGGCAGCATCTATCGCAGACGGCACGTCCCTTGGCGACAGGGCGGAAAAAGAGGCTGAAAACGTTATGAAGATGCGATAAGCTATAGCGGAAAAACTCCTTGATTCAGGACAGTATCCTGATCACCCTGTCCATGTCGTTTCGCGCATTGAAAACCCCGAGGTTTAAGGGTGATTCAGACTCAACTGCTTCTGTCTTTCCGAATACCGCCAGAGCAATGCGGTCTATGGTGTTTATCCTGCCTGCGGCTTCATCAGCGGATATGCAGGG
>JAWLEU010000062.1:0-11427 GCA_041685965.1 Desulfosalsimonas sp.
TCCATGTCCGCGCCCACGATCATCCGCATTTTGCCGGAGGCTTCTGCAAAAGCTGAAAACCCCTGTGAGGCCACTGCCAGGGACGATGACCGGAAATAACCTGCAACCCGATCATAAGCGATAGTGCGTTTTAAGACAGGAATGTAGAAATCATGTAGAATGTTAACCGGCCAGCCGCCGGGGCCCATGGAGGATGTCTTATAGGTATAGCGCCATGTGCGCTCCCGGAATGTCAGGGTGGGGCGGCTTTCTCTGGGCATAGGAAAATGTCTGCTGTTGTTCGTTATCTGCCACTTTCCCGGCAGATAATATTTTCGATGGACCCCGCTACGCCGGGAAGTTCCTCAGCACCAACCTGCCACACGATATCGAGATTTACGCCGAAATAGTCGTGAATCAAGCGATCCCTTATCCCGGCCATGCTTTTCCAGGGAACATCCCTGTAGAAGTCCCGCAGATCGACGCTGAGATTCTTGGTTGCCTCGCCGATAATTTCCAGGTTGCGTATGACGGCGTCCTGTGTTTTCGTATCCGCCAGGAAATCCGTGTAGGTTATACCGGTTGTGTATTTTTTTATCCTGCTGATGGCCTCCTGAATATCGGTGAGAAAATCTGCGTCCGTGCGCTCAGACATATACAATGTTCTCCTCGATTGACCGGGCAACACGGGGTACCCGGATACCACGCAGCCCGTCAGGGGTCAGCAGGTCCACTTTCCTTTCAAGGATGTTTTCGAGATACTCTGACAGCTCAATAAACCGGAACCCGACCGGGCCGTCAAACTCCACAATAAGGTCGATATCACTTGTTTCATCAGGGGTTCCCGCTGCATAGGACCCAAAAAGCCCGATTCTTTTTACGTTGTATTGTTTTGCCAGATAGGGCTGTTTTTCTTTCAGTAACTCCATGATCTGTTTTCGGGTGGTCATGGTTCCTCCCTCCTATTTTTGGGCGAAATGCAGGCCGAGCCTGCTTAATATATATTCTACCTTTAAAAGCTTTGTTTTTTCAACAAAATTCACCCGACAGTTATTTCAACCCGAAAATAATGGCCCTGGCTTCTTTTTTCAAGGTCTCCTCCGGCACTTCAGCGGCCCATACTTCCAGAAGCGCCCTTATGCGATTGGAATGAGTGGCTTCAATGGGCAAAAGAGCAGGCCCAACGGCTGGATCCGTTAGCCGTCAGTCCGTCCTCGATAATTGATGAGAGTGCTGAAGAAGAATAGGGGCTTATGCTCACAGGGGCCTTATGGGTCAGCTTTTGCCGGGATTAAAGATTGCACCGGGACGAAAACCTTACAAAAGATAAAATTTGACATTTTCGAGTTATTTGATAATTTTACCTATAAGTATATATTAATATAGGTTTTATTATCATGAAATCCGAAAACATTGCCGGGAAAGGCTCCCGTTTTGACAGAGCGGTTGAGATTTTTGAGGATCACGGCGGTGCTCTGCGCACGGCACAAGCTCTTCGTGCAGGCATCCATCCGGAAACGCTTTATGCTCTGCGCGACTCGGGCGTTATAGAAAGGATAAGCAGGGGGCTGTATCGTCTCGCCGATAGCCAGCCGCTGGGCAATCCCGATTTAGTAACTGTCGCAGCCCGGGTTTCCGGAGGAGTTATCTGCCTGATTTCCGCACTGTCTTTTCATGAGCTTACCACCCAAATTCCACATGAAGTACACGTTGCGCTTCCGCACGGAGCCGAGGAGCCTCGTTTGGAACACCCGCCGATTAGAACCTATAGGTTCTCCGGCCGGGCGTATAGCGAGGGAGTGGAAAACTATGAAGTCGACGGTTTTGCCGTTCGTATCTACAGTCCGGAAAAGACACTGGCCGATTGCTTTAAATTCAGAAACAGGGTGGGGCTGGATACGGCAATTGAAGCTATTCGTTTTTACAGAGAGCGCAAACAGGTTAATCTGGAGGCGCTTATGTATTATGCTGCCATTTGCCGGGTAAACAAGATTATACGCCCTTATCTGGAGGCGCTTTTATGAATACGGAGAATCTCAAAAACGTCTCTGCATCAGTGCACCAGCGGCTTCTCAACAAGGCCAGGCAATCTTCACGACCATTAGTCGCTGCCATTAAGGGGGCTTGCAGCGTTTCCAAGGGAACGCACGCATAAATCTCCAGGCGGAAATTGGGACCGGCGATGAGATTCTGCCGGAACCTTATAGCATATTTTTATACTGCGTTTCTTGATTTTATTAGATGGTGGAGGCGGCGGGAGTCGAACCCGCGTCCGGAGACATTCCACAACGGCGTCTACATACTTAGTCTGAATTTTGAATTTCGCAGTTTACGGCTCCTTCAGACTGGATCCGCAAACCGCTAGCCTGTTTAATTTTCGCCTTACCGGGAACAGGCATCCCGGATCGGCTATCCTGCTAATCGACGCCCTGTACCGGGCCCGCAGGAAAAAACCCGGAAGGACGCTAGCTGGCTTTAAGCAGCTAGAGCGTAGTTATAGTCGTCTGCCTTTGTATTTAGGCGCCGCCGGTTTTTACGAGCCAGCGAACTCGGTATGCAACCATTGCTTCCATGCCCCCGTCGAAGCCGTTTCGCCCCCTTAATACATAAGAAGCTGGCTGCGGCGAGCGTAAAAAGCAATCCAGATTGTATATGTATAATAAGCAATGCCAGGCTTTTTGTCAAACAAAACACGGGTTGTTTGTCAGGGGACTTTAGACTTCTTTGCCCTGTCCATTTCGCGCTTGACCTCGCGCTCCTTGATTGCCGCGCGTTTGTCGTACTTGCGTTTTCCCCTGGCAAGGCAGATGGCCACCTTGGCCTTGCCTTCTTTAAAATACACCCTCAGCGGGATCAGGGCGAAGCCTTTTTCCTTTATCTTGCCGTAGAGCCTTTTTAACTCTGATTTGTGCATCAGCAGTTTTCTGGGTCGTTCCGGCTCGTGGTTGTCGTAATATGCAAAAGGGTAGGGGGCGATGTGCATCTGGTAGAGCCACAGCTCGCCGTTTCTGAACTTTCCGTAGGAATCCTTTAGGTTGGCACGGCCCTGGCGCAGGGATTTCACCTCGGTGCCTTTCAGTTCAAGGCCCGCCTCGAATTCATCCATTATGAAAAACTCATGGCGGGCTTTTCGGTTTTCAGTAACTATTTTGATGTGTTCGTGACTCATAATCTGTTTATGCCGTGCTTTTATCCGTGCCGTATCCGGAAATGCTCGTTATTCCGAGTAAATGTCTTCATAGAGGATGTCGCCGAATTCATCGGTGACAATTTTCTGCATATCTTTTGCCGACGATTGCTGAAGAAGGGTGTCCATGAGCTTTCTGGCATCTGACACGTTGATTTTCCGAATCAGGTTCTTGATTTCCGGTACCGACTGCGGGGCCATGCTCAGCTCTTCTATTCCCAGCCCCAAAAGGATCGGGAGATTTATGGGGTCCGCGGCCATTTCCCCGCACATGAAGGTTTTCTTGCCCCTGTAGCGCCCGGCGTCCACCACGTGACGGATCAGCCTGATTACTGCCGGATGCATGGGGTTGTACAGATGCGCCACATGGCGGTTGCCACGGTCTATAGCCAGGGTGTACTGAACAAGGTCGTTTGTGCCTATGCTGAAAAAATCGGCCTGGTCGGCCAGAACGTCAGCCATTACTGCTGCTGACGGAATTTCTATCATGATGCCCAACTCGATGTCGCGTTTGTGCTCGATTCCTTCCTGCTCCATTTCAGCCGATGCCTCGTCAAGCAGGCCGATGGTTTCTGTGACCTCTTCTGCGCATGAGATCATGGGCAGCAGCAGGCGCACGTAGCCGTGGGCCGCGGCTCGCATTATAGCGCGCAGCTGGGTTTTGAAAATCTCCGGATTTTTGAGACAGAACCTGATGGCGCGCAGGCCCAGTGCGGGGTTGGCCTCCTCCGGTGTGGGCATGCTGGATATTTCCTTGTCCCCGTTTATGTCAAGGCTGCGGATTGTAACAGGCAGGGGCGCCATAAGCTCCACGACTTCCCTGTACTGGTCGAACAATTCCTGCTCGCCCGGAAAATCGTGCCTGGACAGGTAAAGAAACTCGGTGCGGAAAAGCCCGATGCCGTCTCCTCCGTGATCCTTTACTGCCACTACTTCCTCGGGCAGCTCTATGTTGCCCATTATTCGGAAGGATTCGCCGTCCGAAGAGGTGGCAGGAAGGTCGCCCCTTCGGATGACTTCTTTTTTGTGGGCCTCGTATTTCCTGGAAAGCTCCTCGTAACGGATCAGTGTTTCTTCTTCAGGATTGATGATGGCAATGCCTTCGTTGCCGTCAATAATGACAATGTCCTCGTTTTTAACCAGCGCGGTGGCGCGCTCAAGACCCAGAACTGCAGGTATTTCCAGGGTTCGGGCTATGATGCTTGTATGCGAGGTTTTCCCTCCCCTGTCAGTGATAAAGCCCATTACCCGGTCAAGCTGGATCTGGCTGGTCTCGGCTGGAGACAGGTTGTTTGCCACCAGCACAACCCGCTTGTTGATCCCTGAGATGTCTACATCCTCAGCTCCCATAAGGTGTCTCAGGATGCGGTCCGAGACATGCTCAATGTCTGCCGCCCTTGCCTGGAGATAGGGGTCGGAGATGTTTTTGAAAACCGACTTGGCTGCCGCGGATGCCTTCTTAAGCGCCCATTCCGCGTTTATCTGCTCGCCTTCAATCAGCTCCAGGGTTTTGCCATAGAGCATCTTGTCTTTGTGCAGCAAAAGGTGGGTCTCAAGGATATAGGCATGCTGTCGAAGATCCTCCGGGATGTCTTCTATGATCCCGGAGAGTTCTTTTCTGGCATGGTTCACCGCCTGCTTGAAGCGGTTGATTTCTTTTTTGATGTTTTTCTCATCAATATAGTAGCGTTCCACAACATCCACGCCCTCGCGGTCCACGAGATAGGCCTTGCCTATGCAGATCCCCTGCGAGCCGCTTATGCCGCGAAGCACTATTTCTTCTGTCTGGTCATCTGACATGAGCCGGGTGATTACTCCTTAAAGCCGGTTTCAAAAAGGGCGGAAATTTTTTCAAGAATTTCAGCGTCTGAAGGGTCGTCTATTCTCAGTGTAATCCGGGAGTCCTTGGTGCCGGAAAGAGAGAGAATATCTATAATACTTGTGGCATCCACCTGTTCGTCGTCTTTGATCAGCCATACACCGGATCCGGCCTGCATAGCCAGCCTGGCTATCATAGCCGCGGGCCGGGCGTGCAGGCCGAGTTCGTTTGCAACTGTAACCTCTTTGGTCAATTCCTTTTTCAACCGGTCCATATTATTCATAATTTATTAAGATAATTTAGAAATTTTAACACGTCAAATCCTTTCCTGTCAACTAAATGTTGCGGATAAACAATTGACAAGCAGGCGCTGGATTGCTATTTAGCTCAGATGTTTATAATACGTGGAGAGACTGAGATGGAAAAACAGTATATGGTGGAAGATGTCGCTCTGAAGGAATCCTGGCGGCTGTTTAAGATAATGGGCGAATTTGTTGAGGGTGTTGAGGCCCTGCATGATCTGGGCCCGGCAGTCAGCATTTTCGGCTCAGCACGCATGACCGAGGACAATCCATATTACTGCAAGGCAGAAGAGCTTGCAGGGCTGCTTGCAGAAAACGGCTTTGCGGTGATCACCGGCGGAGGCGGCGGCATCATGGAGGCTGCAAACAAGGGCGCGGTAAAAAAGGGAGGAGAGTCCGTGGGCTTGAACATTATTTTGCCCATGGAGCAAAAACCCAATGACTACGCCAATATAAAGGTTGAATTCAAGTACTTTTTCGTGCGCAAGGTGATGTTTGTAAAGTATGCCTACGCCTACATTATCATGCCCGGCGGTTTCGGCACCCTGGATGAGCTGTTTGAAGCAGTCACCCTTATCCAGACAGATCGCATAAAGCCACTGCCGGTGATTTTGTTCGGCAGGGATTACTGGGGAGGCCTTGTTGACTGGATCAGGTCTCAGCTGCTGGGAAACGGCATGATTTCTGAAAAGGATATGGATATAATTTACGTAATCGATGATCCCGGGGAAATTCTGCAAATTGTAAAGCGTGCTTCCGGAATTTAGGCGGCTTTCTCAATGAAAACCCACCACAGGCTTTTTTTTACAGACAGTCGCTCAATGGGGATGGTTGCGGATCAAAGCATCGATCTTGTGGTCACTTCACCGCCGTATCCCATGATAGAAATGTGGGACTCGACCTTTTCGGACATGGACCCTAGAATAGGAACATGTCTTGAAAAGGGCAGGGGCTGGGAGGCATACCGCCGGATGCACGCGGTGCTTGACTCAGTGTGGCAGGAGGTGTGCAGGGTATTGAAACCCGGAGGATTCGCCTGCATTAACATTGGTGACGCTGTGCGCACGATAGGCGATTCCTTTTTCCTTTACCCCAATCATGCAACGATACTAGAGTCTTTTGTCCAAAACGGGCTTTGCCCCCTTCCCGCGATCATCTGGAGAAAGCAGACCAATGCTCCCAACAAGTTCATGGGCTCGGGTATGCTGCCTGCAGGCGCGTATGTCACACTTGAGCACGAATACATCCTGATTTTCAGAAAAGGGGGAAAGCGGGAATTTCCAACCCCTGAACAACGTGAAAACCGGCAGCAAAGCGCGATTTTCTGGGAGGAACGCAACCGGTGGTTCTCAGATGTCTGGTTTGAGTTAAAAGGCGCAAGGCAGCATATGACAGATGAAAAGATCCGCAGGCGAAGCGGGGCATATCCCTTTGAGCTGCCTTACAGGCTTGTTAACATGTATTCGGTTATGGGCGATACGGTGCTTGATCCGTTTGCAGGGGTGTGTACCACCATGTTTGCAGCCATGGCCGCGTGCAGAAACAGCGTAATGATAGAAATCGAGCCTGATTTTCTTTTTGCGGCTGAGCACAAGGCAGGTGGAATAAAGGGTATAGCCAACACCGTCGTGGACGGCCGCATCCTGGGGCACATGGAGTTTGCACGATCGCGCGCATCCGAGGGCAGGCCCCTTAAATACACGAACGAGCACTACGGCTTTCCGGTGATGACACGGCAGGAAACCCGTTTGAAGATTCTTCCCGTCCAGAGGGTCCGCAGGCCGGAAAAGGCTGTTTTTGAAGTGGACTACACCGGGCCTGTGCTGCCTGAAATGCATGTGCAGCAATCCCTGTTTGAAAACGAGGGAAAATGAACACGGTATTTTTCGCAATTGTCGCCATAGCCTTTCTTTTCGCAGGCTGGCGCCAGATAGCCGGCGGCCCTCACACCGGGGATCAGACTCCCATCCAGGAGGTCTCGCAGGGGATTGTAGAGTCTGCGGGCGGGGCCGTGGAGCTTGCCATCGGCCTGATCGGAGTCATGGCCCTTTTTCTGGGCCTGATGAAGGTGGCGGAAAAAGGCGGGCTACTAAATGTTGTTTCCCGGCTTCTGCGGCCTGTCATGATAAGGCTTTTCCCCGAGGTGCCCCCTGAGCATCCCGCCATGGGAGCCATGATTCTCAATATGTCTGCAAACGCCCTGGGACTGGGAAATGCTGCAACCCCTTTCGGCATCCGAGCCATGCAGGAGCTCGACAAGTTAAATAACAGCAAGGGAACCGCCACAAACGCCATGGCCCTGTTTCTTGCCATCAACACCTCTAGCATCACCCTTCTGCCGACCGGGGTGATCGCCCTGCGGGCTTCGGCAGGCTCTGCTGATCCTGCCGGGATTCTTCCCACAACCCTGTTTGCAACCCTTTGCTCAACCATCGTCGGGGTGACCGCAGCCAGGCTGTATCAGAGGTTTTCTCCTTCAGGCCCGGAAAATACATTACACACAGATCAGTCAGAAGCCGCAGGCGGTGAACTCCCGGATGAAGACCCGGAAGACGGGCAGGAGGAACTGCCTGAAGGTCCTTCAGAAGGATATCCAATGTGGGTAAGCCTTGCCGCGCTTTGCTGCGTGGTGGTGATTATCCCGCTTGCGGTGGTTTACGGGGAGGTGATCTCTCCCTGGATAATTCCCGGCCTGGTGACCGGGTTTCTTACGTACGGCCTGATACGAAGGGTGCGGGTATACGAGGTTTTTGTTGAAGGGGCAAAGGAGGGATTCCAGGTGGCGGTAAGGATAATACCCTACCTGGTGGCCATACTGGTTGCCGTGGGTATGCTCAGGTCCAGCGGCGCCCTGGAGGCCATGGTTGGCATTCTGGGGCCTTTGACATCGAAGATAGGGCTTCCTGCAGACGCCCTGCCCATGGCTATTCTCAGGCCGCTTTCAGGCTCGGGCGCCTACGGGGTCCTGGCCTCGATCATAAACGACCCCTCGGTGGGGCCTGACAGCTATACAGGTTACCTGGTAAGCACCTTTCAGGGCTCAACCGAGACCACCTTCTACGTGATGGCGGTATATTTCGGGGCGGTCAACGTGCGCCGCATCCGGCACACAATGGCTGCGGCGCTCACCGCGGACATAGCGGGTATAATGTTTGCCGTGCTGGCCTGCATCCTGTTTCTCGGATAAGCATGGCTGTCAGGCCTTGAGCCTGCCGCCGAGTGCGTGCGATGCCGGAATTTTTTATCCGTCCTGACGAACCTGAAGAGTCCGCATTCGGTTGATTACCCCGGCTATATCCACGCTTCTGATTTCCGCCAGGTCTCCTGTTATGTGGGGGGCAACAATATCAAGTCCGTTGTCACTTATGTCTGCCTGTACTTTTTCCGCAACCTGTTTAATGCTCAGGCCGTCTTTCATGCAGCGAGAGGCGTAATATACCGCATTTGCAAGGGCCCTGGTCTGTGAAGGATCCACGATCTGCTCAAGGTCGCTTAAGTCGATTTCTGTTTCTCCGAAAAGGATCTCTTTTATGTCCCTTGCCGCTATTTTCATCTTTTTGTTTCTGCGGTACGGAGAAAAGCTTTCTGCAATCGGGATCCGCCTTGCGATTCTGCCGAAGCTGCTGCCTCCTTCCTGCTGCCTGCCAGAGGGATCCGATCTGGCAATTTCCCTGGCTTCGCCGGTGGCATCAAAAGGGAGATACTCTGTCATGCGGATCACGCGGTCAGCAACGCTGAAGTAGTCGCCCGAGCCGCCCATTACAAGAACGGTTGAAACCCCTTTTTCGGAATAAAGCTGCCGCACCTTGTCTATAAAAGGGGTTATGGGCTCGCGGTCCTTTGTCACGAGCTGCTGCATCCTGTGGTCCCGGATCATGAAGTTGGTGGCAGAGGTGTCTTCATCCAGGAGTATGGCCCCGGCGCCTGCTTCCACCGCCTCTATTATGTTTGCCGCCTGGGAGGTGCTGCCGCTTGCGTTCTGCGTTGAAAAAAGGGAAGTGTCCTTGTTTAAGGGGAGGTTGCTTATGAATGAGGAAATATCGGTTTTTTCAATATTTCTGCCGTCGCATGCCCGTATCTTTACGGTGTTTCTTTCTGTTACCGCAAGATGCCGTCCGTCGCCGGGCACATGGTTGTATATCCCCCGTTCCATTGCATGCAGCAGGGTGGATTTTCCGTGGTAACCGCCTCCGGCGATCAGAGTCACGCCCCGGGGTATGCCCATCCCCGGCGTGGGGCCGTTGTTGGGAAGATCCAGGGTGACTCTGAAGGCATCATTAGAGTAAAAAGAAACCGCCTGCGGGTCGTCTAACGGCCGGTCGTCGATTCCGCTTTTTCTGGGAAGCAGGCTTCCGTCTGCTACGAATGCCACGAGTTCTTTTTCAGAGAGCTGACTTCTTGCCGCATCCGCGTCTTCAGCGGTTTTTATGTGCCTGTAGACGGCTTTTTGGTCAAGTGCGGAAAAAAACATTGTGGTGTCAACTATTTCCGGCAGCTCGGAGAAAAACATGGCTGCGGCGTCCTTTCCCGCGATTTTTCTTCCGAATGCAGGAAGGCCCAAAAAGAACCTGGCCTCAACGAATTCGTCATTCACGACAAATGAGCTTCGCTCCAGGATCTGCTGGCCCGGACGGTCAATGGTGATCTTTCCGCCTTTTCCGGTGCCCCTTGCTCCCTTTGCAATCTTCCGGCTCTGTTGGTGAAACCTCCGGGTCAGAAAGTCCCCAAGGGCTGTTACCCGGCTTTTGTTCGATGTGGTGTCTTTTAAAAATCCGGATTCCGGGCGGGCAACCCGCGCCCGCAGCCTGGAAGGGGCTGCGAACGGATCGCCCTGCACATGATCTATAAAAAGAGTAAAACTCCTGAAATCATATTCGCCTGCAATGTCCTTGTATGCCTTGTAGCCTTTCCCGTCTATGCGGCTGAGGTTTTGTTTCAGCGCATCAGCCGGTTTTACTCCCATCTGTCCCCCTTTTTTTCAAGGTCTATGTGTTCGGTGTCTTTTCCTGGTCCTCCGGGGCGGCCGGTTCCCCGCCCGGGCCCTGAGCCCGGACCCCTGACATCAGCAAGCAGGGTGTTTAATACCCAGCTTGCCGCGCTTATGACAATTGCGCCGAAAACCGTGCTCCAGAATCCTGTCACCGTAAAGCCCGGTATTATCCCTGATGCTATTTTCAGCATAAGTGCGTTTATCACAAAGGTAAAAAGCCCCAGGCTCATGATATTTATCGGAAGCGTCAGAATCAGAAGAAACGGGCGGAAAAAAAGGTTCAGCACCCCTATGGCTGCAGCCGCGAAAAAGGCGGAGAGAAATCCGCTTACATGTATGTTTTCTATCAGGTAGGCTGCAATCATCACAGATGCTGTCAAAATCAGCCATTTGGCAAGCAGAACAGGCAGAAAGTTCTCATTTACAGGCCCCCTTCCGCCGCCTCCTCCGGAAAAACGCTTGAAATCAATTCTTATCTGTTGTCTCAATTTTTTCTCCGTTTATTGTAATGTATAGTTCGCCGTTTTCGCCGCCGCCCAGGCGGACTTCGGCCCCGGAGTCGCCGCGCAGATCTTTGTAGCGGTTTCTCAGGAAGTTGAAATCCAGTGTTTCCAGGGCATTATGCAGAAGCTCGATGCGGCTTTCAAGATCTTTTTTCTCCTCGTCTTTGCCGGTCTTAAAATATGCCGAAACCGCCCGGTTATACTGCCCCTTGACGGCGGTTTCAATGCAGTGGCGGTTAACCGGAATTTTGATATTCATTTTTCCCTTCTTTTCTGTTAAATTTAATACTTCATGATAATAAGGATTTACTGATTGCCATGCAACTGTTGACAAGTAAGGCCTTTGTGCATTATCAAAGACGGTTGTCACTTATCCGAGTGCTTTTTTGCATTTTTTGCAACCAGGAGAATCAGATAATGTACGTACCACGATATATATTTTTCACCAAGGGGGTGGGAATAGATAAAGCGCATCTGGCCTCGTTTGAAAATGCGCTGAGGGAGGCCGGTATAGCACATCTTAACCTTGTCCAGGTGTCTTCAATATTTCCTCCGGGATGCAAGATAATAGACAAGGAAAAAGGGCTTGCAAAGCTCGAGGCCGGCGAGATAACTCACTGCGTGATGGCCCGTGAGCAGAGCCGTGA
>JAWLEU010000063.1:0-11217 GCA_041685965.1 Desulfosalsimonas sp.
GCTTACCAGCCGGTCCGGACGAAAATACTTATATGTTAGTCCGAGGCCGGTTCAGCTGTGATCTGATCCTGTATGTCGGCTACTGTTTTTGCCCCTACACCTTTTACTTCCTGCAGATCTTTTTCATCGGAAAACCCGCCGTTTTCTTCACGGTAATCAATTATCCGCTCGGCTGTAACAGGGCCTATACCCTTTAACTCCGTTAGCTGTTTTTCTGAAGCAGTGTTGATATTAACACTTTCTTTTGAATCCTCTGCCGAGGCAGAAAAAAATACTCCTGAAACTACCACAGCTAAAAATATAGCGAGAATAATAATACCTGATTTACGGTAAACGATCATTTTTCTTCTCCTTTAAAAAGGTAAATTAGGGTTAACGCCGCCCTTAAATACACTATAAAGTCCAAATTATAATGCTTAAATATAGTAAAATTTATTATAAAATTTTAAGAAAGAGTCAACAATAAATTTTTTTAAAGTGCATTTTGCTTGTCATAAAGAAGAAATGGTTAATAATTTATGTAAACCAATTCTTCCTTAAAAAAGCATCGGCCCTGCTGCGGGGGTAATCTCAGATTATCGTTTACATGCGGCGGGTTGGCTGTTAATGTCTTTTTTTTAACGTCCAAAAAGCCGGCAGGATCTGGAATAATGAAAATTGCGGTTATCTCGGATATACACGGAAACGCGGCTGCGTTCAGACAGGTGCTCGAAAATCTTGAACAATCCGGAATATCTGCTGTCTATTGCCTGGGCGACAACATAGGCTACGGACCGGAGCCGGTGGAGGTTATCCGAATGCTGGAAGCCCATGAGATTCCTTCAGTCATGGGGAATCACGAACTGGCTGTAAAAGAACCTGAATTTCTGGAATGGTTCAACCCTATTGCGCGTATCTCACTTGAAAAAACCATGGAATTTTTGTCAGAGCGGGCCCTTGACTTCGCCGCGGGTCTTCCTTTTTATCTTACAGAACACGGCTGCAGGTTCGTACACGGATTCCCTCCGGACTCCGCCACGGAATACCTGTTCGAGATATCACAGCAAAGGCTGCTGAAAACCCTGGACAATGCGGCTGAGCGGATATGTTTTGTGGGCCACACTCATGAGCTTCTGCTTGTCAGCCGCAGCGGGGAAGATATTTCAAAACGCCCCCTCAAAAAAGAAACCGTGTCCCTTGACCCGGACAGCAACTACATTATCAATGTCGGAAGCGTGGGGCAGCCCAGAGACGGAAACAACTGCGCAAAATACGTCATTTTCGATGACCAGAGCTTTGAGCTCGAGGTCAGATTCGTTTCCTACGATGTAAACGAGACCATAAGCAAGATCTTCTATGCTGGCCTGCCGGAACAACATGCCTGGCGACTGATGTAGACCGCGCGAAGTTAAGGGTTGACTTTAAGGCGATCTCCGGGGGAGATTACGGAATTTTCTTTTAAGCCGTTTTCCTCCAGCAGTGTCTCGAGCTCCATGCCGTGATTTTTTGCAATTGAATACAGGGTGTCATTTTTCTTGACCGTATAATAACTGTATTCAGATTGTCCGCCGTCAGAACCCCCTGTTTCTGACTCGCCTTCATCCCGGCTCTCCTGCTCTGACTTTTCTTCCGAATCCTCCCGGCTCTGCTCTGCACCCCCTGACTGCGCCACGGCAACAAGCCGGTACTGTTGGTACTGTTTTTCAAGACCGGCTATCCTTTCTTCCAGGTTTTCCATCATCTTTAGGGCATCGCGGCTCTGCTCGTTGTTTTCAACCACCCTTTTTGCAAGTTCCGCCAGCCTGCCCATCACTTGCTCGTGATTTTCCTGCATGCTCTTTTTTAGGTCTGAAATTTCACTTTCCTGATCTTCAAGCAGACCAGTGCCCCGGGCATCGACTGATTCAGCTTCGCCTTGCCCCCCGGCGGGTGCCTCCGGCAGGTCTCCGGCGTTGCCTATTTCAAGGGTTTTTTTGTTGGAAACCTCTTCTGCGGAATCATCGCCTCCCGGCAGAAGCAGCATGGTCCCGGCTGCAAGCAGAACCACAAGCCCTGCCGCCATAAGGGCAAACAGCAGAAATTTCCGATTCCCCCCGGGTTTCCCGCCTCTGTTGCGCAGATATGATCTGGGTGCCTCTTCAAACTCCTCCTGGTTTTCATCAGTTTCAAAACCCATTTTGCTGCTTTCCTTTCCCCTTCAAAAGATTAGAAATAAAAATCTCATTGAGCAATAAAACTGTCAAATTCTTGCCAGAACAACCGCTGAATCCAGTCTGTTTCCTTAAGGATTTCGTGTCTGGCCCACGGGATTTCCAAAAACCGGCAGTCAGGCAGGCGCCTGCAAATACGTCTGTGGGCTTTTTTGCTCACAATCGGGTCCCGGCCGCCGGATACAACCAGGACAGGTGTTGTAACCGCCTCTGCATAACCCGGATTTTTGATAACCTCAATGGAATCAAATGAAGCTGCCAGCCACTGGTATGTCGCCCCTCCCAGGGCCAGGTCCGGATTTTTTTCAATCTCGCGGATTTCGTGCATGAACCTTTCATGATCACTTGTAAGCGGGTTGGACCGGAAATGCTTCGCAGCGGGCGTATAATCCCCTGCCCCCGGGATGTATTTCTCAGCCAGGCCCCTGCGTAATGCCGCCCGGGCCAACCTCCTTGCAAGCCGTCCCGGAACCGGAAAAGTGTTGATGTCAAACATGGGCGAGACCAAAACAGCCCTGTCAAATACACCCGGGTTGTCATGCAGATATCTCAGGCCTATATTGCCTCCCATGGAATGGCCGAGCACGGCCCTGGGAGATGCTGCTTCCGGAAGGTAAAAGCTTTGCACAAAAAGGTTAAGATCCGACAGAAAATCAGAGTAATCGCGGACATAACCCTTGTGCCTGTTTTCAAGAATCCGGTCGGATAACCCCTGGCCGCGCCAGTCAAGGGCATGCACGTCAAGTCCGCGGCTGCAGAGGCGCTCAAATACATCAAGGTTTTTTTCCATGAATTCGGCCCGGCCGGGAAGATACAGTATACTGCCTGCGGGTGTATCGCCGGCGCTCCGCCACAGTCCGTATCTGATATTTAACCCGTCTCTGGTGCGGAAATAATGAAAACAACGATGCATTGATTTTCCGGTTGCTGCAATGCCGGGTTGACCCGGTTGTTATTTTTCAATATGGTGTGAATTGTTCACCGGCATGTTTACGATTAAATACCATTAAATATCAGGTTAATCCAAATGAAAAAATATTCCCACAAATTCGTCGAGACCTATGAAGGGTTTCTTGGTTTCGGCTGGGAACGCGAGACCGACGAACAGACCCTGATCTGCTACCTGCAGATGCTGTCTGACGACGAACTTATGAAAACTCTTGCAGCCCGCATGAGCGACCACGAACTCGAGGAAGTCCACAATCTTATCAACCGCCTGCTAAAAAACCACTTAAATGATGCCGAATACCACAGGCTGTTTTTAAAGGACGATACCCACTGAAAAAACACATAATAAGGCGAAACTTAAAATGCTCAAAGACCAACACCTGGACAGGTACGCCGAGGTCCTGCTATGGGGGCTTAATACCGCCAGAAAGGGCCGGCGCAAGAAAAGCGACATCATCATGATCCGCTACGACATAGCTGCCCTGCCCCTGGCGGAACGCCTGTATGAAAAGCTCCTGACCGCAGGCCGCAATCCGGTGCAGCGACTCATGCGGACGCCGAACATGGAAAAGCGGTTTTTTGAAATCGCAAACAATCGTCAGCTAAAATTCATTGCCCCCGGGGAAAAAGAATTTTACGAAGGTGTCAACGGAAGCATTGTGCTGCTGGCGCCCGAATCCATTACCCATCTGTCCCATATAGATCCGTCAACGATTTCCGCCTCGTTAAAGGCACGAAAGCCCCTGCGCGACATTCTCGACAAAAGGGAGGACTCAGGGGATTTCAGCTGGACCCTTGCTCTTTATCCCACCTCTGCCCTGGCTGAGCATGCGGGCATGGGGATTGCAGAGTACGCCGACCAGGTGATCAGGGCATGTTTTGTAAACCGTCGGGATCCGCTGGAGCAATGGCAGTCTGTTTACAGAAACGCCCGGAGAATAAAAAAATGGTTAAACAGCCTGCAGATTCAAAGCATGCACGTGGAATCAGAAAACGTTGACCTGCGCATAACGCCCGGCCGGAAAAGGCGGTGGATAGGGATTTCAGGCCACAACATCCCCAGTTTTGAAATCTTTCTGTCCCCTGACTGGCGGGGCACACGTGGAGTGTATTTTGCAGACCAGCCCACCTACAGAAGCGGCAACCTTGTGGAAAAAATACGCCTGGAATTCGAAAAGGGAAAGGTGGTCTCAGCTGACGCTGAAACCGGGGCTGATTTTCTAAACAAGCAGGTCGGCATGGACCGCGGCTCCAACAAGGTGGGCGAGTTTTCACTCACAGACAGAAGATTTTCAAAAATAAGCCGGTTCATGGCAAATACCCTGTATGATGAAAATTTCGGAGGAAAATACGGCAACTGCCACATTGCCCTGGGCAGCTCCTACTCTGACACATATGACGGGGATGCATCCGAATTGACAAAATCGGCAAAAAGGCAGCTTGGATTCAACGACTCAGCCCTTCACTGGGACATTGTCAACACCGAGAAAAAATGCGTCACAGCACGGCTTGCAGACGGCAGAAAAACCATAATCTACGAAAACGGGGAGTTTAAGATTTAAGCCTCATGCAGCCCGCAAACACAACAAGTCCGGTAATGCTTGAAAATCCGGTCCGGCACTACGCGTGGGGATCAAAAACAGCCATCCAGAAAATGCTGGGACTGGAACCCGACCTGCAGACCCCCTGGGCTGAGCTCTGGATGGGCGCGCATCCCGGATCACCGTCCAGGGTTTTTGTAAACGGCCAGTGGACAGGGCTGGACGAGTGGATAAGGTCAAATCCTGAGGCCTTGCTCGGCACAGCCGCTGCAGAAGCTTACGGAAAAACCCTGCCCTATCTGTTCAAGGTCCTTGCCGCGGATCAGCCGCTTTCCATCCAGGCACACCCCGGCCGGGAGCTTGCAAGGCGGGGGTTTGAACGCGAGAATTCAAGCGGCATACCCGCTGACGCACCGGAAAGAAACTACCGGGACCCGAGGGCCAAGCCGGAGCTGCTCTTTGCAGTTGAGCCGTTTTCCGCCCTCATAGGATTTAAGAATCCGGCTGAAATCACCCATCTGCTGTCCCGAATATGCCCACAGACTCTCGGCCCTGAAATAAAGGCACTGGAAAACAGGCCTGAAAAAACAGGCATAAGGGATTTTTTCCATTCCCTTATGACCATGGACAAAGATCGCCGCAAGAAGATCACGGGTGAAGCAGTTATTCGCGCGGAAAAAATGGACACACCAGAGGCCGGCTGGATCAGACACCTTTGGGGTTTTTACCCGGATGATCCCGGGTTGCTGGCGCCGGCATTCTTAAACCTTATAACCATTGAGCCCGGCGAGGCAGTGTTTCTTGAGCCCGGCGTGCTCCATGCCTATCTCAGCGGGGTGGGAATGGAGATCATGGCCAACTCTGACAATGTCGTGCGCGGGGGACTTACAGAAAAAAACATTGACTCTGAACAGCTTCTTTGCGTGGTGAAGTTCTCGCCCGGATCTCCGAACCGAATCAAGCCCAAACAGACAGGCGATTTTGAAAAAATCTACCCCACAGAAGCAAAAGAGTTTATGTTCTCCGAAATCAGGATAGACCACGGCTCCATATGGCAGGGTCCGGACAGGCACAGCGCGGAGATACTTTTCTGCAGACACGGAAAAGCTCAGGTGTCAGCTCAAGGGGAAAATTCCTCCCTGGTAATAAAAAGGGGACAGGCGGTTTTTGTGCCTGCCGCTGTAGGAAAATATCAGGCAGCAGGCAGCGCCGTATTATACAGAGCCGGAGTTCCGTCATGATTTGCAGCGACCGCTTCCCTGATTCTGCAGGCTTATGCGTTAATGAAATCTTTATCAGCATCCAGGGCGAATCCCTTTATGCAGGCAGACCCTGCGTTTTTGTGAGACTGACCGGATGCAACCTCAGGTGCTCATACTGCGATACCGATTATGCCTGGTCAGGGGGCCGGGACATGGACATAGAAGAAATCGTATCCGAGGTACAGGCTTTCAGGTTTCCGCTGGTGGAAATCACCGGAGGAGAGCCCCTTTTGCAGAAAAACACCCCTGAGCTTGTCAGGCGGCTGCTTGACGGGCAAATGGAAGTAATGATGGAGACAAACGGTACCTTTCCCATTGACCTTGTTTCAGAGAAATGTATTAAGATAATGGACATCAAGTGCCCTGCAAGCGGGCAAAGCCATAAAACAGACTTTGAAAACATAAACCGCCTGGGCGCATCAGACCAGGTAAAGTTCGTGGTCTGCGACCGCGGAGACTACGAGTTTGCAAGAGACATAATAAACCGCAGCCTGAAAGCAGGCAGTGCCGCCGCAGTGCTGATTTCTCCTGCTGCAGGCATGGTTGAACCTGCAAAAGTTGCAGGCTGGATCATAGAAGACAGGCTGGATGCAAGACTTCAGCTCCAGCTCCACAAGATCCTGTGGCCGGGCGCGGAAAAGGGGGTTTGATTGAACCACTCAACCAAGGCTGTTAATAAAGCCGTGGTGCTTTTAAGCGGAGGGCTTGATTCAGCCACAGCGCTGGCGGCAGCAGTGGAGGAAGGCTTTTTGTGCCACTGCCTGAGCCTTGATTACGGACAGCGTCATTATCACGAACTGGCTGCCGCAAAAAAAATATCCAGTGCCCTGGGAGCGGCGGATCATAAAGTAGTAGCCCTGGATCTTCGCTCCATAGGAGGATCTGCACTGACAGCAGATATCGAGGTCCCTAAACAGGAAAGTAAGCACGCACAAAACTCTCAAATACCTGCCACATACGTGCCTGCCAGAAACACAATTTTTCTGTCAGTGGCACTTGCACACGCAGAGGTGCTCGGTGCCGCAGATATATTCATCGGCGTTAATGCAGTGGACTACAGTGGTTACCCCGACTGCCGCAAGGAATATATCAGGGCTTTTGAAAACATGGCGAATCTTGCAACAAAAGCCGCGGTGGAGGGAAAACAGAAAATCCGCATACGCACCCCGCTTATTGATCTTCCGAAATCCGGGATCATAAGGAAGGGAGCCTCACTGGGTGTTGACTTTTCGCTTACCACCAGCTGCTACGACCCGCCGGACAGGGGCATGGCCTGCGGAGCGTGCGATTCGTGCAGACTCCGCAGAAAGGGTTTTGCTCAAGCAGGTATCCCTGACCCTACATTATATGCCGCAAAGCGGAAATAAACAACTGCCTTCTGCTATATCCCTGCAAAGGATAACTGCTATACCATCGGCACCAGAAACATCTTTCCCGTGAGCTTAAGATCCCTGTCGCTTTCTCCTGAGCATTTTTCCTTTACTTGTTTTATGATATCGCCTGCAGCGGTCCGGGTCCAGAACCAGTCTGCAAACTCTTTGCTTGCAGGTGCCTTTGCACCCGGCTGAGAGCTCACCGCCTCATAGTAGAAGGTTCTCAAATCCTGGGCTGAAATACGGATTGCCGCTGCAAGGGAAATATCATACTCCCGGATTTCGGGCGTCCTGTCCTCCAGAAAGGCACACAGGATTTCTGCGGCCCTGTCGGGGTCGAACGCGGCAACCGCGGTTCGCCCGGTGCTTTTCCGCCCCAGGTCATACCAAGGCATCAGTTCTGTTATTTCCCTGCGGAATGCTGAAATTTTTTCTTCAAGGCTGGTCTGCTCTTTTGCAGGCTGCGATAGATTCACCGGACAGGACCATGCATCTGAATCTTGCGATTCGGTATCAGCCGATACAGGCGCCTCTTGTTCATAAGACTCCAGCACCGGCCCGGTTTGTCTTTCAAAAAGCTCCAGGGCCGAGTGTACAACCCTTTTCTGAAACCCCTGGTCGTTGGGAACCCCCAGGGGGCGGCCCAGGGCAAAAGGCACCCACAGGGCCCTTGGAGGCAGTATTTTTTCAGTATGCTCCCTGATAAGGCTTATCTGGGTGGTAGGAATGCCCAGTTCCTCCAGGTAATGTGCAAGCGCGCCCACGGCGCGCGTGCAGAAAGGTCAGACAGGTATCAAAAAAGCAGCATCCACGTTGTCGCCTTTTAAAAGACCCGCCAGCGTCCCGGCTGAAGGCTTCATCTGAGCCGGGTCCGCAGCACCCATGAATGAATAATGGTAGTCAGCCACGCTGCCTATAACTCCCTGTTCTGCCAGTTCGTGGAGCCTGTCCAGGGGAAAGACCACGTTCCAGTCCTGCTGGAATCCGGTACGGTCAAAGTTTGTGGACACGTGGGTCATTACCAGCTCGTTTGCACGGCTGTTTCCGGCAATAACCCTGTAGTCCCCTTCCATGCCTGCAAAGGGGCGGTCATCCCTGGTGTGCAGGCCTGCGGTCGACAACAGGGCAACCCGCCGCTGCGACAATTTTCCTCCCTGTGCCCACGGGGTATTATCAAATTCCGGACAGGGCAGTTCCGCAATATGGGAACGCATGGGTTCGGGCAGATCTTTGAGTCGGGCCATTTTATTCTCCTTGCTGCTGCTTGCTGTTTATAACTGCATCACGCATCTTTGCGCCAAGCTCCGCAGCTGATTTTTCATTATCTTCCTGGGTTTCAAACGTATTAATCGCCACTGAATCAAGTGTTGCATTTTCTCCGAAAATCATTTTCAGGCCGGCCATCTCGCATTCATCTCCGTAGCCGCAGCTAATACATGGAATGTTTCCCCGGATTTTAACAGAGCCAAGAAAATCCATGCCCTCTTCCATCATGTAAAAGAAAATATTATTAGCCCCGTTTTCACAGGCCGGCGGAAGACCCTCGCAGTCTTCGGGTATTGCACAGGTTACAACTGCTATACCAGGTTTTCCGCTCATGTATCCGTACTTGTGACGCAGGGGATAAAGCCTTTCCAGAAAAGACTTGGTTCTGGCATCAATGCTTGAATAAGGGGTATAGCCTCCCACCACAAGGGCGTCGGCCTCTTTTGCCTTTTGCGCCAGGGTATTTCCGTCATCCCCGATTACGCATTGATTTGTATCAACACATCCAAGGCAGGCACGGCAGGGCTCAACCTCAAGCTCCGAGAGCTTTATAAACTCGGTTTCCAGTCGGGTGGCCTCCAGCACCCTTTTTACGGCCCTGTCAGTGTTGCTGTTTTTAATCGGCGATCCTGAAATCCCAAGTACCTTCATCCTCACCTCCGTTAAAATAAACTATTACGTAATTGTATTTTTTATATATAATTTTTTGGTGAGAAAAGCCTGCTTCCCTTAATTTCCCTATTACTTTATTTTTTAATAGTAACCATACATTTACGTTATTGTCAAATTTCTAACCATAAAAATTTTCAATCTCCTGCCGGGTCTGGGACCCGGATCATTGCAACCGCAGCAATTGTGCTTATAAAAAGAAAAATTGCCACGATATAAAAGGCCCATGCTATGCCTAAAACATCCATAAGGCTCCCCACGACCATGGCACCCACAAAAAGGCCGGCGCTCATTGCCATGTTGAAAACACCCATCATTGAGCCCTGTCCGTATGTACGCCCCTCTTCCGTTGCAATCGCGCCCAGGGCCGGCCACACTATTGCCTCTCCGATGCCGATCAATGCAAACAGAACCATGAGCACCTCAAAGCTCCCGGCCGAAGGAACAAGAAACATTCCCGCAGTGATAATGCTGCTTCCTGTAAAAATTAGCCAGGGCTTGTTCCAGGAATCGGCCAGGCTGCCGAACGGTGTCTGCAGGACCGCGTTTACAATTGTGCGGCTTGCAACAACCAGGCCTATTTCCATGCCTCCGGCGTCAAGGAATTCTTTCATGAGAAGGGGCAGAAAAGCCATGGAGGGTATCATGATGATCATGGTGGCCATCCTGGAAAGGAGCATACCCATTACCCTTCGGCTTTTCATCATCTGCCTGAACACGGCTGCCATTGAGCCCCTGCTTTTTTCTGCAACCGGGCCATGCTGTTCAGGCAGAAGGGATATCACAAGGAGCATCGAAAGCATGCTAAGCATTGCCATTGCATAAAATGCGGAATCCTGTCCCCAGAGATCCAGAAAAAGACCGCCGAGTACAGGCCCGCCGCCGATGCCGGAAAAAAGGGCGATATTTAGCATCCCCATGTACCTGCCCTCCTGGCCCGCAGGAGACATGTCACCGACATAAGCCATGGCCATGGGGATTATCATTGCCGAGCCTGCGCCGTGTATAATGCGGATTGCAACAATGTGGCCCACGGAATCCGCCAGGGTATAGGCATATCCCATGACCGCGTATATAAAAAGGCCTGAAACAAGAAAACGCTTTTTGCCATGCCTGTCTGCAAGACCTCCTACAACGGGCTGAAGCAAGCCCCGGCTCAGGGAAAAACCCGCAACTATAACCCCAAGGCCGAAGCCGGTTGCACCCAGTTCAGTGGCGTATATGGGCATGACCGGCGCAATAATGCCGATGCCCACCAGGGCGATGAATATCGCGGATAAAAGTGTAATCAGTATGGAGTTTTGCATGGCAGATGCTTCCAGAAGGATTTATCAATCCTGGCAAATCATATAAATTGAAAATCAACTGCTTGAAAATTGCATATATTGCATCTTAATTCTTCATCAAACTCCGACCTTAATTGACAGCTTCGACGGGCTCTGGTAAAGGGTAAAATTACAGGTGGCAAGCTTGAAAATAACCTGACCCGAAAGGAAAACAGAGACATGCCCATATATGAATTCAAATGCGCGGAATGCGGAACCATCCGGGAGATCATTGTAAAGTCCGGGGATTCATCGGAGCAGGAGGAAATGAAGTGCAGCTCCTGCGGATGTGAAGTGCTTGAAAGGGTGCTCAGCAGGGTTGCCTGCACCAGCAGTTCCGACAAGGGCGCGTCCCCCGGGGTTTCTTCTCACACCTGCGGCTCCGGAAATACATGCGCCACCATAGACCTTCCGGGGCCGTCGAGTTAAACCGCATTCCTGCTTTGCGCCTCTGAAACCGAGCGCACCTCCACGGACACATTCCGGCCGCTTATCTGCGCGTATGCATAGCGCCCGTGGCCCGGACGACCGGGATTGACAATAACACTATCACCTATTGTGTCCGTGCCCGGGGACTCATGTATATGACCGGTAAAACATACCAGGGGCTGTTTCTCATGGATAAACTTTCGCAGAGCATTGCT
>JAWLEU010000064.1:0-11213 GCA_041685965.1 Desulfosalsimonas sp.
GGCCCTTAAATGCCTTTTGGTATCTCTTATGTGATGGCAACGTAAATACCAATATCTGGGTTACGCGCGATTTCTCAGAATTTCACGCACGGATAACTATACTGCATTCTTCGAAATTGCGTAAGCCTTGATCTTTAACTGTTTACGGTACCATCAAAATTGGGGCAATGTTATACTCCCGGTTTCCGTTCACCATGTTTGTAAAGGTCCTTACTGCAATTATTCCTTGTTATTGAAATGTGTCAAGGTGTGGCACCCATTCAGTGGCAACAATCCCTGTCGGCCTGAAACGCATCCCGCTTGCCCGGGGCCATGGCATAAATTCGGATTTTCTGCGTCCAGCTTCTCGATCTCCGCACTGAGCCGCCGGCACTCGGCCGCCCCCAACGCCCTGGCCGCAGGGGTGTAGGTCGGCCCGCCAATAACCGGCGTACCGTATGTAATAACCCCGGAAACAACGTCCGGAATTGCCCGCGCGGTTTCTCTTGCAATCACTCCGCCAAGCATCCATCCGATCAACGCCGCCGTCTGCGCCCCCTCCGCCGGACTCCGTAACAAAATATCCTTTTCTTCGATATGCCTCTCCAGCGAGAGCCTCAAAACCCTTCCAGCCAATTGATTGAAGGGTTCCGGCATTCTTCTGGCGGTCAAGCAGCTGGCCTTTTCGCCAGGCATCCAACGCTGATACTTCTGCAACCAGAAGCAATATGCCCGCAAAAACAGGAGCCAGACTGGTCACCATTTCAGCTATACCCTTAAAAAAGAAATATGGTCGCCTTTGTTGCCTTTCCGTTGCCGTGCTCGTTTTGAATCACTGATATCCTTTCAGGAAAAATTTCTATGAAAAAAATATGTAAAATTTGCGAGTTTTCAAAAGATTTAATTGACCCGCTGACATGCAGTAAATTTATTTCGTCGCAGCATTTTTATTGCGCAATATTTATCATCCACGGCTTATGAGCGTGTTCAGGCAGACTGCCGGGTGAATAAATATGCTTGAATTTACTGGCAAGTAAACGTATCTTTATGAGCAAGCAGGCCCGGCTTTTAATGGAATAAAAATTGCGGGTCAAATTAGATAAGCCGATCCGGGGGAGTCCGGGCGTGGGAATTTGAAACCAGGAAACAGGAATCAGGAGAAAAACAATGGAAGAACACGTATACAGCCTGTGCTTCATGTGCTCAATCCGCTGCCCCATTAATGTTGCGGTGGAAAACGGTCAGGTCAAATACATCGAAGGCAATCCTCACGTAAAGGGAATCGAGGGCAGCATCTGTCCCCGTGGTGTCGCAGGCCCCGCCCTTGTCGAAGACCGCCAGCGCTTGCAGAAACCGATGATAAGGGTGGGCCCCAGGGGATCGGGGCAGTGGAGAAGCGCCTCATGGGAAGAAGCCCTGGATTATACCGCCGAAAAACTGCTCAAAATCATAGACCAATACGGGGGCAGAAGCCTTGTCCTTGGAGAGCGCACCCAGCTCAGCACCCATATCAGCAAGACCTTCCTGCGGGCCCTGGGATCCCCTAACCATTTCACCCATGACAGCCTTTGCAAGGGTTCGCTCAATACTGCAATGCGTTCGCTGTTCGGCTACACCGACGGCCAGATCGGCATGGATTATTCAAACACCAAGCACCTGATTCTTTACGGCAGAAACCTGTTTGAGTCCATACAGGTAAAGCCGGTCCGCCAGTTCACCCAGGCCATGGAAAAGGGGGCAAAGCTTACCTATATCGATCCCAGGGTCACGGTTACAGCCACCAAGGCTGACCGCTACTGGATGATCCGCCCGGGAACAGATCTTGCCCTGAATTATGCCCTGATGAACGTGATTATCAATGAAAGGCTTTATGACAGCGAATACGTCAGAAACTGGGTTCTGGGGTTTGACGAGCTCAGGGACTTTGTCCAGTCATACAGCCCGGAATGGGCGGAAAAGAAAACCGGGATTCCAGCCGGCGAAATCGTGAACTTTGCAAGAGAGGTTTCGGGACAGAAGCCCAACGTAATCTTTCACTGCGGATACAGGGCCGCAAGCCACCAGGATGAGATCTATTTCCGCCGCTCCATCATGATGTTAAACGCCCTTATGGGAAGCATGGAAAGCACCGGCGGTTTTTTCTTCAAGAAGGGTCCCGGCGAGGTGGGCGGAAAGGCTGCACAAAAGCTCACGGACCAGGATCTGCCCGAGCTCGGGGATATCCGGTTTGATAAGGTCGGAACCCCTGATTTCCCGACCCCGGACCCCAACCACGGGGTTCCCCAGATGCTGCCCGGCGCAATCCTAAACCAGGACCCGTATCCGATAAAAGCAATGATCGCCTTCAGGTTTGATCCTCTTATGTCCATACCCGACACCAATTACACCAGGAAGGCCCTTGACGAGCTGGACCTGATCGTTGCAATCGATATCAACTATTCGGATATTGCCTGGTATTCGGACGTGATCCTGCCGGAATCAACCTATCTGGAGCGGACCGACTCGCCCCAGCAGGCAAACGGTCCGAAGCCCCAAATATTCATGCGGCAGCAGGCTGTAAAGCCCTGCTACGACACAAAGCCCGGCCCTGAAATCCTTCAGCAGCTCGCCGAACGGCTGGGCATCGGCCAGTACTTTCCCTACAACACCGTGGAGGAACTCGTGGACTGGCAGCTTGAACCCACAGGGTTTACCCGGGAGGATTTCAAAAAGAAGGGTTTCGTGGCCTACACCGACAAGCAGGTCATGTGGGACCGGAAAACCGGCATCAAATTCAAGACCCCGTCCGGAAAGATCGAGTTTGCGTCCTCGCTTCTGGAAAACGCTGGATATCCCTCGTTTCCGGAATACAAGCCCGCCGGCCGCCCGGAAAAGGAGGCGGAATTCCGGCTCGTGGTGGGAAGATGCGCCCAGCATACCCACGTGTCAACCCAGAACAATCTGTACCTGAACGAACTCGTTCCTGAAAACCGGCTTTGGATAAACCGCGCCGCCGCGGAAAAGCTCGGGATTGCCGACAATGAAATGGTTACCGTGGCCTCGGAGCTTGCTTCCGGAAAAATCCGGGCCCGGGTATCCGAAGAAATCCACCCTGAATGCGTATTCATGCTGCACGGGTTCGGACACGAAGTTCCGATTGCCGAGCGGTCCTATAACAAGGGCGTATCAGACGCCCTTCTGCAGAAAAGCGTAAGCGATATGGTTGGAGGCAGCCCGGGGCTGCACGACACCATGGTCACGGTGAGCCCTGCCCGATAATATTAATTCGGGGGACACCATACTCAATTCCTCGATGCTCCGAAAAATTAGTATGGTGTCCCCCGAATTCACGAATTCTGAATTCTTATCCGGAAAGCCGAAGAAGCACCTGTTGTGCTGGAGAAAAGCAATGGAAAGACGATTTAGCAAGTGGGAAAGACTTCGAGAAAAGGGAATGTGGAGTTACATTTTGAAGTACGGCGTGCTATATTGGGGTGTCACTACTGCCATTCTTTTTACCCTCGCCTCGGTATTCTTCATGGAGGGATATTCATCTTTCTGGACTCTGTTGCTACTGAGTCTTGTTTTGTTCCCTCTCGGAGGGGTGGCTTGGGGATACTTTATGTGGACCTCCAGCGAGAAGGCCTACCAGAAAGCAAATACCTCCGAACAAGACGACTCACCGGACGCCTCCGGCGCCGGTGATCTTTGATTCGAATTCGGAATTCGGGGGACACCATACTCAATTCCTCGATGCTCCGAAAAATTAGTATGATGTCCCCCGAATTAGAAACCAATTCAACTGGTCGGCCGCGATGCGCCAGACATCCGGATCAAAACCCATGGCCAAATGCGGCGCCCTGACTTCGAAATGGCGTACCTTCGGGCTTTTCCGGTCGATGCAGGCAGGCCATGACACCATGCCGTCTTTGCGCGAAAATATCGCCGCGATCGGCACCTGAATCGGATTTTCTGCGTCCAGTTTCTCGATCTCTGCACTGAGCCGCCGGCACTCCGCTGCCCCCCACGCCCTGGCCGCAGGGGTGTAGGTCGGCCCGCCAATAACCGGCGTACCATATGTAATAACCCCGGAAACAACGTCCGGAATTGCCCGTGCGGTTTCTCTTGCAATCACTCCGCCGAGGCTCCATCCGATCAGCGCCGCCTTTTCTCCGGGCGGCGTATGTGAAAGCAGCTTCTCCGTGAATAATGCACAGTCGCGCTCAGGGTTGCCCTTATTCGTGCCAAAACCCCAATGACGCGCCTCGTATCCGAGCCTGGCAAGGTATCTGCGCAACGGCGACATAATACACTCCGGGGCTTTCCACCCGGGGATCAGATAAACCGCGGCACTTCCCGGCGCTTCGGACAGAAGGGATTTTCTTGCAGCAATCAGTCTTGCCGCCGAAACAGCAAGCCGCCACTCAGACCTCAGGTTTTTTAAAGAATAAGGACGCGGCGGCGGAGCATCCGGCGGATGCTCATATGCAACGACTCCCAGCCGCGTCCACTTCTGTTTCGGGATTTCTGTTTTCATAGGCTTTGCCTGCCAATACCCTGAGCAATATTTACTGCAATTGTTCCTTGTTATGGAAATGTGTAAAAGTGCGAACCCTCTACCTCATCTAAAAAGAAAGGACAAATTTGCCGATGATTTCAAGCCGGTTTATGTCATCGCCGATTATTTCGATATCATAGTAGCCGGGCGAGTGCGTTTCCGGCCGGAGCAAGACCTTTATTTTCTCCCGCCTGCCATCCTGCGAAGCCGTTGCTGTGGGGCAATACCGTTTGATGGCATAATGCCTGCCCAGGTCCTGATCATAAATATCCGGATGATAGGCTAAAACGATTTCCCCTGGATATTCTTCAACCGGCGCTTTTTTAAACAGACACCAGGACCCGCTTGTAATTCGTTTATTCATGGATTCCCCGATTACCTGGACGATGAAGAAATCCGGACCACACGTGATATACTCCGGCAATGTTACCCAGTCATAATTTTTGACAAACCGCGTTTTTTCATCCGGGAGAAACGGATTTTGAAAATCAAATATCGGAACGGCATTCACGAACGGGGCAACATCATTGTTGTCAAGTACAGGTAAAGGCAATCCCGGGTATTTTTCCTTTTCAGGAGAATCCTCAGCGACTTTGGCATAAGGGATCATCTCGCCGGGCATTGAGTACTCTGCTCGCTGTTGCCCCAAAAGGCTTTTAAAATAATCATTTGTTTCAGGATCTGTACAGAAAATATAGCAGCCCTTTTGTCCCCGCGTCATTAAGGTGCGGTATGTGTTTTTGATGATTCTTTCCGCGCGTTTCTTGGCTAATGCGGGGTTTTCCCTTAGCAGTTTTTTGTAGCCCTTCAAAGAAGCATCGGTTTTTGCGCGTTTTTCGGCAACGGTAATTAATTTGCCATCCCGGCAGATTAAATCCGGGCCGATAATGACACCGATATAATCAAGCTCCAGGCCCTGGCAGGTATGAATACAACCGGCTTCACTCACGGATTCAGGCTTTAAGATCCACAAATTTCCGTCATTTGCCAGGTTCCATTTCATGGCAAAATCGTGCTCGTCAATTTTGATATCGTAAACACCGAATCCGGGATTGTTCTTTGTAACCCAGTCCCAGCAGTAGCCGGCCACCAGCCGCGCCTTGTTATTGTATTTGTTCTTCTGATAAACCACGTCCCTGAGATCATTTGGAGAATCAAATACCTGAAAGTCATAGTTGAACCTGGCCAAAGACCCGGCCGGCGTATCTTCAATCTGCAGGGCATGATCAACCCAGTCCAGATACCCGTCTGAACCGTTACAGCGGAACTGTGAATAAAGCGCCATCTCCTGGACATTCACCCCCAACCGATCCGCCCAGGAAATGATTTCCTCCCTGTCTCCGATATCTTTGAAGGTCACCTGCTGCTTTTCATCTATAAAAAACACGCTGAGCTTTGAAGCCCGGATGATTTCCTTGATCTGGTTTTCTCCCTGGTTCTGGAAGAAGCCGGATTTTTCATTTAACCGGTGGGCTTCGTCGACAACCAAAACGTCAAAAATGTTTTCATAACAGGAGGTATATACGCCCGAACTCTTGAACAGGTTGCTGATGTGGCTTTTCTTGAAAGACCCCGTCAGCTTGTTTTCATAAACGGCCCGCGGTGCGGCATTTTTGGTTACATACTGGGTTACCATTTTTCTTTTTGTCAACTCGACCAGGAGGTTTATTGCGATTACCGATTTTCCGGTCCCGGGCCCTCCGTTTACAATCAATACATGCTTTTGATTCTCATCTGATTTCTTTGCCAGGTATAAAACCGTTTCAAAAGCGACTTTCTGGTCGTCAATCATGAGAAATTCACGGTTGCCGTTTAATAAAGAGGCGAGTTGATCGGCCAGGTTTTTCGACGGGCTGATTTTCCCGTTATCAATGCGGTACATGATTTTGTCCGCATCCCCGTATTTTATGAAGCTTCTTATAAAATCAGACAGTTTCTGCGTGTCTTGTTTCAGAAAAGATGGTGCTTTTGACGTGTGTTCGCTGTAGAAGGAATGGTTGATGACATCATAGGACTCGCAATTGTGCAGATAAGCACAGGACTGGAGCTGAATGTCTTCTTTTCTGACGGTCTCGTTAAAATCATGAAGCAATGCCGAATAGGTCCATGCCTGGTATGAGGGATGCTCGACCTCGCATTCCCGCTTTTGAAGAAAAGTCCGCACAACCGCATCTTTTTCGGTTCTCCCGACTTTTGACCATTGCTTTAGTTCCACGATGATGGCCATATCTCTTCTGTGCTGGTCCTTTCCCGTGAGGATAAAGTCAATCCGCTTGGAAGACTGGGGAATCCGGTATTCTATGGCGACGCCGGTATCGTCAGGGATTTTTGTCAAAACCAGGAGGTTGTTCATATATTGCATGGAATTTCTCCATGCCCGGATCTCGCTCTGGCTGGTTGTATAGCCGGTTCTGTCCTGATAGTCGGTTAAGATCTTATCCTCAATGCGATTGGATAAAACATCTTTTCTGAACTCTTTTTTGTTCGCAGCGTAAATCAGCATGTTCGGGGTTCCGCCCTGTGGCTGTCATTCATATTCATTGTACTTTTTCGCGCTGCCCTTTACCTTGTCTTCTGGATACCGGACTTCATTCAAAAAAATTTTTTCCTCTGCAGCCTGTACCGGGTCGATGCCGACCTGGTCGGCCAGCCGCACGAGATAGACCAGCACATCTCCGATTTCCTGCTTGACCTTTTCCCTGGTTTCCCTGTCCAGGTTTCTGCTTTCCTCCTGTGTGCGCCACTGAAAATGCTCCATAAGCTCTGCAGCCTCCACGTTCATGGCCATGACCAGATTTTTTGGCGAATGAAATTTCTCCCAATCCCTGGCCTCTGCAAAATCCCTCAGTTTTTGTTTTAATGATTCCATTGGATATTTCCGTTATCACTTTCAAGTATAAACGATCTTGATTCCGAGGCTTTCAAGAATAAGGGTTATTCGGCATATGAACGGATACCGCGGCACTTCGGAAAGGTTGCGCACCCCCAGAACTTTTCCCCGACCCTGGCGCCTTTTTTTGCTGTCCGCAATACCATTTCAGCGCCGCAGAGCGGGCAGGACGTCTCTGTTACACGTTCGGCAGTGCGGCCCGGTTTTTTCTGCACCCCTGCAATCAATCTTTGCAATTGATTGCCATCGATTAACTCGATTGGTTTTCCCGTTGCAAAATCCCTTGCCTCCCGCGTGAACTGTCCTGATGTGATCACAATCCCGCCGGTTGCGCCTTCGGCTGCAACCACGCCGTAGAGCTCGCGGATGATTTTAACCCCGATTTTTACAGCCTTCCAGTGTTTGCACTGCACCAGGATTTTTTCATCATCCTTTTTCAATACGAGATCAACGCCGCCGTCTGCTCCCCCTCCGCCGGAGTCCGTAACAGAATATCCTTTTCTTCGATAAGCCTCTCCAACCAGATCCTCAAAATCCTTCCAGCCAATTGATTGAAGGGTTCCGGCACCCTTTTGGCGGTCAAGCAGTTGACCTTTTCGCCAGGCATCAAATGCTGATATTCCCGCAACTATAAGCAATATGCCCGCAAGAACAGGAGCAAGACTGGTCATCATTTCCGCTATGCCCTTAAAAAAGACATGTTGAAACGCAAAGAGCGGAAGCAGGTAGGTAAATGAAAGGTAAACCACAACAGACAGGATAACACTGACCCACCATGGGAACTTTACAAATTCATCAAGGACTGATCCGCTTCTACGGGCCACAAAACGCCTCCTTTTTGCAACGGTTTATAAAGAAAAATGAGTCAAGAGTAAACTTGACCCTTTTCATAATATGCCTAAAATGCGGTTTTTGGCAACAAAAAGCCTGGAATAGAGCTGAAAATGGGCTTTAATTTTGGTTTATTCCACATTATTTTAACAGGTTTCTTTGGCCCGACCCCGGTTCCGTCCCAAAAATCATTATGGTGTCCCCCGAATTGGAGGTTTGCCCCGGACTTTACAAACACAGGATAATCTGCGAAATTGAATTTACTTTCACAAGTTCTGCCGGCCAGAACATTATCACCCTAAGGAATTGCAAAGCGATAGTCATATGCCAGAAGACATATCTGAACACCGCAAAAACAGCAAGGTATCGGAAGGCGGTCGCCCAATAGAGGTTACCTGCGCAATTATAGAAAAAAACGGGTGGATTCTGGCAGCCCAGCGCGGCCCCGGCATGACAATGCCCTTTAAATGGGAGTTTCCCGGAGGGAAAATCAATCCGGGAGAAACTGCAGAAGACTGCATAATCCGGGAAATCAATGAGGAACTGGGCGTTGAAATACAGATTAAAACCACTCTGCAGCAGTCGACGCACTCTTACCCGGATCTGCATGTCAGGCTTCATCCGTTTGTTTGCCGGATAACCAATGGGCGCATTGCACCCAAAGAACACCGGGCTGTTCAATGGACCACCCATGACCACTTACCGGGTCTGCAATGGGCAGAAGCAGATGTGGCTGTTGTCAAATCCTACCTGGAGTATTGCATTGGAAAACAAGGGTTATAATGCGAAAAAACACCAATAAGCATAGCTGCCTGAGAGAATCCGCCCGATGACATCAAAGCCGGCCTTCGGCATTTATGATGCGCTTATCGACAAACAGCTGCAGGCCATCCTGCAGAAATACCCTGAACTGCGATCCGTAATCGGAAAGCTGGACCCGGAAGAGCAGCCCGCGCGTTATGCAGATTTTGTGGCAAAAGTGCTGGAACAGGTGCTGCGGGAAGAATCAGATCCGCAAAAGCGGCTTGCCCTGTGCAATTTGATTCTTGAGCAGCTTTCAAACGGGCTTGATGCGGAAAACAAAAAACTGGTTCCAGACCAAAAATCCCTGCTACTTGAAATCACCCCGCCGCATTACGGCACACCGGGAATGCCCCGCCCGCATACGCCTGTTTCGGAAAGCAGTCTTTTTACCGGATCGCCCTCGGATCCCCAGCTTGTTCATGAACTGGCCGCTGAAATGCGATCTGCCGACAGCGTAGATATCCTGGTGTCTTTTATCAAATGGTCCGGCCTGCGCCTGCTGATACCGGCATTTGAAGATTTACGGGACCGCAAAGTCCCTGTCCGCCTTATTACCACATCCTACATGGGAGCCTCGGACTCAACTGCAGTAGAATGGCTTGCAAAGCTGCCCAATGTAGACGTTCGCGTATCCTACGATACAGAGCGCACCCGCCTCCACGCAAAGGCATACCATTTCAGGCGCGATTCGGGTTTTTCCAGCGCCTATATCGGCTCGGCCAACATGTCCCATGCCGCAATCACCAGCGGCCTGGAATGGAACCTGAAAGTAACCGCCCGGGACATGGCCCATATCCTTGAAAAATTCACTGCTGAGTTTGAGACCTACTGGCACAGCCGGGAGTTTGTTCCTTTTGACCCGGATGACCCCGCACCCTTGCGCAGCGCTATCAGCCGGGCACGGCATTCACAGCCCCAATCCGTGGTTTTTTTCGATCTCCGGCCCCATCCTTTTCAGGAACGTATTCTGGAAACCCTGGAAAGAGAGCGCCAAGTGCGGGGTCTTACCCGCAACCTCGTGGTGGCCGCCACCGGCACCGGAAAAACCGTTATCGCCGCATTTGACTTCCAGCGCTTTTATGAACGGAAAAAAAGACAGGCGCGACTGCTTTTTGTTGCGCATCGCGTGGAAATTTTAACAAAGGCGCAGGAAACCTTTAGAAACGTCTTACATGATGCCGGCTTCGGCGACATCCTGGGCGGCACCTACCAGGCCGAACGCTTTGATCATTTGTTCTGCACCGTTAGCATGCTCGCCAGCAGGCGTTTATGGGAACAAGTGGGACAACGATTTTTTGATTTTATCATTATCGACGAAGCCCACCACGGCACTGCATCGAGCTATCGCCCGGTTTTTGAAGAATTTTCCCCTGAAATAATTCTTGGCCTTACGGCCACACCGGAACGAATGGACGGCGAAAACGTACTGGCTGATTTTGGCAACCGGTTTACAGCAGAAATCCGCCTGCCTGAAGCCCTGGAAGAAAAACTTCTCTGTCCGTTTCACTACTTTGGTGTGGCCGATCCGGTGTCGCTTTCAGATGACCGGTTCTGGAGAAACGGCCAATACGATACACATGAACTGGAAAAAGTTTACACCGGCAATCATATCCAAGCCCGCCAGCGCCTTGATGCCATCCTTTCAGCCCTTCACCGCTATGAACCGGACATGGAGGGGGTAAAAGGCATCGGCTTTTGCGTTTCCATCCGGCACGCACAGTTTATGGCGGAAATGTTTCACAAGCACGGACTTGCATCAGCCGCCTATGTCTCCGGCAATGATCCCGGCCATTACGAACCTTTGCTCGAACAGCTAAAATCCGGGCAGCTTAAGTTTTTGTTCACCGTGGACAAGCTCAGTGAAGGGGTGGATTTGCCGGATATCAACATTGTTTTATTTTTGCGCCCCACCCGGAGCCTGACCGTATTCCTGCAGCAGCTCGGCCGGGGTCTGCGCCATAGCCCGGGCAAAGATTGCCTGACAGTGCTTGATTTTGTCGGCCAGGCCCACCGCAAATACCGCATGGATACCAAGATAAAAGCGCTTTTGCCAAAACACCGCTTTTCCATCGACCAAGAAGTGGAACAGGATTTTCCCCATCTGCCGCCCGGCTGCGCCATCCAGCTTGACCGCCTTTCCCGCCGCCATGTTTTGAAAAATATCCGGGAAAA
>JAWLEU010000065.1:0-11174 GCA_041685965.1 Desulfosalsimonas sp.
TCAACGAAAACACCGGCCTGCTCTTAAAAGTACACACCAGCAACTACGAAATAATCGGTTTTACAGCAAGCGTTCCCCTGTCCGAGCTGGTCCGGCTCGGCGCAGATTCGCGCCTGCCGGTCATGGAGGACCTGGGCAGCGGCACATTTGTGGATCTTTCCCGCTACGGCCTTAAAAAGGAACCCACGGTACAGGAGTCGGTGGCCGCAGGCGCCGACATTGTCACCTTCAGCGGAGACAAGCTTCTCGGCGGACCCCAGGCCGGAATTATCGCGGGATCAAAATACATCATGGACCGCATAAAGAAAAATCCGCTGACAAGGGCCCTCAGGATTGACAAACTTACACTGGCGGCACTTGAAAGCACCCTTCGTGAATACAGAGACGAGCCTGCAGCGGTGGAGTCGATACCCACATTGCAAATGCTCACCTGTCCGATCGAACATATCCGGCACAAGGCTGAACTCCTGGAAAACGCGCTTTGTGCAATTAGCGATCAGCGCCTGCAATACCGAATGATTGATTCCGTTTCAATGGCCGGAGGCGGATCCCTGCCGGCACTGGAACTGCCCACCAGGTGCATTGCACTGCGCATGGAGGGGATCTCCGCGTCCCGGGCGGACAAGGCTCTTCGCAGCCAGCGGCCTGCGGTGGTCGGCCGAATCGAGGCGGATGAATACATAATAGACCTTCGGACCGTGCTTGCAGAAGAAATCGACATGATCGCAAATGCCGTAAATAAATTTTTATCCGAGGTGTGACCATGAGCGACCATTGCCGGGAGATTCAACGCAGCAAAACCACCAGCAGCGCATTTCTGCTGTCCAGAAGCGAGCCCTGCGGGCCGGGGCCGGAATACGGACCGGCGTCAGACCAGGCCGCGGCCTGGATGATCGAAACACTTTACAGGTGCTTTGCAGAGGTGGTGACGCCTGACAGGCTTTTGGAAAAGATTTCCTCTGAGCTTTCCGCCGAAGCCCGGTTTGCGGCCATGGTTATCCGGTTTGACGATCTTTGCCTTTCATCCGGGCCGGAGGCGGTTGTGGTTGATACAGCGGCAATTATGGATGAAGCCTGCCGGGAAAAAGGCGGTTTCTGGGCTGTTTTTGACTCCGACATCCTGGCCTGCTTCATTGCCGGAAAAGACAGCTCCGCCTGCACGGAAATAGCGGAAACCGTTGCCTCGAAACTGGCAGATCAGCGAAACGATACCGTGACCTCCGGGATTGCCGAATATCCCATGCTCGAATACTGCAGGGAAGAAATCCTTGAAAACGCCCGGAAGGCGCTTGAACATGCAGAGTTTTTCGGCCCGGGCAGCCGGGTGGTATTCGATTCAGTCAGCCTGAATATCAGCGGGGACAAGTACTACCAGGCGGGAGACATTGATACCGCGGTGTCCGAGTTCCGGAAGGCGCTTTTGCTGGACCCTGAAAACGTAAATGTTTTAAACAGCCTGGGTGTATGCCACGGAGTGCGCGAGGCCTTCGAAAAGGCCCTTGAATGCTTCACAAAAGCCATGCAGCTCGATCCCGGCGAGACCATGGCGGTATATAACGCAGGCTACGTGCACCTTTGCATGAACAATTACGAAAAGGCCCTTGAACTGTTTCTGCAGGCAGTGCAAACCGATGAAGCACTTTTTGAAGCCTCGTTCCAGTCAGGGCGAATTTACATGGAAACCGGCAGACCCGGGCAGGCAAGGAAATTTCTCGAAAAAGCCGTAGAGCTGAATAATGGATCAGGCGCTGCCCACCGCTACCTGGGAGACTGCTATGCTGCACTGGACCGCGACGATGATGCCGTAGCAGCCTACAAGACCGCCCTGAAGCTGCGGCCGGATGACGCAGAAGCCCTTTCAGCCCTCGGCATGCTCTACGAGATGCAGAACAGAAACGCGGATATAGCCCTGATGTTCTGCAGGCGGGCTGTTGAAATGCATCCAGACAACTCCGCATTCCGTCACCGGCTGGGCCGGGTCGCCTACAACAGGGGGCTCAATGAGCAGGCCCTTGCGGAATTCGAGGCTGCAAAAGAACTCGGGCATGCGGACTCAGAAGAATATGTTGAGATTCTGAGGGAAGGCGGCGGCAGGAAGGAAAACGCAAAGTGACAGATCTATCTGCAGACCGCCGGGCTCAGGGCAAATACCGGATTGAATGCAGCCGGATAATTGTTATTATAAATACGACAGGATATAAACTGTCAGACTGACAAGGCTCACGCTATGGACGATGGTGAGTTTTATGAAATAAAGAACAAGGAGAAGGGAAAAATGCCCATATATGAATATTTCTGCGATTCATGCGACAAAAAATTTGAAACCCTGGTCCGCAGCGGAGAGGTGCCTGCCTGTCCGCAGTGCGGAAGCAGGGATCTTAAAAAGCTTCTTTCCGCATGCGGGTTTGTCAGCAAGTCTGCAGGCGGGGAAACCGTGAGCACGTCTGCCGGTTCTTCGTGCGGGAGTTGTGCATCTTCAGGCTGTTCAAGTTGCGGCATATGAATGAATCAACAGTACGCATAGGAACAAGGGGCAGCAAGCTGGCCCTTTGGCAGGCAGGCTGGGTAAGAGACAGGATTCTTGAGCATCACCCTGATACAAAGGTCGAACTCGAGGTCATAAAGACCAGCGGAGACAAGATACTTGATGTTCCCCTTGCCAAAGTCGGGGGAAAGGGGCTTTTTGTAAAGGAAATAGAAGAGGCCCTTCTGGAAGGAAGGATTCACCTTGCAGTGCACAGCATGAAGGACATGCCGGGACGGATTCCCGAGGGGTTGTGCATTGCCTCGGTACCGGAGCGCGAAACTCCGTATGACGTACTTATAGCCCACGGGATCTCAACCCTTGACCAGCTTCCAGACGGAGCCAGAGTGGGCACCAGCAGCCTGCGCCGCGCATCCCAGATCCTTAACTTCAGGTCTGATTTCCGGGTTTTGCCCCTGCGCGGCAACATAGACACCCGGATCCGAAAGCTCTCAACCGAAAACCTTGACGCGGTTATACTGGCCGCGGCAGGGGTCAAGAGGCTGGGCTATATCAACAGCATAACCGCACATCTCGACCCGGAGGTGGTACTGCCAGCCGTGGGGCAGGGCGCCTTGTGCATTGAGGCCCGGCAAAACGATGAACCCATCAACAGACTGCTGGCGGAAATCCACCACAGCGAAACCGCCTGCACAGTTTCTGCAGAACGAGCCTTTCTCCACAGACTGGAAGGAGGATGCCAGGTACCGATAGCCGCGTTTGCCCAGCTCGAAGGCGGCAATCTTAAACTCGACGGCATGGTTGCTGAAACCGACGGCTCCGTGATGATCCGGGATCAGATCTCCGGCAGCGC
The DNA here is from genome assembly GCA_041685965.1 of Desulfosalsimonas sp. GTDB lineage: Bacteria > Desulfobacterota > Desulfobacteria > Desulfobacterales > Desulfosalsimonadaceae > Desulfosalsimonas. Next base: position 3,339 of record JAWLEU010000065.1, read on the forward strand.
AGATAATCCCGAATCACTCGGCACATCCCTGGCACAACGCCTAATAGACCGCGGCGCAGGAGACATAGTCCGGCGCCTTATAGAGGAAGCATAAAAGTTATGAGCGGAAAAGTCTTTCTTCTGGGAGCCGGGCCGGGTGATCCCGGCCTGATTACTGAAAAGGCGGCTGCTTGCATCGCATCAGCAGACGTTGTCGTGTACGACTACCTGGCTTCCGAGCAGCTGCTCAAATACGCCCGACCGGATGCTGAACTTCTCTACGTGGGCAAAAAGGGCGGGGATCATACCCTGAGCCAGGAAAAAATAAACGCACTTCTGGTTGAAAAGGCAAAGGCAGGAAATTCGGTTGCAAGGCTCAAGGGCGGGGACCCATTTATATTCGGCCGGGGAGGGGAGGAAATAGAAGAACTCGTTGCCGCCGGCGTTGGTTTCGAAGTGGTGCCCGGCGTGACCTCGGCTGTTGCGGCGCCGGCCTATGCAGGAATCCCCCTGACCCACAGGCAGTTCGCATCCTGCGTGACTTTTATCACCGGGCATGAAGACCCGTCGAAAACCGATTCCATGATCAACTGGGAGGCGCTTGCAGGCACCGGCGGCACCCTGGTTTTTCTAATGGGAGTAAAAAACCTGCCGAACATAGCGGCCAGGCTGACTGCGGCGGGAATGAACAAAAAAACACCTGCAGCACTTGTCCGCTGGGGCACAACCCCTGTTCAGCAGACAGTCACAGGCAACCTGGAAACGATTTGCCAAAACGTGGAGCAGGCCGGGCTAAAGCCACCATGCATCATAGTGATAGGCGACGTGGTTCAGCTTCGGGAAAAAATGCAGTGGTTTGAAAACAGGCCCCTTTTCGGCAGGCGCATAGTGGTGACCCGTGCCAGAAACCAGGCAAGCGGACTTGTACAGAGGCTGTCTGAGCTTGGAGCATCGGTTTACGAGGTGCCGGCCATAGAAATCCGCCCTGTAAATGACCTGAGCCGTCTTGACGCGGCTGTAAAAAGTATAAAAGATTACACCTGGCTTGTTTTTACAAGCGTGAACGGAGTGGATTCTTTTTTCGAACGCCTCGGCGCCCAAGGGCTCGACGCCAGGGCGCTGGGAGGGATAAAAACAGCCGCCATCGGACCGGCCACAGCCGCCAGAATGCGGGAAAACGGGGTTAACGCGGATATCGTGCCTGAAAGCTACAGGGCTGAATCAGTTGTGTCCGCATTTGAAAACCTTGACATGTCAGGGGAAAAAGTCCTTTTGCCCCGGGCTGAAGGTGCAAGACCGGTGCTTCCCGACGAGTTGGCAAAAATGGGGGCGCAAGTGGACGAAATCATTTCCTACCGTGCCGTGCAGGGACAGGCACGGGCCGACGAGCTCGAGAGGAAACTGAAAGCAGGCGAAATTGACATGATTACGTTTACCAGCTCATCAACTGTCAGAAACTTCATGTCCCTGCTGCCTGAATCAGAGGGGGGAAAGCTGCTTTCAGGTGTCACTGTGGCGGCCATAGGCCCTGTAACCGCGGAAACAGCCGCGGAAATGGGAGTAAAACCCGGAATTATAGCGGATGAATTCACCATAGACGGCCTTGTAAATGCTATAACAGGCTACTATAAGCCGGGCACCTAGTAAATAGCTCCGAACCTGCAGGCATCATAGCATGCAAGGCACTGGATGCATTTTTCCTTGTCTATGTAGGCAACTTCCTTTTTCTGCCAGCTCACAGCGCCCGTGGGGCACGCCTTGTAGCAAAGACCGCACTTCTTGCAGGCATCCGGATCCACGGTAAAGCTTAAAAGCGCCACGCAGCGCTTGGCCGGGCACCTTTTTTCATTGACATGGGCGTCGTATTCGTCCCTGAAATACTGCAGGGTGGAAAGCACGGGGTTGGGTGCCGTCTGCCCCAGCCCGCAGAGCGACGAGGTCTTGATTACCGCTGACAGCTCCTCTAAAACATCAATGTCTCCGGGCCGGCCTTCTCCGTTGCAGATCTTGTCCAGGATTTCCAGGATACGCCTGGTTCCCTCCCGGCACGGGGTGCACTTTCCGCAGGACTCCTCCTGGATAAAGTCCATGAAAAACCTTGCCATGTCCACCATGCAGGTTTTTTCATCCATTACGATCACGCCGCCGGAGCCCATGATGGCCCCCACCTTGGCGATTTCCTCGTAGTCCACCGGCGTGTCCAGGTATTTTTCGGGCACGCACCCGCCTGACGGTCCGCCGAGCTGTACTGCCTTGAACTTTCGTTTTTTCGGGATGCCGCCGGCAATATCGTATATCATCCTGCGCAGGGTAATGCCCATGGGCACTTCCACAAGGCCGATATTGTTGACGTCCCCGGATATTGCAAAAACCTTGGTGCCCTTGCTGGACTCGGTGCCTACGCTGGCATACCAGCTGCCGCCGTTTAAGATGATCTGGCCCACGTTGGCCAGTGTTTCCACGTTATTTAACACGGTAGGCCTGTCCCACAGCCCCTTGTTTGCAGGAAAAGGAGGACGCGGACGCGGCATACCGCGCCTTCCCTCAATGGAACGCATCAAGGCTGTTTCTTCCCCGCACACAAAAGCGCCTGCACCCTGATATATGTCCACATCAAAGTCAAAGCCGCTTCCCAGGATATCTTCTCCCAGCAGCCCGTATTCCCTTGCACGCTCTATGGCAAGGCCCAGCCGCTGGATGGCAAGCGGGTATTCGGTGCGGCAGTAAATATAGCCCCGGTGGGCCCCTATTGCCCGGGCCGCGATAACCATCCCCTCTATCACAGAGTGCGGATCGGCCTCGAGGATGCTTCTGTCCATGAACGCACCCGGGTCGCCCTCGTCTGCGTTGCACAGAACGTACTTGATGTCGCCTTCCGCCTTTGCCGCAAAACCCCATTTTATTCCCGCAGGGAAACCTGCTCCCCCGCGGCCGCGCAGACCGGAAGTCTTTATCTCCTCTAAGATGTCTTCGGGCGTCATCTCGGTCAGGGCTCTTGCCATGCCGAAATAGCCGTCTCTTGCTATGTATTCGTCTATGCTTTCAGGGTCTATAAGGCCCTTGTTGCGCATCGCCCAGATCAGCTGATTTGAAAAGAAGGGGATATCCGACATCATCGGGATTATTTTCTTTGATGCAGGATCCTTGTGCATGAGGCGCTCAACCGGGCGCCCCTTTAAAAAATGCGATTCAACAAGCTCTTCTGCATCCCCGGCCCTCAACTGCTGATAGAAGATCCCTTCCGGCTGTACGACCATAACAGGACCAACAGCGCAAAATCCGTTGCAGCCTGTTTCTACTACCTGGACTTCTTCTTCCAACCCGTGTTTTGAAAGTTCCGCATCCAGCGCTTCGTGAAATCCCTTGCTTCCGCTTGCATGACACCCGGTGCCGCCGCAGAGCATCAAATGGAGCCTTGCCTGATCCATGATTATCTCCCAAAATGCGTGTTAAGTGTTTCAGTGCTTAATTTTCAAACTTTTACCTTTACACACAACCACTTAACCCCGTAGAACTTTTTATTCGTATTTTTCAATGATCTCGGAAACCTGGTCCGGCTTTACGCTGCCGTAGGTATCCTGGTCAACCACCAGAACCGGCGCAAGCCCGCATGCACCGAGACAGCGCACCGCCTCGAGGGAAAACCTCCGGTCCTCGGTGGTCCCGCCGACTTCGATTTCACATTCCTTGCTTATGCGGTCCATGACCTCCTTGATGCCCTTGACATAACAGGCGGTTCCCAGACAGGCCCGGATTCTGTGCCTTCCCTTTGGAGTCAGGGAAAACAGCGCATAAAAGGTTGCTACACCGTACACATCGCTGGGGGGAATGTTTAATCCGCGGCCGATATAATCTATTACCTCCACCGGCAGATAGCCCACAACATCCTGGCACAGGCGCAAAACAGGGATTACAGGACCGGGCGCGTTTTTGTGCGTCTCTATGATCCCGTCTATCTCGCTTACCATTTCCGGTGTGATATCCGGATGAGCAGCCAGCTGCGACGCATTTGCCATATTTAGCCTCCAGAGCTGATTGAAATGTATCGATTTTAAAACAAGAGCATAACTTTTCACAACAATGAATAAATGTCAATGAAATCATCATCTGATTGACACCCGGGTTTTTATATGATTAAAAAGACCTTGGCACATACAGGTGCACAGTCAAAGATCATGATTTCATATTTGGGAGCCTGACAATGGGTAAAATTAGTGTTGAAGATCTGCACCGTATAAAGGAGAAAACCCGGAGCAGAATCGCCATGCGCGTGCAGGAGCCGGATATCCGCATTACGGTGCACATGGGGGAATGCGGCATCGAGGCAGGGGCCAGGGATGTTATGAAAACCCTTATCGAGGAAACCGGCAGGGCCGGAAGAGACGACATCCGTGTTTTTGCGGGTGACTGTCCGGGTGTCTGCGAAACCGAGCCAAACGTGACCGTTGAGATCGGGGGGCAGCAGCCTGTGGTATATCAAAAGATGGACCCGGAGAAAATACAGCGGATATTTCAACGCCACGTACTTTCCGGCGAAGTCCAGGAGGCTGATACCGTGGAAATTCCGGAGGCCGAATCCGAAGCTGAACCTCAATCCGGGCAGGAGGGATGAATGTCAGAGAAAATCCGTACCTTACTCAGGCAGACTGAAGCGTTCCGCAATCTAAGCGACGGGGAAATAGAGCAGATCGCCGGCTTCAGCACCATCAGGAAGCTTGAAAAAAGCCAGCGCCTGTTCAGGGAAGGAGAAAAAGCCTCCAGCCTTTGGGTGGTTGCCTCCGGTGAGATTGACGTACGTTTTGAACTTCCCGCAAGGCAGAGCTCTGAGGCCCAGACGCTGTCCACTCTTTCGGAAACAGGCATTCTCGGATGGTCCAGCCTTATTCCGCCCTACAAATACAAGCTGTCCGCATACTGTATTTCAGAATCATGCGAAGTAATCGAGATCAAAGGCAGGGAACTGCTGGAACATATGAAGAAAAACCCAGAACTCGGCTACAGGGTGCTGTCGGCCATGATCCGCGTCGTTGGCAACCGTTTTGAGCACCTGCAGGCCACGGCAGAAAACAGGAGTCCGTTATGATAAGCCTGGATTTCATGGACCGGGTGGAGATGTTTAAGGATCTCACAGACGAACACTTAAAAGCTATCCAGGAGGCCGCTGAAACGGCCGAATATAAAAAGGGCGACTGCATATTTAAGCACGGGGAGCCTGCGGAGTACCTATGGATAGTAACAGAAGGTGAAGTGGAACTCCGCTGCGAATCCAGCGAGGCTGTGCAGCAGGGGACATGCGAGCCGGTGACATTTGTTTCCACTGCCCAGGCATTCGGATGGACCTGCTTTGTACCCCCGTATCAGTACCGCCTTTCATGCTATTGCGCCTCCCGCCACTGCAGCCTGATAAGGATAGGAAAGGACAGACTTGAGCAGCTGTTTGAAAAATATCCTGAAATCGGGTTTGCGGTTATGCTCTACACCATTAACGCGGTGGGCACACAGTTCCAGGAACTGCAGGATGAAATAGCAAGGCAGCGCGGACAGGAAATCATGAACAAGTGGTAGGCCCCGCGCTTATGACAAAAGAAAAAAGAGGCCGGGCGGTCCGAACATGTTCGGGGACCGCCCGGCCTCTTTTTTATCTATGCAGCGCTTGAGAGCTTAACAGCGCACACCTTGTATTCAGGAATCTTCGAGACAGGATCAAGGGCGGAATTGGTGAGGCGGTTGGCAGCAGCCTCTGCGTAATGAAAAGGAATGAAAACCGTGCCGTCCACTGCCTTTTCAGATATGGTCATTCTTGCAACTATTTCTCCGCGCCTGGATGCTATACGAACCCTGTCGCCGTCGTGCAGTCCGTATTTTTCCGCATCCGATGGAGAAATCTCAACAAAACTCTCGGGCGCCCGCTCGTTTAAACCTTCTGTTTTGCCGGTCATGCTTCTTGTGTGGTAATGGTAAAGAACCCGGCCGGTGGTAAGGTAAAGAGGATATTCCTCGTCAACCTGTTCTGCCGGCGGGATATAATCTATGGCATGCAGCTGCCCCTTTCCTATCGGGAAAGCATCCGCGTGCAGAATAGGGGTTCCGGGATGCTGCGGCTTCGGGCAGGGCCAGTGGAGGCCTTCTTCTTCGAGGCGGTCATAACTGATCCCTGCGTAAGAAGGAGTAACAGAGGCAAGCTCGTCGAAAATCTCGGAGGGGGTTTCATAAGCCATGGAATAACCCATGCGGCGTGCTATCTCCGCTGTTATTCTCCAGTCGTCGCGGGTTGCACCTGGGGCGTCAACAGCCTTTCTTACCCTCTGCACCCTGCGCTCGGTATTGGTAAAGGTGCCGTCCTTTTCGGCAAAGCAGAAGCTTGGCAGCACCACATCTGCCATCATGGCGGTTTCGGTCATGAATATGTCCTGCACCACCATGAAATCAAGATTTGAAAGGCTTTCTTGCGCATGGTTCAGATCAGGGTCTGATACCATGGGGTTTTCTCCTATAACATAAAGCGCCTTTAACTCGCCTGAATGGGCCTTAGGGATCATCTCTGTAACCGGCATGCCGGCCTTGTCTGAAAGTCCGGTAACATTCCACGCCTTTTCCATGGTGCTTACCTTGTCCGCGTCAGTTACCTTTTGATAAGCGGTAAACACGTTGGGCAGCCCTCCCATGTCGCAGGCGCCCTGAACGTTGTTCTGCCCCCGCAGGGGATTGACCCCCGTTCCCGGCCTGCCGAGATTGCCGGTGATCATGGCCAGGTTGGCCAGGGATTTTACGTTGTCTGTTCCTGAAATGTGCTGGGTGATGCCCATGCAATAAACGATTGCAGCCCTGTCAGCCTTGGCGTAACGACGTGCCGCATCTATAATACCGGCTGCCGGAATGCCTGTGATCTGTGACACGTAATCCGGGGTGAACTTTTCAGTCATTTCCTTCAGGGCTTCAAAACCTTCGGTTCGGTTTTCAACAAAATCCCTGTCGTACAAGCCCTCCTCGATAATCACGTGTATCAACCCGTTTATCCAGGCCACGTCCGTACCGATATTAGGCCTGAGCCACATGCCCGCGTGCTCGGCAAGCTTTATGCGCCTGGGATCCACGAGGACAATATCAGTGCCCTTGAAAGACGCCGCCCTCTTTATAAAACTTGATATCACCGGGTGGTTTTCCGTGGTGTTGGAGCCTGTCACCAGGATAACATCCGCCTGCTCAACATCCGCGATGGTGTTGGTCATCGCCCCGCTTCCGAACGCTGCGGCCAGACCGGCCACTGTAGAGGAATGTCAGAGGCGTGCGCAATGGTCTATATTGTTTGTCTTAAGAACCGCCCGGGTGAACTTCTGTGCTATGTAATTGTCCTCGTTGGTTATTCTGGCTGATGTCAGCACCCCGAGGCTGTCGGGGCCGTGGCTGTCTTTTGCTTCTGTAAGCCTTCGTGCCACCAGATCCAGGGCCTCGTCCCACTCGGCTTTTCGGAATTCGCCGTTTTCCTTTATCATGGGGCTGGTGAGGCGTTCGGGAGAGTTTATAAACCCGAATCCGAAACGGCCCTTTACACAAAGGCTGCCGTAATTGGGAGGAGATTGTTCCGCGCCGGTGACCTTTATCACCCGCCCGTCTTTTACGTGCAGGTCAAGCTGGCATCCCACGCCGCAGTAACTGCAGGTGGTACGCACTTTTTCCACTTCCCTGGGCCTCCACCTGAATTTGGCATCCTTTTCCACCAGGGCGCCCACAGGGCAGGCCTGGACGCATTCTCCGCAAAATACGCAATCAGAGTCTTTCAGCGGCCTGTCGCCGGCAGCAACTATCTTGCTGTCCTTGCCGCGGTAGCCGAAGCTGATGGCGTTGTTCACCTGGATT
>JAWLEU010000066.1:0-3917 GCA_041685965.1 Desulfosalsimonas sp.
TACTTAGCCGTACGTGAAATTCTGAGAAATTGCGCGTAACGCAGATATTGGACTTTTTACGGTACCATCAACAATCAAACGCAAAGGAGACAAGCCATGGTATTATACAAAAAATTCCGCAGTTTGTGCACCGTCGCGGCAGCGGCTGCAGCCGTATTGATGCTGCTTTGTCCGCCCGCCCCGGCCCAATCCGGGGACACCTACAAAATAGGCGGGATTTTTTCCGTGACCGGACCTGCTTCTTTTCTGGGGGACCCTGAAAAAAAATCCATGCAGCTTGCAATAGACGAAATCAATGAAGCGGGAGGAGTTGACGGCAAAAAGCTCGAGGCTGAAATATACGACACTGAGGGCGATCCTTCCAAAACTGTCACCTCGGTGGGCAAGCTCATCAACAGGGACCGCGTAACCGCAATTATCGGCCCGAGCCGGACACCGACCACTCTTGCAGTGGTACCGGTGGTCAAGCGGGCGGAGATTCCTTTTATAAGCTGCGCTGCAGGCAACAAGATAGTGGAGCCGGTGGAACCCTGGGTGTTTAAAACCGCCCAGAGCGACATCCAGGCTGTGGCTTCCATATACGAACATATCCGCGAAAGCGGCATAAAGAAAGTGGGCATCCTCACGGTGGCAAACTCATTCGGTGAAAGCGGAAAAGAGCAGCTTCTCGAGCAGGCATCGGATTTCGGCATTGAAGTGGTCCGCAGCGAAAGCTTCGGGGCTGATGACTCTGACATGACCTCGCAGCTGACAAAGATCCGAAAGCAGGAACCCGGCGCTCTCATCTGCTGGGGAACAAACCCGGGACCGGCAGTGGTGGCCAAAAACGTTGACCAGCTCGACCTTGATATTCCGCTTTACCAGAGCCACGGAGTGGCCTCTCCCAAATTCATCGACCTGGCAGGCGATTCTGCAGAGGGAATCTTGCTGCCCACCGGCAAGATCCTGGTGGCCGACCAGCTGCCTGACGATGACCCCCAGAAAGAGGTTTTGACCAACTACATAGAGGCATACGAAAACAGGTTTGAAGAAACAGTATCAGGGTTCGGCGGATATGCATACGATGCGGTCCACCTGCTTGCCCGGGCAATGGAGGGCACAGACGGAGACAAGGAAAAAATCAGGGAAAACCTGGAAAACATAAGCGATCATCCGGGAATCAGCGGGGTGTTTAACTTCAGCGAAACCGATCACAACGGCCTTGACCCCTCGGCATTTGTAATGGTCCGGATAAGTGACGGAAACTGGGAGCTGGTGGAGTAACCCTTCCGCGATCCTTATTAACCCAAACATGGAAAGCCTTGCAGGCACATGCAGGAAATTCTTCAATACCTTTTTTCGGGCCTTACAAACGGGGCGATTTATGCGGTGATTGCAGTGGGCTTTTCCATGCTCTACAGCTCCACTGAGCTTATAAACTTTGCCCACGGCGAGTTTGTAATGCTGGGGGCTCTTAGCATGGTTACCTTCTCAGTGGGCTACGGCCTGCCGCTGGCTGTCTCGTTTTTCCTTGCAGTGGCCGCGGTTGGGGCGGCAGGCCTTGTTTTTGAACGCTTAGCAATACGACCCGTGCGTCACCCCGAGCACATAGTGCTCATTATCATCACGGTGGGGGCATCTATTTTTCTGCGCGGCATCGGAATGCTGATATGGGGCAAAAACGCTTACTCCATGCCGCCGTTTTCATATCTTCCCCCGATTGACGTGGCAGGGGCAAAGCTTCTGTCCCAGAGCATATGGATCCTGGTTATCGTCACTGCCGTGACCGCAGCTCTTCACATTTTTTACCGCAGGACCCTGACCGGAAAGGCCATGACCGCATGCGCGGTAAACAAAAGGGCCGCATGGATCGTGGGGATCCCTACCAAATGGATGGTGATGCTGGCTTTCGGGCTGGCCACAGCCATGGGAGCGGTGGCAGGGGCCATTATAGCACCTATTACCATGTCGAGCTATGACATGGGAACAATGCTCGGCCTCAAAGGATTCTGCGCGGCCATGTTCGGAGGATTGGGCAGCGTGTGGGGTGCTATTATCGGCGGTTTTCTGCTCGGAATTCTGGAAGCAATGGGAGTGGGTCTTGTATCCTCAGGGCTAAAAGACGCCACGGCATTTATTCTTCTTCTTCTGGTTCTCTACGTGCGCCCCCAGGGAATACTGGGCTCGGCAACAGTCAAGCGGTTTTGATACCATGAACGGCGGATTGCAGAAAATATTATATGTCGTGTTCGTTGCCGCGGTAATCCTTCTGGGCGTGACAATAGACAACTCCTATTACCTTCAGATGCTCATATTCATAGGGTTAAACACCCTGCTTGCCTTGTCGCTTAACATGCTCATGGGATATGCCGGACAGATTTCCCTCGGCCATGCAGCGTTTTACGGCATAGGCGCATACACGACAGCCGTGCTTACAGCCACATACCAGGTTCCGCCCCTTCTTTCACTGCCCGCGGCCGTGGGTGCCGCCATGATGGTGGCCTGGATCGTCGGGATCCCCACCCTGAGATTGTCGGGCTATTACCTGGGCATGGGCACTCTTGGCTTCGGCATGATCGTACATATTGTATTCCGGGAATGGAGCAGCGTTACAGGGGGCGCATCCGGGTTCGTTGGCATACCGCCCCTTACAGCCGGACCCCTGACAATAGACTCGGAGCAGCACTATTTCTACCTGGTCTGGGCGCTTGTCCTGCTTTCGATTATTATGTGCCGCCGCATAATAGACTCACGTGTGGGCCGGGCGCTTCGCGCGATCCATGACGGAGAGGGCCCTGCTGCCGCAGTGGGAATAAACACAAAGAAGCTTAAACTCCAGGTTTTTGTCTTAAGCGCGGGCATGGCCGCCCTGGCGGGATTTTTATACGCCCATCTTATCTATTTCATCAGCCCGGGCACCTTCGGGTTCATGACCTCCATCAGGATTGTCACAATGGTCGTGATAGGGGGCATGGCAAGCATCTGGGGGTCTTTATTCGGGGCATCCCTTTTGACACTGCTGCCTGAATGGCTGCATTCGTTTTCCGATTTCGAAATGGTGGTCTACGGACTGATACTTATGAGTGTAATGATTTTTCTGCCGCGGGGGCTTACCCGGGGATTGCTGGATATTTATGAACACTGGCGAAAAAACCGTGACAGATAGTACGGCATTGCTGGAAATAAACGGCGTGGACAAAACCTTCGGAGGGGTAAGGGCGCTCAAGGATATCGATTTGCACCTTGAGAAGGGCTCAATTACCGGCCTGATCGGCCCCAACGGAGCAGGCAAGACCACGCTTTTCAACCTGATAACAGGCATTTTTCCGGCGGACCGCGGCGAAATAAGATTTGACGGCCGGCCCGTAAAAGGATGCCGGGTACATGAGCTGGTCAAGCTGGGCATTGCCAGGACCTTCCAGAACGTGGAGCTTTTCGAAAGCATGACCGTGCTGGAAAACATCCTCGTCGGACTGCATTCCCGCACTAAATGCGGGATAATAGGAAGCATCTTCCGTTTTCCCGGAGTCACAAACGAGGAAAGCAGGGCCATGTCCAGGGCAATGGAGCTGCTGGAATTTGTCGGGATCCAGCAGTACGCCCACCGCAAAAGCAGCGATCTTCCCTTCGGCTGGCAGCGGCTACTCGAGATGGCAAGGGCTCTTGCCGCTGAACCAAGGCTGCTTTTGCTCGACGAACCCGCAGCAGGACTAAACATGTCAGAAACCCTCGAGTTAGAAGAGCTGATAAAGCAGATCAGGGGGCATGACGTGACGGTCCTGCTCGTGGAACACGACATGAGCCTTACAATGTCTGTATCCGACAGGATCGCTGTGCTCGATCAGGGAAAAAAGATCGCAGAAGGCACCCCCCGGCAAGTGCAGTCAGATGAAGCTGTAATGGCCGCATACCTGGGAAAAGCAAAAAAATAAAACGTA
>JAWLEU010000066.1:4017-11141 GCA_041685965.1 Desulfosalsimonas sp.
AGAATTTAAAACGGTTATCATGCTGCGAATCCGCAATCTTAAATGCTTTTACGGAAGAATCAAGGCAGTCAAGGGCGTAAGCCTGTCGGTCAATTCCGGCGAGATAGTCTGCCTGATCGGGGCAAACGGCTCGGGCAAGACCACGCTGCTGTCTTCTGTATGCGGTCTTCTGCCTGACTGGACCGGCGAGATAGAGTTCATGGATAAGTCCTTAAAAGGCCTTGACCCGCCTTCTGTTGTCCGCGCAGGCATAAGCCTGGTGCCTGAGGGGCGCATGGTTTTCGCCCCGCTTTCTGTGCTGGACAACCTAAAGCTCGGGGCATACACCATGTATAAAAAAAAAGCGGGCGATGCAGTGGCCGAAGACCTGGAATCAGTAACCTCGCTTTTCCCGATACTCCGCGAACGCTTTGACCAGCCCGCAGGCACCCTTTCCGGAGGCGAGCAGCAGATGCTTGCCATCGGCCGGGCGCTTATGGCACGTCCGGGATTGCTGCTGCTAGATGAACCTTCCATGGGGCTTGCCCCCATGATCGTGGAAAAGATAATGGAAGTACTTGAAACACTTCGATCCAAGGGACTGACAATCGTGCTGGTGGAACAAAACGCGCTGACAGCCCTCGAGGCAGCAGACAGGGGCTACGTTTTTGAAACCGGAACTATAGTGCTCCAGGGCTCTTCCGAAGAACTGCTTGCGGACAAGGATGTAAAACGCGCCTATCTGGGCAAGGATTATGGAGATTTCTATGATGCGGTCTGATCCGTTATTTACCCTCGAACCGGAGGAAAAACACCAGCTGCAGCTAGAACGCCTGCAGAGCACACTTAACCGGGCATGCAGGCACGTGCCCTTCCATGCAAACCGTCTCGGCGTCCTGGGCCTTGAGCCCGCTGACATTGCCGCCCTGGCAGACCTGCAGAGGCTGCCGTTCATGCAAAGGGCTGATTTCAGTCAACATTATCCCTACGATCTTTTTGCAGTGCCTTTAAGAGACATTGTACGCATTCACACTGCCCCGGGCACCACCCGCAACCCCACTGTAAGCGGCTACACCCCGCAGGACCTGGAGCACTGGAGACAGATACTTGCCCGGGCCATGAAGGCCGCGGGGACCGCGCCCGCTGACATCCTGCAGATCGCGCTCAACCCGGGGCTTGCCAACTGGGGAAGGGACTACAAGGACGGGGCCGAGTCCATGGGGGCAAGCGTTATTCCAAACACACAGCTTTCTGTTGAAAAACACCTAATGGTGCTGCGGGACTACAAAACCAATGTGCTTATAACCACTCCCGCAACTGCGGGACACATAGCAGACTGCATGGCAGAGGCCTCAATGGGTCCTGCCTCGCTTTCCCTGCACACCCTTATACTCTGCGGTGAGTATTCTGATTCGGATTTTCGAAAAGACCTGGAAGAACGCATGCACGTGCGCACATGGCAGCATTACGGGTTAAGCGAGGTACCCGGTCCGGCGGTTGCATTTGAATGCGGCTCACACAACGGACTTCACATCAATGAAGACCATTTCCTGGCCGAGGTGGTTGACCCTGAAACAGGAGCTGTCCTGCCGGAGGCAAGCGAGGGGGAACTGGTTTTAACCACACTTACAACCAGGGCATTTCCGCTCATACGCTTTAAAACCGGCGACCGCGCCAGTTTGATGAAAGAATCATGCGGCTGCGGCAGCACCCTGGTGCGCATGCAGTGGAATTCCCGGCGCACCGACGATATCATGAACATAGACGGGGTCAACGTCCACGGCAGCCAGGTTATTTTCCACCTGCAAAACATGCTCCGGATTTCAACAGACTCGCTCACCTTCCGTGTTATAAACCGCGAGGGCAAAAAAATGCTCGAGGTTTTTATCCGGATGAACCAGGAAATATTTTCAGATGAAATAAAGGAGCTGGAAAAACTTCTGCGCCGCTGCGAAGACCGCTTAAGGGAAAACCTCGGGGTGCCGGTGCTGATAAGACTTGTGGAATCAGGCACCCCCTCATGACCCCGGGGCCCGTAAAAGACCGCCACCCCTACTTGGAGAATTCATAGGACTCGATTGCCACCTCCAAATATTCAAAATCCCGGGCGGCCTTTTCCTAATCATCAATCTCGTGGGATTCTATAACTATTTCAAAATCATGATCTTCAGGAACTTCCTCAGGTGCAGAAATTCCTTCGGGTGCAGGAAAAAACGCGATATCCTGAAACTCGAACTCCTCTGTCGCCCCGGCGGGAAGATAGCCTATCACGTCTTTCTGATCGGAAGTCTTTTCATAGTCGCTTACAAACCACTGGCCGTTTATGACCTCTTCTTCGCAGGAAGTGCAGTAACCCGTGATTTCGACATTTTTTACATCAACATCACCCTTGTTGGCAACCGTTCCTTTTGCGTCAATGGAATGTATGTTCGAATCCCCGCCTTCGGCTCTAACAGACAATTCATAGTCCTCGATCTCAAGCCTTGCGGTTTTCTCCTCTGTGCATCCTGAAACACCCAGTGTGATTAGTCCGGCAAATACCACCAGCAAAATCCATCGAGCGTTAAATGACATGTTTTCCTCCTTTTTCCCAGGGTGAGCAATAAATAAAATTTTCTTTAATACTTGTTCGGCCTTATTCAATTAAAACAGAACTAGGCCGGATAATCAAGGCCGGTTGTGTTTTCTGATACCCGCCGGCAGTGTGATAAAGGCTGCAAAACCCATTTTTTTCTTGATTCCAGGCTGTTTAAGATTTAATCTATACTCGCTTTTGATAAGATGAGTAAAGAAATAATTAAAAAAAAGAAAGAGGCCAATGAAAAATTCGATCAGGACCGCTTTTTTGTTAACGGTACTAATCGCTGCCATGCTGACGGGTACGGCCTTTTCCGAAAACCTGATCGAAAACGGGGATTTTGAATCAAAAGGAGCCGACAACCTCCCGGCGGGCTGGAAGGTCAATAAATCAAGAGGCACAGAGGCAGAAGTTGTGCTTGATAAAGAAGAAAAGCGCAGCGGAAACCAATCCCTTCGTATTTCGGTGGAGCCGCCCGGAGGCCGCGTTTTTGTATATCTGGACAAAGACCTCTCAGAGCCTCTGACCCCGGGCACACCCCACGAAGCAACCTTCTGGGTCAAAACTGAAGATATCGACTACAACCAATATCGCCAGGCGCCCGCCGTACGTATGAATTACCGCCCCCAGCGAATTAAACCGGGCGGCGTAATTGATCTGATAGCAAAAACAAAAGGCGTCACTGACTGGATTAAATTCAAGATTCAAACGCCTCCGGCCCTTAAAAACAGCCGTCATATACATTTCGATATCCTCATGACCCGGGGGACACTCTGGATTGACGGCATAGAGGTCCGGGCTGTACAGTAACATCCGCAGTACCGGGGGTTAGTCAAGCAGATTTTGCTGCAGCCGCTCTATCTCATCCAGCCGCATACCTGCCTTTCTGATCAGATAGTCAGCCGCAGTACCGTAGTTTTCCATGATATAGTCCACCACAGCCAGAATGCACTGCCTCGGCGCAGTCAGATAGGGAAACAAAGCGTCAGGATCAATGCCTGCTTTTTCCATCTGCCTGTATAAACGCGGCAAAAGCCTTGCAATATAGATATTGGAAACCTGATGGTCGTCTATCACGGTTTCCTCGGGCACTCCCAGGGCAAGCAGAATCAGGGCGGCACACGTCCCGGTCCGGTCCTTTCCGCCTGTGCAGTGAAAAACCACGGGCCCTGCTTCCGGGCCGGCCAGGTCACGGATAACTGCGGCCCATGTCTGCGGGTATTTTTCAAGGTTGCGTATGTATCCGTTTACCATGAAATCAGGGGTCAGCCAGGCTGTGTCCCCGTTTTGAAGACGCCGGACTGCATCTGCAAAATCGAATTTTCCGTGACTTACAGGAAGGTGAATGCGGGCCGCGGAACCATCCTCAGGCAGCCTGTCATGAGCACCTTCAATCTCCGAAGCGGTTCGGAAATCGTATACACGCCTTATATCCATCTGTTTCAAACGCTGTAGGTCGGTATCAGAGAGCCGGGACAGCCCGTCGGCGCGAAACACCCTGCCCCACCTGACCCTGCGGCCGTCATGGGTTTTATACCCCCCCAGATCACGAAAATTAACGGCACCGTCCATCCAGACCCGCCGCTCTGCAGTTACCAGGCGGTCTGCCCGGGCCTCGAGCGAAAAATAATATCTTGCTGCAGGATCAAGACCGCTTACCCGTATACATCCGTCGCCTGAACGGCCTGCTTCCCTGCCCCTGTCCACAGGATAAGGGGTCTTTGCCGCATATACGACGACATCGGTATCAACCGCAGCCTCCCAGCATATCCTGACGGCCTGGTGGTCTTCCGCCGCTGCCGCGGCATCAATCAGTATTTTTCCGGCTTGCCGTGTAAGGCTCATTGCAGACTCCTGAAAGGAAGAACCCGAAATCCTTAGTTTTTTACTTGTCATCTGCTTTCAAATGAAAAACGTGCCTGTACTGTTCACGCAGGTTATCTTCAAGGTAACTCATCTGCCGGCTGCCGCCTTCCAGCCAGACCCTGATGCCGTCGTCAAAATGAGTGCTTGCAGGATTTCCTGACTGGCCGCCGCTGTTTATTAAGAAAAGCGGCTCGTCTTTTCCGAAATCAACCACCATGCGCATTGACGGTATCAGCCAGACATCGAAATCCTCGCCCTTGCGATACCCGGCAACATTGATTGTGTTAAACCCGCCGCCTGCAGGATAAGGCCCCCGGTCGGTGTAATGGGAGGAAATCCATGCACCGAAACGCTTTAAAAGCGGCAGCTGCCCCCCCATTTTCGAAAGCCTGGTCCGCCACTCATAGGTATGGATCTCTCCCCACTGCCAGTCCTGAGGCTCACTGCCCATTGTGCGCTTTGCATAGGCCGCGGCATCCGCCAGAGAAGCTGCCAGAATGTCCGCCTTGGTCTCGATTTTTTCATGCGTGGTAACATCATCCCAGAATGGACTCATGGGACGCCCGAGCAGATGGTCCTGCTCGGGCCCGTAAATGCCCCTGCTCAGAACCCTGAAACTTTTCCACGCCCTGGAATCATAAGCTCCGAGTTCGTCTTTGAACAGGTTGCGTGTCAAAACATGATGAAAGATACCGAAAAGAGCCGCTCCTGAGGAATCCGCCTGCATTTTTCCGTCAAATTCCCGCAAAATCTCCAGGGACTGTCTTGCCAGGGCCTTTCTGCGCTCATCATCCCATCTGTCAATTTTTTCATTTATCCTGTCTGCCACTGGAGAGTCGAATAGCAGGTTTTTGATTTTAGCAGCCAGAAGATCGGTGCGGTCGTATTGCATGGCAATCGCTTCCTGACCGGTGTAGGAATCATTTTCAGCCAGCATCTGCCTTATGCGCTCGGCCCTTTCGGGTGCATACCAGCTAGAACCCAGAACAGGGCCCTGCTGCGGATCAACTGTGCGGTTATTTGCAGTAAACACATATCCGGATTCCGGATTTTTGACATAAGGATGCTTTTGTACCGGCAGATAACCCTGCCAATCGTATTCTCCGCTCCAGCCGGGAGAAGGCAGATGGCCTCGCCCGTTCTTGCGGACTGGATATCGCCCGGATACCTGCCATGCGATATTTTCCGAATCCCCATAAACAAAATTAAGCCCCATGAGCCTGACCCTGTCGATTACCTCGCGTGCTTCATCCATGTTTTTCGCAAAATGAAGCCCGTACATACCGTCAAATGTGTAGTCTTTTTCCGCCATGGTTGTTGACACAGCCAGCCCGAAATCGGTTTCAGCTTTCGATGGTATTGAGGGGTCCACGTTTTTCCCCGGCAGGGCGCTGTTTAAAAGCGGCCCGTGGTTGGTGGTTCTCACGGTTTTTTCAACCGGGTCGCCGCCCTTTACCTGAAACGTTTCAGTGCGGGTTTCAACAGGATGCCACTTTCCCTTGTAAAAGTAATGATCTTTTCCGTTGATCTGTTTTATGCGCTCCAGGAAAAGGTCCTGTGTATCCGCCATTACCATTGTCACCCCCCAGGCAATATCGCCGTTATATCCAGCCACAATCCCGGGGATGCCGGGCATGGCAACACCTGCCACGTGAAAATCCGGGGCCTTGAGCTGCATCAGCATCCAGAGGGGAGGATGCTCCAGAGGCAGATGCGTATCATTTGCAACAATGCTTGCGCCTTTTTCGGTTCTTTGCGGAGCCACGGCCCAGTTGTTGGAGGCTGCCGTGCCGGCCGGCATAAGGATGCGCTCTATCTTTTCCGCTGTATCAGCTATCCTTTGGACAGAGCCTTTAATTTCAGAAAGCCTGGCTTCGGAAAAAACCCGGGCTTTTTCAAACGGCAGACTTTCATCCGGATACACCGGAAAAAGCCAGGCAGCCTTGCCGGGGCCCAGAGTGCCTGCCAGGTTCAAAAAAGCGATCTCTTCGCTCAAGTTAAACGACAGCCCCATATTTAGCACGTTAAACACATGAAAGGAATTAATCGGCTCCCAGGGTTCGGGGGTGTAGCCGGCAAGCTTGAAATCAAGAGGTAGGCTGTCCTGATGGGCCTTAAGGTAGGCGTTCACCCCTTTTGAGAACTGCTCAAGCATTCTGCGGTGCCTGGGGGAAAGTTGTTCGTACTGTTTTTCCGCCGCTTTCGGCAAGCCCAGGGTCCGGATAAACACGTCGATATCAAGCCCGGCCCGGCCAGTCATTTCAGCCAGGCGCCCCTGGCCCAGCAGGGAAAAGCTCACCATCTGGGAAAGCCTGTCAGAAGCCATGGCATATCCGGCCGCATAATTCAGATCATCCATGTTACGGGCCTCTACAACCGGAATTCCCAGCTCATCGCGCCTGATTGAGGCATCCTCTTTCAGGCCGGGCAGTTCGATGGAGCCTTCATCAGGGTGTAGCGTGTCGCGAGCCGCATAATCAATAACAGCACACCCCTGCATGGAAAACTGCAGAAAAAGTGCAGGCAACAGCAGCACACATACTGAAAACATCCTGAAAATCATACTTCTGTACACCTTGCCCTTTTCCTTTCCAAAGCTTATAATAGTGGCTGAACGAAAACCCTGTTCAGCCAAAACCCGAATATCGAAATCCGAAATCCGAAACAAATACGAATATCGAATGTTCAAATGATAAAAACC
>JAWLEU010000067.1:0-11061 GCA_041685965.1 Desulfosalsimonas sp.
GCATGGTTGCCCAGTCCGGCAACATGGGAAACCAGCTGCTTGCATTTGCTGAACTGCAGGGCGTTGGCATAAGGGCCTTCTGCGGCTCAGGAAACGAGGCCATGATAACAATAGAGGACTACCTGGATGCATTCGAGGTAGATTCACTTACACGCACGGTGATGCTTTACTTGGAAAGCGTGAAAAACGGGCGCAGGTTTTATGAAAGCGCGCGCCGCGTCAGCCGGAAGATGCCGATAGTCCTGCTCAAGGGCGGCCAGACAAAGGCCGGCACAAAGGCGGCTTCCAGCCATACCGGAGCCATGGCATCCAATACAAGGGTGTTTAACGGGGTGTGCAGACAGGCGGGAATAGTCAAGGTTGACAAACCCATGGACCTGCTGGATCTTTCCGCGGCATTTTCTTCTCTTCCCCTGCCTGCGGGAAGCAGGGTCGCCATCATGACGCTGGGCGGAGGATGGGGGGTTGTCGCGGCTGACCTGTGCGAATATTACGGCCTCGAGGTTCCGGAACTGCCGGATGATCTGACAGCCGAAATCGACACGGTGCTTCCTCCCTACTGGAGCAGGGCCAATCCGGTTGATCTGGTGGGAGAAAACGATCCGGAGCTTCCCATCAGGGTAATCGAACTGCTTGCAGGCTGGCAGGGATGCGATGCCGTAGTAAATCTTGGAATTGTGGGCAGAAGACACATGCTTGCAAGGCTTGCCGACTCCGTGCACAAGGCTGACCCCACCTGTGCCGAAGACTTCATGGACTCGGTGCTCGAAGCCCTGGATGCATTTGAGGCAAGATATATCTCCCACATAGTTTCCCTGATGGACAGGTACCAAAAGCCGATTCTCGGGGTAAACATGCTGCGCGAGGAAAAAGACAGGACAGTCTACAGTATGGAGGACAGCAGCTACAAGGGGCTGTTTTTTCCGACGCCGGAACAGGCGGTAAAGTCGCTTGCCAAGCTCTGGGAGTACCGAAGGTTTCTCGACAGGGAAAATCAGGCATGATTAGAAAGAAATTACCACATCATCTGCATCCACGCCTGCATCCTGCCTGATAATAAAACGGCGGACGCCGGGGTAGTTTTTTTCAAGCTCTTTTATGTTGGATTTTTCAAGCCCCTGCATGCGGCTGACAGATGAAGGATTGACCCGGAGTTCAACAGTTTCTGGCAGTTGCCCGGCTGAATCAAGCACCTCCCGGGCCTTTTCAAGCATGAGCTCCGAGAAAACCATGTGCCCGAAGGCCGGGTGATATGGTCCGGCAACAATGGTGCCTCCGGCATTAAGATCCCGGGAGGCCTGCAGCCCCATGCGGATTACGGGTATCCTGTTTTCTGAAAAAACCCTGTAAAGGGCTGCAACCCGCCTTACGCATTCTTTCAGTTCAAGGGGCTGAAAACGGCCTTTCCTGTATTGTGCTGCAAGCAGGCTTCCGGAAAGCACCACCAGGGGATAAATCCTTACAAAATCGGGACTGAGCCCTGCCACTGCGGCCGCGCTCCTGATTGAGCCGTTTTCGTCTTCTTTTGGCAGGCCGGTCATTATCTGGCAGCCCACCCGATATCCGCCATTTTTGAGCATGTCAGCCGCAGAGGCGGAATCAGCCGCGCTGTGGCCTCTTTTTACCCGGGCAAGCACGCGGTCGTCCATGGACTGCACCCCGAGTTCCACTGTTGAGACCGGGTAGCCGGCAAGTAGCTCCAGGCGGTCCTTATCAACGGTGTCGGGCCTTGTGGAAAAACGTATGCCGTCTATTTTTCCGGCTTTCACCCAGTCGGCGGCCACATCGAGAAGACGGCGGACATGGTCTTTTTCAATGCCCAGGAAGTTTCCGCCGAAAAAAGACACCTCTGTAAAGCCGCGGTTTTTACGCCTGTACTGCAGCCAGTGCTCCATTTCTGTGCGCAGCTCTTGCGGGCCGGGCATCCTCTCTTGTGTTCCTGTCACCGCTTTTTGGTTGCAGTATGTACACCTGTGGGGGCATCCCGAATGCGGGATAAAGACGGGGATTACATAGGGTTTTTCACTGCTGGGCTTCATGACTCAGGCGTCGGAGTCCTTTATTTGTTCCCAGGCCCGGCGGGCTGCGTCCTGTTCCGCGGTTTTCTTGTTTTTCCCTGTTCCTTCTGTTTTTAATCCCCCGACTGCCAGGGCGACCCTGAAGGTCTTGTCATGGTCCGGGCCGCTTTCCCCGACTATCTCATAGGCAGGCATATCAAGGTGCATGGACTGGACATGTTCCTGCAGAAGGCTTTTGTAGTCGTAGTAGGGGTTTTCCTCCTCCACCGCCTTGAAAAAAGGGGCGAAATGGGTGCGGATCAGTTCAAATGCCGAACCAAAGCCTCCGTCGAGATAAACTGCTGCCACCAGGGCTTCGAAAGTGTCTGCAAGAATCGATTTTTTGTACTGCCCGCTGGATCGCTGTTCACCTTTTCCAAGCAGAAGATGATCTCCGAGTTCTATGCTTCTGGCTGCGGCAGCCAGGCGGTCTTCGTTTACCAGCCCCGCTCTTGCCCTGGAAAGCTGGCCCTCGGTTAGATCCGGAAACCGCTCCATTAATATGTGGCTTACTATCAGGTTTAATACCGCATCTCCCAGAAATTCCATGCGCTCGTTGTCAGTTCCGCTTTCCGGGTGTTCATGGACGTAGGAGCGGTGCCTGAGGGCGGCGGCAGGAATGCGGCCGTCTGCAAACCGGTATCCCAGTTTTTTTTCAAGTACGGAAAAATCAGGATGCTGTGAATTATGTGCCATTATTTGATGCTGTCGTAAAAAGTAAGTTTTTACAGTGCCATCATTATTTGTTTGATGCCGGAAAATCCTGTGAGTGTTTTTTTGAATCCAGTGCCTGCAAAAGCCTCTCGAAGATGGAGAAAGGTATTGCCATGTTGCCCAATCCTGTTCCCATGCTTATGTGCTGGTTTATATCTCCGTGAAAATCAGTGCCTCCGGTTACCAGGAGGCCCAATTTTTCAGCCAGGTTTTCATAAGTGCTTATCTGTTCCGGCCCGTGTCCGGGATAATACACCTCGATTCCGCATATCCCCGTGGATGTCAGGACTGTTATGAATCTTTCAAGACGGTTCCGGATGGATTCGGGCAGCAGGCCGGGATGCGCCAGGACCGCTATGCCGCCTGCTGCATCTACGGCTGCTGCTGCCTGCTCCGCCGGGATTCTGAACTTATCAACATAGGCGGGCTTTCCTCTCGCCAGGTAGCGGTTAAATGCATCGTCGACGTTTGCGGCATATCCCTTCCGCACCAGGTGGGATGCAATATGGGGGCGCGCGATTTCCTGTCTGCCGGCTTCAGCGCCTATTTCTTCGAGGGTTACCGGGATTCCGATGGAGTTTAGTTTTTTTATGATGCCAGGGTTCCGGCTGCTGCGGGAGTGCTGCTGTTTTTCAAGCAGCTGATTCAGACGGGGGTTTTGCAGCGAGATCCCGTAACCCAGGATATGCATGCTGCCTGAAATGTCGAAGCCGGGCGGATATTCGGCGCTTATTTCCACGCCCGTGAGAAAATCCAGATTTTCCGGTATCCCGTGTCTCAGGGCCGCTGCACTGCCTTCAAGGGTGTCGTGATCCGTGATGGCAATTGCCGCCAGTCCTGATTCCACAGCCTGGCTGAGTACTTGTTCCGGACTTAGACTTCCGTCGGACGCAGAGGAATGTATGTGAAGATCAATATTGCCTTGTTTATAGCCCAAGCGCCTTCTCGTGGGCCTCTTCTTTTGTCTTGCAGTCAATGCAGAGAGTGGTCACGGGTCTTGCCTTCAGGCGCTTGAAATCTATATCCTCTCCACATCTTTCGCATATACCGAAAGAGCCCTCGTCAATGCGTTCCAGTGCCTTTTTGACCTTTTTTATCAGCTTGTATTCCCGGTCCCTGATGCGGAGCTCGAAGTTGCGCTCGGCTTCATAAGCCGCCCTGTCAGTGGGATCGGGAAAGTTGCCCTTGGAGTCATGCATGTCCGAGACGGTGTCTTCGGCCTGGTTGAGCAGATCCTCGAGGCGTTTGTTTAGAAGTTCCTTGAAGTACTCAATGTCTTTTTGTTCCATGGGTGCTTCCTCAATGTCGCTTGTTTCCGGCACTCAACGAGTTCGTGTGAATAATCCGGGGTGTTTTCTGCTCTACTGAATTAAACAGAGAATGTTCCTTACCACAACCGAATTTTAAAAGTAAAGAGTAAAATTCCCGGGCCCTGCTCAGTCGTCTTCCAGTTTGAAGATTTTGCGGGTAAGGTCGATATACAGGGACTTGTCCCTGTGAGAGCCCGGGTCTTTTAAAAACCGTACCGGGTCGTGGAGAAATTTTTTAATCACAGCCTCGTTCATCCTCTCAAGGGCTTCTATGTCCTGGCTGCTCAGATGATCCATTGACTGCAGTGTTTTTTTTAGCTCCGAGTCCGCAATTTCGGCAAGCTTGCCCCGCAGCTGCTTTATAGTGGGAACCACGTCCAGGCTTTCATACCATTGGTCAAAGCGCACGGCGGCCTCATCTATAATTCGCTCTGCCTTCGCGGATTCGCTGAGCCTGGATTCCATGTTTTCCTCTATGACTCCCTGGAGGTCGTCTATGTCGTATACATAGGCGTTTTCAATACGGTTGACAGCGGGGTCGATATCTCTCGGCACTGCTATATCTATGAAAAACAGCGGCTTTTGCTTTCGCTGCCGCATCACCGGCCTGACCTGCTTTTTTTTGATCACGTAGTCATACGAGCCTGTTGAGCTGATAATTATATCAGCCGATTTCAGTGTATCTTCTATTTCCCCGAAGTTTATTGCGGTTCCGGAAAACCTCCGGGCCATTTCCACGCCCACCTCGAAAGTCCTGTTGGCCACAAACAGGGCTCCTGTGGAGCGCACCCGGTTTAAGTGCTCCACAGCCAGCTCGGCCATTTCACCTGCTCCCACCAGCAGCACCGCCTTGTCCTCGAGCCGCCCGAATATTTTGCGGGCCAGCTCCACTGCGGCATAGCTGATCGACACCGCACGGTCCCCGATGCCTGTTTCGCTTCGGATGCGCTTGGCCACGGAAAAAGACTTGTGCAGCAGGCGGTTTAAGATCACTCCTGTGCCGCGGTTTTCAACGGCGGTTTTGTAGGCGGTCTTGATCTGGCCCAGGATCTGCGGTTCGCCCACCACCATGGAATCCAGGCTTGAGGCAACCCGGAAAAGGTGTTTTACCGCCTCGCTTCTGAGGTGGGTGTATATCGATTCTTCAAACCTGTGTTCCTGAACAGACCTGGATTCCGCAATATGGGCTTTAAGAGTCCTGACAGCCTCATCCGGGTCATAGCTTGTAAACAGTATTTCCACCCGGTTGCAGGTGGATATGATCATTATTTCGCTTATTTCCGGCCGGGCTTTTAATCTTTGAATTGTTTCGCGGCTTTCCTGATCCGAAAACGCAAGGCATTCCCTGAGATCAACAGGGGCGGAAGTGTGGTTTATGCCAAGTATCCCGATTTCCGGGAGCTCCGGGGCCGGCGGGTTATTTTTTTTTTCCTCCTGCCGGCTACCATCTGGTAAATTCATTGTGATGGCCCTCCAGCAGAAAATTGACTCCGAAAAACGTAAACAGCATGGCGGCAAAGCCTATTATGGCGAGAATCGCTGCACGCCGGCCCCGCCATCCGGCAACCAGGCGTTCGTGCAGAAGCGCGGCATAAATCAGCCACGTAACCCCTGACCAGACTTCCTTGGGGTCCCAGGTCCAGAAGTGGCCCCATACCTGGTGAGCATAAATAAATCCCGTGATCAGCCCTGCGGTAAGTGCCGTGAATCCCGCGGCAACAAAGGTGTATCCGGTGCTGTCGAGAAGTTCGAGAGATGGCAGGCGCCTGAAAAAGAATCTGTGTTTTTTGGCCTTTATGTTTCTTTCCTGGATCAGGTACAAAATCCCTGTGCCGCAGGCCAGGGCCAGGCAGGCCTCCCCGATGAAAATCACCAGAACGTGAACCGTAAGCCAGACCCCTGCAAGTTCGCTCTGGGGCTGCATGGGGGTATCCGGGACAAAAAAGGCGGCTGCGGTAATAAGGGTTATCAGGGGCGCGGCAAAGACTCCCAGGATGTTTAACCGGATGCGGGGCCTGAGCACGAGAAAAACCCCTGCGAGCACCCAGCCGACAAACCAGAGGTTCTGATGCAGGTTGTGTACCGGCAGTGAACCTTTGTCCGCATAATCCATCCCGAGCAGCACCGAGTGTATGATAAAGCCTGCCAGCACCAGCGCGTAGGCTCCGCGGTTGTATATCCCGCGCTGCAGAAACAGAAATCCCGCGTAACCGCCGGAGGCGGCCAGATAGCAGAATATTACAGGCAGAAGTGTGTAGTTCAAATTTATTCCCCGTTTGTATTCATGAGCGAACTGCAGTCAAACCCATCGCCCAGGATCTCGTGCAAAAGCTTGTCTGCCTCATCTGAGCGGCCTGAGCGGATCATTTCAGGCAGTCCGCCTGAAATAAGTGCCTCAAACAAAGGCTTGTGGGCTTCAGGTGCATGCTGTTCTGCCAGCAGCTTTTTGCGCACCGCACCCATGAGACGCAGAAACTCCGTATATTCCTCTCCGAACTGATTTTCAAGCTGTTTTCGAAGGTGCCTGGCAAAGGCCGGACTTTTGCCGGATGTCGAAATTGCTATCATCAGGTCGCCGCGCCGCACCACCGAGGGCAGGATGAAGTTGCAGGCATCCGGCACGTCTGCGATATTGCACAGAATGTTTCTGCTTTCCGCATCCCGGCTGATTTTCCGGTTCAGCTCATTGTTGTCCGTGGCCCCGATAACGAGAAATTTTCCCTCAAGGTCCGCGGTTGCGTAGCTGCGCCTTATCATTTCCAGGGCCCCGGATTGAGCAAGGCTGTCGAAACCTTCGGCAAACTCCGGACTCACAGCTGTTACCACGGCGCCTGCCTGCAGCAGTCCCTGCACCTTGCGCACGGCCACCCTGCCTCCGCCCACAACCAGGCATTGTTTGCTTCTGATATCCAGGTATACAGGGTAGTATTTCATCATTTTACCAATCCCTCACAAAGCTCGAGTTTCATAAGGTCCCGGGCCAGATAAAGCGGTCCTGAGTATGTTTTGCGGCACTGGCCTTCAATGTCGGCGTTTTCGCACTCAGGGTAAAAATGGGTCAGCACAAGGCAGCCCGCCTGGGCCTGCTGAGCGGTTTTCCCTGCCAGCGAGGGCGTCATGTGGCCCTTGACCTTTATGTCGTCAGGCAGTGCTGACTCGCAGATCAGAAGGTCAGCCCATGACGCAATCTCCGTGACTTCTGTGCAGAAATCCGTGTCCCCGGTGTATACGGCACTGTCGCCTGAGTTTGCCGTGACCCTGAAGGCAATGCTTTCAGGCTGGTGGGCAGCAGGGGCGCAGCTCAAAAAAAAGGTATCTGTTTCAAGGCAGGGGTTTTTGTCTTCCGGGTTCAGTTCCGTGATCTCCGATTTTTCGCCCAGGTCCAGCCATCCCGGCCAGGTTCTTGTCATGTTTTGCCAGAAATCCGTAAAACCCGGCCCGCCTGCCAGCACAAGCCTGTTTTTGCGGGCGCCGGGATCAGGGTACTTGTTTGCAAAAATAAACGGGGCAAGTTCTCCGGTGTGATCCGGGTGAAAATGGCTTACAAAAAGAAAGTCAATATCTGTAACGCTGAAGCCGGCCTGTGCAAGACGCCTCATGGTGCCCGGCCCTGCATCAAACAGCAGCCGGCTTCCTCCGGTTTCCATTAGCACCGAGCAGGAGCTTCTTTGCAGGGAGACAACACATGTGCCCGAGCCCAGAATTGTAATTTTGATTCCCTGGCTGCTCATTCTGTCCCGGTCCCTTCAGCCAGAAAGCTGCTTATTTTTTCAATGATCCACTTCTGAACCGCTTCCCGGTCTCCGCCGGTGGTCTGGTTTTTGAGGTTTTCCGCCGGGATCTCGGCTCTTGCCATGCTTTTATGCCCCCCTGCTGTGCCCAGGGAGCCGAATTGTTTGGAGGCCACGTTGCCTGCGTCTTTTCTTAGGCCGTCGTTTCTTAATATTATTACCAGCCGTCCCTCTATGAACCCGGAGACAACGCTCCAGGTGACAGTGTTTACCCGCATGAAAAAATCCGCGATAAGCACGCATATATCGGGGGTTTCCACCTGGCCGAGGTGAACGAAGATCCTTTCATTAACCACTTCCTTCTGCTGGATCGCCTTTTTGAAATAATCCAGAAAATTCATCCTGAGGTCCACCTGCTCTATGCGCCTTGCCAGATGAATGTTTGCATGCCGGAACAAAAACTGAAAGGCTCTGATATCAGCGTTTGTGGCCATTCTCTCAAAATTGTTGGTATCCGTTTTTATTCCGTGAAAAAGGGCGGTGGCAAGCTTGGAGGATGGCTTGATCTTGGCGGTTTTCAGGTACTCGGTCATAATGCTGGAGGTGGCACCGTATTCCTCCCTTATGTCCCTGAAAGGCGCTTCTGTACCGTCAGGGCTGTGATGGTCTATTATAACGTTGTATTTAAACCCGCTGAAGCTTTCGTGGTGTGACGGCTGGGAGTCTAGTATGATCACCTTTGTATAGTCCTGCGGGGCGATCTTTGTAACATGGATCAGGGTCACGTCAAGCAGCCGTATCATTGCCATGTTGTCCGGCCTGGTGATGGTGTTGATGTTGGAAGTGGTGATTCGTGTCACCCTTCGCCACAAAAGTCTCTGGAAGGCCATGGCACTGGCAATGGAATCAGGGTCGGCATTGATGAGTATCAGCACGTGATCGGACCCTGAAAACTGGTTCATCAGCTGCTGTAATTTCTGAGTTGTGGACAGGCTCATTGTTGTTACCCCGTGCGGGACAAAAAATACCGCTGGAAACCTGCTAAAATAAAAAAGCGTGTAGATCTACACGCCGCGGACTTCCCTTTTATGTACAAATGTTATGGCCTACTTATAATATGCAGCTTCAAAAGCCTTGTCAAGAAGCTTCCTTTTATTGTCAAGCACTTGAATTCAAAGGCCATGGGTTTTATCTTTACACTAAAGTACAGCATGATACAAAGAAGTTTTTTTAAACGCATTGTTTGACAATAATATTGAAACCTGCGCAAAAAGAGGGGAATATGGAAAAACCACTGGAAATTACGTACCGAAACGTTGAAAAAAGCGAGGATATCGACGCCCTGATCCGAGAAAAAGCGGCCAAGCTCGACGAGATGCACGACAGGATAACCAGTTGCAGGGTATCTGTTGAAAAACCCCAGCAGCACCAGCGCTCGGGAAACGACTACCGGGTGCGCATAGACATGCACGTTCCGCCGGGAAAAGATCTCGTGGTAAGCAGGGATACAAGCGAGGGGGATATGCACGACCCCCTGAAGGTGGTTGTAACCGAGGCTTTCAAAAAAATGGAAAAACAGGTCAAAAAGGTGAAGGGCAAACAGCAGGGTTGAAATTTTTTCAATAACAGGTTACAGGTAAACTTAAAAAAACAGAGTTTTTGATTAATGAGTTATGCAACAGGCTAACGCCACCCAGGCTCATGCGGGTGGCGTTTTTATTTGGGGGCGTCGGAAATGGCCGGTCTGGTTGTAATAGACAACTATGATTCGTTTACCCACAACCTGGTTCAGTTGTTTCTTCAATTTGATCTCCAAATAGAGGTCTACCGATCGGACCGTATCAGTATTAAAGAGCTGGTGACACTTTCCCCGGAAAGGATTCTGGTGAGCCCCGGGCCGCGTGATCCTCAAAACGCGGGAATATCAGTTGAGCTGATCCGTGCCTTTGCAGGCAGGGTGCCCATACTCGGCGTCTGCCTCGGGATGCAGTGCATAAACGAGGCGTTCGGCGGAAAAACCGTCCGCTGCCGGGTGCCGGTTCACGGCAAGACAAGCAGAATTTACCATGACGGCTCGGGCCTGTTTGCCGGTCTTCCCTCGCCCTTTACAGCAGCACGCTATCATTCCCTGATTGCAGACGGGACCGGCAAGGGGCTCAAAGCATGCGCCCGGACTGCTGAAGGCGTGCTCATGGGGATTTCAGACCCTGACAGGATGCTGTATGGAGTTCAGTTCCACCCTGAAAGCTTTATGACCGAGTACGGATTAAAAATGGCTGAAAGATTTCTTATGCTCAAAAAACACAAGACGGGTGATAAGGCATGCTGGACAAGCACGGGTTAACGCGCCTGACCGGGTCACTGGACCATGTAAGGGTTGAAGAAACAGATCCCGGAGCCCCGTTTCTGGATACTGCGGCTTGTTTCGCTGATATGCCCGGAACCGTGGTCCTGGCAAGCGGAGGAGATTTGGATTGTGCAAGGTATAATATACTTGCCCTCAAACCCTGGCTGTCTTTTAAGGCAACAAAGCAAAAAGCCGATATCCGGGCCGGCGGCGGCACTGTCACCTTCCACTGCAATCCCCTCGAAGCACTTCGCATTGTGCTGGATGCATATGACCTTTCAGGGTCTGACCTGCCGGCGCCCGTGGCAGCGGGTCTTTTCGGGTACCTGGCATATGATCTCAAAGACTGCATAGAGGAGCTTCCCAGAACCGCCATTGATGATACCGGCCTGCCGGTTATCTGTATGTATGCGCCTTCCCTGATCCTGGTCCGAGACCTGCACGAAAACACATCCAGGCTGTGCATACCCGTATGGCGGGATGCGGGCGAGTCGCACGCGGAAAAGCTTCGCTCCTGGTTTTTTGACACTGTCGGCAGCAGCCGCGCGCGCACAGATGATTTTGCAGGCGGGGGAAGCGGTTTTTCTTCTTTTTTCACCCGCGGGACCTACATGGAGTCGGTTGAAAAAATACGCGAATATATAGCAGCCGGCCACATCTACCAGGTCAATTTTTCCCAGCGTTTTGAAACAGGGTTTTCAGGCAGCCCCTATTCAATGTTTGCAAGGCTGTTTACCCAGGCTCCCGCTTCTTTTTACGCCTATATCAACGCTGAAGACCACTGGATAGTTTCAACGTCTCCTGAGCGGTTTTTAATGCGCCGCGGCGATTCTGCTGAATCCCGTCCCATTAAGGGTACCAGGCCCAGGGGCGGTGATCCTGAAACAGATCTCGCCATGGCC
>JAWLEU010000068.1:0-11017 GCA_041685965.1 Desulfosalsimonas sp.
AACTGAAATCGCATAATAATAAGGAGGTAACATTGGGCTTCGAAATCTTTAAAGAATCCTATGCAGGCAGCATCAGGCCGATCACTCTGGGCAAAGGCGGCAAAGCCGTGACGGTCGGCGGAGAAGGCTGTCTCCCGCTTTATACATTCGAAGGGGAGATGCCCAATAAGCCCAGAATTGCCATGGAAATCTGGGACATGGACCCGACGGACTGGTCAGAGGTGGCCAAAAAGCCCTTTGAAGACGTCCTGTCTGATCCCGCCGCATGGGCAAAAAAATGCGTTGAAGAATACGGCGCTGAAATGATCGTGCTTCAGCTCAAAAGCGCCGACCCCAACGGAAATGATGCAAGCCCGGACGAAGTCGTTGACACCGTAAAAAAAGTTCTCGGGGCAATTGATGTGCCGCTGATCCTGTGGGGAACCACAAATGTCCAGAAAGACGAGGAAGTTTTAAAAAAGGTTTCAGAGTCGTGCGAGGGTGAAAACCTTGTGCTTGGTCCTGTTGAAGACGACAATCACAAGGGAATAGGCGCAAGTGCCATGGCTTTCGGCCATACAGTGATCGCATCATCTCCAATTGACGTCAACCTGGCAAAGCAGGTCAATATCCTTCTCGAAAATCTCGGCGTCCCCAATGATCGCATTCTGATTGACCCCACCACGGGCGGCCTTGGATACGGCATGGAGTATTCCTATTCGGTCATGGAAAGAATCAAGATGGCCGCGCTTCTCCAGGGCGACGACAAGCTGCAGTATCCCATCATTAATAACCTGGGCAACGAGGTCTGGCGCTGCAAGGAAGCCAACCAGGGAGCAGATGAGGCCCCTGAGCTGGGTGATCCCGAAAAACGGGGCATTCTCATGGAGGCAGTGGGCGCTGTTTCCTATCTGATGGCCGGCTCTGACATTCTTATTATGCGGCATCCTGAGTCAATCCGAATGGTGAAAAGCTTCATCGACCTCATAATGGAAGGCGGCTCCGCAGAAGACTTGGCCCCGATTTCCAAGCAGCTGGCAGACGTGGACATAGATTTCGCTTCCATGTCGCCTGAGCCGGATCTGACCATCGAAGAAGAAAAGCCCAAGGCCGCGGCAAAGAAGGCAGCACCAAAGAAAGAAGAAAAGAAGGAAGAGCCCAAGAAGGCTGCTGCCAAGAAGGAAGAAAAAAAGGCCGAGCCTGCAAAGGAAGAAAAGAAAGAAGAAGCCAAGCCCGCAGCCGAAGAAAAGGCTGCCAAGCCCGCAGAAGAAGATAAGGCTGCAAAGGCAAAGGCTGAAGAAGAAGCCAAGAAAAAGGCCGAGGAAGAAGCCAAGGCAAAGGCTGAGCAGGAGGCCAGGGCAAAAGAAGAAGAAGAGAAAAAGAAGAAGGAAGAGGCCGAAAAGAAGGCAAAGGCCGAAGAGGAAGCCAAGAAGAAAGCTGAACAGGAAGAAAAGGCCAAGCGCGAGGAAGAAGAACGCAAACTGCGCGAAAAACGTGCAAAGGAACGCGAGGATCTCCACAAGAAACGCGATGCTGCCCATGAGAAGCCGGAGACCCTTACGCCGGCACAGGATCAGAAATCACACCTGGATAAAATTGTTGAAAGGCTTGACCGGATTCACCGGAGGGCCTGAAGATATTTCACAGTGTAATCAAATGGCATAACATGTATCTTTCGCTGCAAAATACCGGCACTTGAAAAGCTTGCCTGAAACACCAGCGGAAGACGGATTTGCCTAATATCAAAAGAAACAGGAGGAGGAACCTCTGATGGCAGAAGAAAAAGAAAAAAAAGCAGCCCCAAAAAAAGAAAAAGTTGCTGATCCGAAAGCGGCGACCATGGATGTCGCTTCTCAGCAAATGATCGGGCGCGCCCAGAAGCTGGGTATTGACACCATATTTGACCGTGCAGAGAGCATGAAGCCCTGCAATATTGGCTCTCAGGGCACCTGCTGCAAGAACTGCGGCATGGGGCCCTGCAGGCTGCCGCTGCCCAAAAGCGGCATCGAGGGAGAAGACACCAGGAAAGGCCTTTGCGGGGCCACGGCAAACACGATTGCGGCGCGCAATTTCATCCGGATGATTGCAGGCGGCGCCGCGGCTCACTCTGATCACGGACGCAACGTGGCCGAGGTTTTCCTGTCTGCAGCCCGCCAGGAAAATGACGATTACAAAATCAAGGATACCGACAAGCTGCTCCAGGTGGCAGAAGCTCTCGGCGTGGCAACTACAGTGGAAAAAGACGGCGAGACATTTGACAGGGATCACAAGGAAATAGCAATCGAGGTCGGCGAAATCGCACTTGCGGAATGGGGAAAACCCGAAGGCGAGGTGGCTTACCTTAAACGCGCCCCGCAGCCGCTTTATGAAAAGTGGGAAAAGCAGGGAGTGAAACCCAGAAATATCGACCGGGAAATTGTTGAAATAATGCACCGGACCCACATGGGCGTAGATCAGGACTATAAAAACCTGATGCGCCAGGGAGCAAGAGCTGCGCTGGCAGACGGCTGGGGCGGATCAATGCTGGCCACCGATCTGCAGGACATTCTGTTCGGCACCCCCTATCCCCTGCAGTCCGAGGCAAACCTGGGAATAATGAAGGAAGACCATGTGAACTTGATTGTACACGGCCATGAGCCGGTACTCTCAGAGATGATCGTGGCTGCGTCACAATCCAAGGAAATGCTTGACTATGCAAAAGAAAAGGGTGCCAAAGGCATACAGCTCGGCGGAATCTGCTGTACTGCCAACGAGATCCTTCAGCGCCACGGCATTCCCCCAGCAGGAACTTTCCTGCAGCAGGAACTCGCCATTATCACCGGCGCATGCGATGCGATGGTGGTAGATGTACAGTGCATCTTCCAGAACCTTGCCAATGTTTCCAAGTGCTTTCACACAAAGCTTATCACAACCCATCCCATTGCAAAGATGGAGCAGGACGACGTCATCCACATCGAGTTTGACGAACATTATGCAATGGAAGATGCAAAGCGCATTGTGAAAATGGCAATTGACAACTTTGCCAACCGCGGCTCGGAAGTCATGATCCCGCGGCAGAAGGCTACCCAGATAGCAGGCTTCGGCGTGGAATCCATCCAGTATCACCTGGGCGGCACCTTCCGCGGCGATTACTACACACTGAATGACAACATCATTAACGGCCGGATTCGCGGCATTGCAGGCGTTGTCGGGTGCAACAACGCACGTACCCGCCACAACGAAGGCCATATCGCGGTTGTCAAAGAACTGATCAAAAACGACGTGATCGTGCTGACCACGGGATGCAACGGAATTGCATGCGCCATGGAAGGGCTGCTGACCCCCGAGGCTGCAGGAGTTTACTGCGGCGCCGGGCTGGCAGAAGTCTGCGAGACCGTGGGGATCCCGCCGGTGCTGCACCTGGGCTCATGTGTTGACAACAGCAGGATTCTCCTTGCTGCAACAGAGGTGGTAAACGCCGGAGGACTGGGAAGCGATATCTCTGAGCTGCCTGCTGCGGGAAGCGCGCCTGAATGGATGAGTGAAAAGGCAATTTCCATCGGCCAGTATTTCGTCTCCTCGGGTGTCTATACCGTTTTCGGCGTAACCTTCCCAACCAGCGGAGCACCGGTCTTCCAGGACTACCTGTTCAAGGAAATGGAAAAGATGTACGGCGGCATGTGGGATTATGAAGCCGATCCCATCGCGCATGCCCAAAAGATGATCGCCCACATAGACGCCAAGCGCAAGGCACTCGGAATTGACAAGGCCCGCGAGCGGGTGCTCATGGATATGGCAGACCGCCAGAAGCTTGAAGCATAAAGCTGTATAAAAGTAAAAATAAAATCCTCAACGAAGGAGGACAGTATGTCTAAATTAATCGCATTTGCTGCCATTCAGGGCGGCTATAAAGTTGTATCCCAGGTGGAAGGCGAGCTTGAAAACACCCTTAAAGCCTATGACGCCTCCACCAAGGTGGAATTTCCCAACACAGGGTACTTTCTGCCGGTCATCTATTCCCTGACCGGCCTGAAGGTGGAAACTCTGGAGGACATGAAAAAGCCCCTGGAGTTCGCCCGAAAGCTTCTTCCGCCTCATATCAAGGGAAAGCACCATCTGCCGTTTCTCGGGCCGCTTCTGGACGCAGGCATGGCGGCAATCCTGGCTTATGAGATCAAGGAGGGCCTGAGGATTGTAAAGGAGCCGGATTTCTACTATCCGCACGAAGATCCGGATATTGAAAACGGAAAGATCTGGCTCGGCCCGGCAGACGACATTGTGCTTAGAAAGCGCGGCGTTGAGTTCGTGGACGGCTCCGCCCCCGGTTTTGCAGCCATCGTTGGCGCGGCGCCGGATCCGGAGACCGCCAAGATGATAGTTGAAGAATACCAGAAGCGAAACCTCTACATTTTCTGCGCAGCAAGGCATCGCGGCATATCCATAATTGATCAGCTCATGGAAGCGGATGTGCAGATCGGCTGGAATACCCGGATCGTGCCCTTCGGCCCTGACATTTCCTCTGCAGTTTTCGCACTTGGATTTGCCAACCGCGCAGCCATGGCCTTCGGCGGACTCCAGCCGGGCGACTACAAAAAGATTCTCAAGTACAACAAGGACAGGATCTTTGCATTTGTAAACGCCCTGGGAGACATTGGAACCGAATGGGGCGTTGCAGCTGCAGGCTGTGTGAACTGGGGGTTCCCGACGATCGCAGATACAGATATCCCGGAAATACTTCCCACCGGCATCTGCACCTACGAGCACGTGGTTGCAAACGTGCCGCATGATGAGATCGTACAGCGCTCGGTCGAAGTGCGCGGCCTGAAGGTCCAGGTCTCGGAAATCGATATACCGTGCTCCTTCGGCCCGGCCTATGAGGGCGAGCGCGTGCGGGGCAAGGATCTTTACGCCCAGATGGGCGGAGGCAAGACACAGTGCACAGAGCTTGCCAAGATGGCGGATATGAAGGAAATCGAAGACGGCAAGGTCGAGGTGGTTGGCCAGGACCTTCCCGACATCCAGGAAGGCGGCACCCTTCCTCTGGGCATATACGTCCAGATCGCGGGCAGGGAGTTCCAGCCTGACTTCGAGCCCATTCTCGAGCGCCAGATCCATCACCTTGTCAACTATATCCAGGGCGTCATGCACATAGGCCAGCGCGACATATCCTGGATCCGCGTGAGCAAGTCAGCAGTTGAAAAGGGCTTTACCTTAAAGGATATAGGGGTTGTCCTGCATGCAAAGATGCACCAGGATTTCGGCAAGGTGCTCGACAAGGTCCAGGTTACCCTTTATACAAAAAAGGAAGACGTGGAACAGATGACAGAGCGTGCCAGGGGAGAGTACAAGCAGCGAGACGAGCGCGTGGAGAACATGAAGGACGAAGACGTTGAGATCTACTACTCCTGCACACTGTGCCAGTCCTTTGCCCCGAACCATGTCTGCTCTGTCTCCCCTGAGCGTACAGGCCTGTGCGGAGCATACAACTGGATGGACTGCAAGGCATCCTATGAGATCAATCCCACCGGTCCCAACCAGCCCATCAAGAAGGGCGAAGTAATTGATCCGCGCCTGGGTCAGTGGAAGGGTGTCAACGAGTTTGTAAAGCAGGCATCCCGGGGTGCGATTGAAGGCTACAACTTCTACTCAATCGTGCATGATCCCATGACCACCTGCGGCTGCTGCGAGTGCATCGCTGCAGTGCTTCCCACCTGCAACGGGGTTATGACGGTAAACCGCGAGTTCACCGATGATACTCCCTGCGGAATGAAGTTTACCACGCTTGCCGGTGTCATGGGCGGTGGTGCCAAAACCCCCGGTTTTGTGGGCCACTCCAAGTTCAACATCACCCAGCGCAAGTTCATCCGCGGCGACGGCCCGCCGGACTTGGAAGAGGGCGGCCTGTTGAGGATTGTGTGGATGCCCAAGATGCTCAAAGAAGAGATCAAGGACAGGATTGATTCCAGGGCAAAAGAGCTTGGAGTTCCGGACTTGTACGACAGGATTGCAGATGAGACTGTAGGCACCACTGAGGAGGAAGTAATAGAGTTTCTCAAGGAAAAGGATCACCCGGCGCTCAAGCTGGAATCCATCGTGGGCTGATGTCAGCAGAAAAATACGGATCAGGGCCGGGATGCGGCCCTGATCCGCTCGGGTTTAATTTTTTGGATAGCGTAAAACGAGGAGAAAAAAATGGCACTCACCGGAATTCAGATATTTAAGATGCTGCCGCAGACAAACTGCAAGGAATGCGGGGCTCCCACGTGTCTTGCCTTTGCCATGAACCTTGCTTCCGGGAAGGCCGAACTCGACAGCTGCCCGTACGTTTCGGACGAAGCCCGGGAGCAGCTCGCAGAGGCGTCGGCCCCTCCCATTTTACCGGTACAGATAGGCAAGGGAGTCCGCGCGAGAACGGTAGGCGGGGAAACGGTCGTGTACCGGCATGAAAAAACCTTTTTTAACCCCACGGCCATGGCCGGGAAAATCAACTCGGACATGGATGACAAGGAGTTGGACCAGAAATTAAAGGTCTGGAACGCGTTTCAGTTCGAGCGGGTGGGCTTCACCCTGCGCCCCGAGCTGGTTGCCCTTAAGGACGCAAACGGAGACAAGGACGCTTTTGCTGCAAAAGCCAAGAAGATAGCCGAAAGCACGGAATTCAACCTGATCCTGATGTCCGATAATATCGATGTCATGAAGGCGGGCGTGGAAGCAAGCAAGTTCAAGAATCCGCTTATTTATGCCGCAACCAAGGACAATTTTGACGATTTTTCCGCTCTTGCAAAGGAAAACGACCTTCCTCTGACCATCAAGGCCGATTCCGTGGAAGGCCTGGCCGAGATGACAGACAAGCTGCGCGACGAAGGTTTTAAAAAGATAGTCATTGACTCCGGTTCAAGAGACGTCAAGCAGTCATTCGAAGACCAGGTTCACATCAGGCGAGCTGCCTTGAAAAAGAACAACCGCTCCGTGGGATACCCGACAATCACCTTTCCCTGCGAGATGGCTTCCAATCTGGAAACGGAAACCATGCTTGCGGCCATGTTTGTAGCCAAGTACGGCGCGATCACGGTGATGTCAGATTTTTCCAGCGAGAGCCTGTTTGCGCTTCTGCTGGAAAGGTTAAACATCTTCACTGACCCGCAGAGGCCCATGACAGTCGTAGAAGACGTGTACCCGATAGGCAATCCGGACGAGAATTCCCCGGTGCTGGTCACCACGAACTTTGCACTCACCTACTTTATCGTTTCCGGAGAGATAGAGGGCAGCAAGGTGCCTGCATGGCTTCTGGTAAAGGACACCGAGGGCCTTTCAGTGCTCACGGCTTGGGCTGCAGGAAAGTTTGCCGGCGACGACGTGGGAATGTTTGTCAAGAAATGCGGAATTGCAGACAAGGTCAAAAACAAGGAGCTTATCATTCCCGGCTATGCGGCGGCAATTGCCGGTGAAATAGAAGAAGAGCTTCCGGAGTGGACTATCACGGTAGGACCGCGCGAAGCCCCGCATCTTCCGGCATTCCTGAAGCAGAAGAAATAACTATGAATCGGTGCCTGTGCAACACTATGCCGGCGGCGCCGCATCAACCAAGGGAGGTTGTCCATGCTGTTAATAGGCGAAAGTCTGAACGTAATGTCCAAAAAGGTCGGAAAAGCCCTTAAAGAGCGAGATCCCGGCCCTATACAGGAAGAAGCTAAGTTTCAGGAAGAAAAGGGGATGGACTACATTGACATCAACCTCGGCCCTGCCAAAAAAGACGGTGTTGAACTTATGCCGTGGGTGGTCAAGACTGTCCAGGAAGTAACCAATCGGCCGCTGGCGCTTGACACTTCAAATATCGATGCAATTGAAGAAGGCTTGAAGGTCTATAAGAAGACCGATCAGCCCCCGCTTATCAATTCCATTATGTGCCGTCCAGAGCGGTATGAAAAAATGCTGCCGATTGCCGCGGAGCAAAACGCGGACTTTATAGCCCTTCTGTGGGGCCCGGAAGGTCTGCCCCGCGATGAAAACGAGCGCGCGGCCCTTTGCGTGGAACTGATGTATGCAGCCAATGAAGCCGGCATTGAAAACGAGCGAATCTGGGTGGACGGCATAGTAACGCCTGTAAATATCCAGCAGGACCAGCTTGTCTGCCTGATGGATTTCTACCAGATGCTCCAGGACATAGCCCCGGGCGCCAAAAGTACATGCGGGCTGTCCAATATTTCCAACGGGCCTCCGGCACATCTGCGTCCCATCCTCAACCAGACCTACATGGTCATGCTGGAGCGAAGCGGCATGTATTCGGTGATCTCGGATCCTCTGGACGAAAAGCTCACCGCAATTGCCAAGGGCCAGCACCCGGAAATCGTGGACGTGATCCACAAGGCGATGGACGGCGAGACAGATGCCAGCGAGCATCCCAAGGAACTGGCCGATTACGTAAAGACAGTGGATGTGATTCTCGGCCGCAAGCTTTACTCCGATTCCTGGCTGGAGCTGTAAATTTTCAGATAAAATCCGGAGAAAATCAACGAAAAAGCCCTTGCTTCCGGCATGAAGCGGGGCTTTTTTGCGTTGTCCTGTGCTCGTGATATAAAAAGGAGGGTTTTATGAAGATACTTGTTTGCGGCAAAGGGGGCAGCGGGAAAAGCACCCTTTCGGTAATGCTTGCCAGGGCATTTGCTGACATGGGAAGACGTGTCCTGCTTGTGGATGCTGATGAATCAAATTAAGGCCGGAAAAGAAGTCTCGGAGCTGGCTGCAGGGCTTCTTCAGGCCTAATAACCAGGCGCCCGCGTTTTAATAATATTGATCCGGCAGAGTATATCCTGTATATAAGAGGGGAACTTTTTTTGTTGTCTGCAGAAAACAGGGCTATATGAATAAAACTTTTTACATCATCCTTGCACTGCTTGTGCTTGTATTTGCAGCGTGCGCCCCGAAAGAGCCTGACTTCAGGCCGGCAGAGCCCGCCTTTGAGCTTTTTGATGAGGCTGAGAGCAAATATGAGGACTCCCGGTATTCAGAATCCTTTGAGCTTTTCAGGCGCTACGTGGAGAAGTACCCGGATACAGAGCTGGCGCCTGCGGCCTATTTAAAGCTCGGAATTATTCGTGCTGAATGGGGGGAGTTTGAAAAGGCCCGTCAGATATACGAAAGGTTGATAAACAAATATACCGACACCCCCTATGCCCGGCAGGCCAGGATTAAGATCCTGGAATCATTAGTGGAGCAGGGCAATTTCAGGGAGGCTTTAGACTACAGGGAGAAGTTACGCCGGCAGGAACCGGAGCCGGATCTTCGCATGCGGGCGGATCTGCTTGCAGGTGACGCATGTATGGCTCTTGAGCGGTTCAGGCGTGCCTATGAGTATTTTGCCGCTGCCTACCGGCAAGCCGGCCCGCAAGTGCGCACCGAAATTGCAGGCAGGCTTTCTGCAGCAGTATCGGCTCTGCAGCCGGGTTTTATAGATTCTGAACTCGAGCGGCTTGAAACAGATCCTCCTGCAGGGTTTCTAACCTACCAGCGGGGACTGAATCTGATGGCAGAGCAGCGGGTGCAGGACTCACTATCGGTGTTCCGCGGCTTTCTGGAGCGTTTTCCGGACCATCCAATGGCCGGTCAGGTCAAGGAGCAGATGGTATTGATGACCTCTGCCGTGTTTTTTGAGGGAAACACAATAGGCTGCGTGCTTCCGCTTACCGGGCAGTACGCAAAATTCGGCCGGCAGGCCCTTCGCGGCATCGAGCTGGCCATTGCTGACGCCTCGCAAGATATTGATGTCGAGCCTCCTTTCAGAGTGCTGGTGCGCGACAGCGGTTCTGATCCCGAGACAGCCCGAAATGCGGTAATAGATCTTGCCCGCAGCCGGGTGGCTGCAATTATCGGACCAATAGGGGGTGCCTCCGAGGCTGCAGATACCGCCCAGAGACTCGGGGTTCCGATTATTGCCTTAACTCAGAGGGCAGATACTGCCAACACAGGTGATTTTGTTTTTCAGAATTTTCTGACCCCTGAAATGCAGGTGGAGGCTCTTGCGGATTACGCCGCAGGCAGGCTTGGCTGTCGCAATTTTGCGGTTCTGTATCCAGAGGAGAATTACGGAAGAACATTTCTGAACCTTTTCCGCGACATGCTTACGACAAAAAATGCCCGGCTGGTGGGCGCAGAGTCTTATAACCCCTCGAATACGGATTTTTCAGAACCCATTAAGAAACTTTCGTCTGTTTATTACGGCCGGCTGCCGGATTTGAATCCGGGACCCCTTACCAGCGGACAGATGCAGGCTCTTGGGCGGGCTGTTGGGTTGCAGGGCAGCCCTTTTGCAGGTGATCTTTACCCCGGCGGGGTTAACGGATCCTTGCCGGATAATTATGACAATGGTTTCCAACAGGGACTCATACTGGAAAAACCCGTGCCCCGGGTGAATTTCGAAGCACTTTTCATACCGGATTCAAAAGAGAAGGCCGGCCTGATAATACCGCAGCTTCGTTATTACGATATAAACAATTCATACCTGCTCGGCACCAACCTGTGGCATTCCGAGGAGCTCATCGAGATTGCAGGCGACCAGATAAGAGACGCGGTGATTCCCGAAGGGTTCTTTGAAGAAAGCAAACGCAGCCATGTAGTCGATTTTGTGAGCGGATTCGAAAAGATCTACGCATACGAGCCCGGCTTTATAGAGGCTGTGGGCTATGATACTGCAATGATACTCTGCAGGCAGCTGCGCAATGAAGGCGTCTTTAGCAGGCCGGCGCTCAGGCACTCTCTTGCACAAATGCCACCCTATGAGGGAGTCACCGGCCGCACGGAATTCAAGGCAACAGGCGCTGCTGACAAGTCCATCTATCTTTTGGGGGTTTCAGGCGGCAGGTTTGTTGAGATAAACAGATAACCTGATTATGAGCTTACAAGGCTGCCCTGGCCTGTTGCCTCGAGCACTGTCTGCCACAGTTTGCCCCCCGGGTTTACCTGCTTTCTTTTCCCGGCAGTCAGAGGTACCGGTACGTGGACAAAATGATCGTTCCAGTGGCCTATGATCATGTTTGTCTTGCCTGCCATGCCGGCATGGACC